>JAGUXE010000166.1 GCA_020061995.1 Ignavibacteriales bacterium | reverse complement strand
TGATGCAAAGTGAAACCCAACATTTCATTCACTTTAGCAAGTGTTGGTTTTGCAATGGCATTGGTGTTATCATTTTTTAAAGCCCATTCAAGCATTGTTTTTGCATCATTAGTTCTTCCTTGTGAAAGAAAAACGACTCCTATACCTGCACAGGCTTGTGATGATTCCGGATTAATATTTATAGATTTTCCAAAAGCAGCTTCTGCGTTTTCTTCATCACTTAAGCCGAGATAGCAAAATCCCTTTAGATTAAAAAGGGTTGAGAGTTCAACATTTGTAACTCCATTATCAAGTAAAACTGATAAACTATTTACATGTTGTTCAATAAATTCTATTGCCTCATGAAATTGTGATTTTTTGTACAGCTCCGCCGCTTCCATAAAAACATCTTCAAAAACAATTTCTTTTACTAAAGTATTATGGGCTAATTCGAAGCCGAGTAGTTCATTTAATTTTGCAAGTCCGTTTACTGCAAGTTGATTTGTCGGGTCATTGAATACTCCCCACTCATACATAGTTTTCGCTTCGTTGAGCATATTATCAAGAAAGAATAATTCGCCTAAACCGACACATGCTTGTGATGAAGTTTGATTAAAACCGAGGGCTTTTTCAAAGCATTCACGAGCCAAATTATTATCCACCGATAAGTAGATAAAACCTTTCATATTGTAATATTCAGCTTTGTCTCCATCGTTGTCAAAGCTATCAACGTATTGGGTAAGCTGTTCATTATTTTCTTCTACCATCATTCTTGCTTCATCATATTTATCTGCAACAAATAGATCAACAATATTTTGTAGAATAGACTCTGTTCGATCTTCATCAACACTGTTTTCAAACAAAGAATTGTGGTTTGGTGCATAACCAAGAAGTTGATTAATTTCACTTAATCTATTTTTTGCAACCTTGTTTGTTTGATCATTTTTAACAGCCCACTCGATCATTGTTTTTGCGTTAACGAATTGTTCAGAGCCGATAAACACATTTCCTAAACCAAGACACGCGGAAGAAGATGAAGGAATTAAATCTAACTCTAACGAAAAATATTCTTGAGCTTTTTCCGGATTACCGTTTGCAAGACAGATATTTCCGGCTAGGTCAAGTAATTCAGATCTCTCAATTTTTCCATTTCCCGAAATAAAGTTATCAATAGCTTTTGATATTGCTTCTTCAGCAAGAACGAGTTCATTATCGGCAATATGAACATTGGTACGTTCAAACAATTGAGCGAACAAATCTTTCTTTATCGGATAAAAAATTTGACGGGGTTTTACTTGTTTGTTTTCAAGCCAAATTTCTTCAGGGGTTACTCCCCATTTATCAACAAATTTGGCACGGTTAATATCAAGTCGTTCTTGATAAGCTGCATTACCATTTGCCTTAAAACTTTTCGAACCGTAATGATGAATGAATACATCTTTTGCAATTACTGTTTTATAACCGGCAAGTTGTGCGCGCAAACAGAAGTCATCATCCTCATAATTACCAGGAGAAAAACGTTCATCAAGTCCACCGATTTTGTCGATAACTTCCTTTTTAATTAATGTACATAAAAACGCAACTCGTGGGAACTGTAGGATTTCCCCTTTGTTTTCCTCTGCAACTTTTGCTGCATATTTATGCATATTATCAATTGATTTGTAGTTTGCTTTTTTATCTTTTTGCAAACCGCTAACATCGTTGCTGATTGGACCAACAAGGCCAATTCTTGAATTAGATTCAACAATTTCTATCATGCGCTCAATCCAACCTTTTGTCAGAACAATATCGTTATTTACTATAACAATGTATTTTCCCTTCGCTTCATTAATTCCTTGGTTAACTGCGGCTGGAAAGCCTAAGTTATTTTCATTGAAGAGAACCACAGCATTTGTGATTCCAACAAAACTCCTCTTTAAATATTCTATTGTTCCATCAGTACTCGCATTATCAATTATAATTAGCTCATAATCTTTGACCTTTGAATCGACCAAAGATTGGTAAAACTTTTTAGTGTACTCTAGCGCATTGTATGTTAAGACCACAATTGATGTTGTGATTACCCTGTGGTCGTATAAGTCTAATTTTTTTGAGGAATTAATAACAGTCTTGTTGATTGAGTTTAAAACATCATTGTAAATTGATCTATAATTTTCTGCGTTTTCATCAATGGTTTTAATTTTAAGTTGGGCAAGGTTTTTCTGAACCTTTTCTAGCAGAAAGGGATTGGCCAAAAGCTTGAAAAGTTTGTTCTCTAAATCGTAAGCGCTGCCTGTTTTGAACAAGAACCCCGTTTCACCCTCGATTATTCTTTCACTCATAGCTCCAGAATCAGAAGCGATGACTGGAATTCCCAGCTCCATGGCTTCAGAAAGAGTAAGACAAAATGTTTCATCCCAAATTGAAGGAATAATAATTAATTGAATATGTTTTACTAATTTGTATAGTTTTTCACGTTCGTAACCACCGTGAATCTTGATTCCTACCTCTTGGAGTAAAGCACTGAATTCTACTGCAACATTTCCGAAAACTTCCAGTCTTATATCTTTTCCAACGAGTCTTTTACCTAGCGCAAGCAATATATTTGCGCCTTTGATCGTCGTAACGTTTCCTAGAAAACCGACATATAAATATTTTTCAAATTTCGGGCGGTTTACTTTTTTTAGTGGGTGTATTCCGTGCGAAAGAACTTTTATTTTGTGAGCAACATCATCCCCATAAGCTGAAATAAATTTTTGCTTTACAAATTCAGAAGGAGAAATTAGCAAATCAGAATTCTTGAAAATGTTCTTGATAATTTCATGTCTTTCAAATAAATAATTAGAAAGCGATTGTGCATTCTTAGGAATTCTTCTTCTTCGCTTACTTCCTAAACAATATAGACACTCTTCATCGGTTGAACTCGCGAATGGTTTATTACATCTGGAGAGAGTTTCCGGGAATATCATATTGAACTCGGGACACATTAAATAATAATCATGAAGAGTAATTATCACTTTCTTATTTAACTTTTTTACTATCAGCGGAAGCAAAAGCGATGACCAATTTAGAAGATGTTGAAAATGGACAATGTTATAATCACCACCTTGAAGGAAATTAACAAAATTTTGCTCTATCAATTCACTTGTTAAATCTCCAGGCATACCATTAAAATATTCCACAGCGAGATTATTCTCTTTGGCGATTTTTATTTCTCGAATACCTTGCTTATTGATGCTTGTTTTTGCGTCTGTGTAATCAAGGCCTAGAGAAGCCGGATACATTATGCTAAACCTAAATGAATCCTTTATTCTTTCCATTACATCAGAAGTATGCAACTCCGTACCACCGGGCGCATTATAACTATGAATCACATTCAATACATGCGGAGATGAATTATGCTTATTTATGTCGAAATATATCTTCTCTTGTATTCGTCTTAATGGATTTGTTCTACAAAATCCAAATATTTCTTTCGCATAGTTTGGCCATCTACTTTCAAGTTTTAATTGATTGGTTTTTCTCCTCTCACTAATTTGCTCCACAGATGAAAAAGAGGCTTCGCCATAATGATGGACATAAAGATTATCGCAACAAACTATTTTGTATCCATTTTCTTTAGCCCGTTCGCAAAAATCATTTTCTTCTCCGTACCCTAACCCAAATATTTCATCGAAGTAACCTATTTTATTTAGGACTTCCCTTTTAATAAGCATGCAAAAACCTACTGCGGTAGGTAATTCGGGATAATCTTTATTTGAACATTCTTCTACAATTTTTGCAAATTGATCAACCGATATATCCTTTGGAAGTTTATTATTTGCGTTAAACTCGGGGACGGAGAGTATTGTTGCGTTATTAGATAATGGTGAAACAATCCCTATTTGAAAATCTGATTGAGCACATAGATTTAATTTTTCTATCCAATTGGGTGTTACTTCGGTATCTGAGTTCAAGATTATTACATCATTATTAGAAAGCTTAAAACCAACATTCATATTGCCAACAAAACCAAGGTTTTTTTTTGCCGAAACAACTATAACACGATTGTCATTTTCGGCAAATGCATTCAGCATTGGTAGAATATTTTTATCCGGACTTGCATCATCAAGCAAATATATTTTATGAATAGATTTTGTATTTCTCAAAACACTTTCGACACATACTTTTACTTGCTCATATGCATTGTAAATTGGTATTAATACGTCATACTGTTTGTCAACCAACTGCATTTGACTTTTAACATTGTTTGCCCTGGCAGATCTACGCAACAGCTTATCTACTTTTGAATTGTACTTAAATAAGATTTCTTTTGTCGATATTTGTTTTTCACTGCTAACATTATTTAGTGATAATTTTCTTTGGGATACAATTTTCGTGTAGTCTCTGGTATCTTGCAGTGATTTATAAAAGCTTTCTAACATTTTAAAGTCAACAGAGTCATCTTTAATAAATTCTTGTATAGTTTTTATATAAATAGCTGTGAGTTTATGAATTACCTTTTCTGCGGCAAATAATTCGTATGCTTTATCTTTTACATATCTAACATCGTTTTGCGGACAATCTTTTAGTAGCGAAATTAATTCTTCTATAGAAAAATCTCTGTGAAATCTTCTCCCGGAAAAATTATGTTTTCGTATTTCATCAAAATTATCTTTAGTGATTAATCCATCACCTCCGTTTTCATCATAGACAATTACATTTCTTTCACATAACATAGCCTCTATTGCCCCACGACCTAAAGAAAAGACAACATCCGCTTCAACTATCAAATCAGCAATGTGTTCACGCTTGACTTCTCCATTTCTCCCACCAACAAATTTACATTCAATTCCTAAATAGCTGCACGCTTGCTCAATTCGTTTCTTTTTTTCATCACCAATTTTTGCACTTACAACTAGTGCTTTTTGGGGAAAACTATTTACCGTTTTAAATGAACTAAACTTATGAGTGTCTATGATATTTCCAACCATGCTAATATCATTTTCCTGAATTCCATTTGAAACTAAGTTGTTTTTCACTTCTTCGCTAACAGCTACATAATGTGTAATTCCTAAATTAAATATTGATGGTTGTTCCAAAAATGGAAGAACCCCATGAGATAAATAGACAATGGGAAGATTTTGGAAAAAATATCTTACCTCAGCCGCATTAATGTTATGGTGAACATGTGCTATATCAAAGTGTAATTCTTTAATTTCTTCTAAATGATTGACAACTGGGACATTTAGATTTAGAAACTCTCCCTCTATCTTATCAACATATTTCGAGTAAATAACAACTTCATGACCATACTTTAATAGTTGCTCTGTTAAAGTTAGCGTGTACACTTCTGACCCGGTATAATCTAATAAATGATGGTTTGTAATGAGTATTTTTAGTTTAGTTATTTTGCTAGATTTTTTATTAAACCCCATCTCTTCTGAACAAATATCACACATGTTATACTTTGAATAATCTCCCTTTTTAAAACCTTCTTCCTCTTCACATACTTTTGAATATAGTTCGGCAATCGAAGAATCATTTATATTCCCATAATCCTCCTTGGATTCATGCATCCAATCGATACAGCACAAAATAACAGTGCCATCAAAAAGAATATTGAAATTTTGTGAGGGTTGTACGCAATATTCTTCGATCTTAAAACGACTCCCCTTAACTTTTCCATAAAGATCAGGAATCAAACCACCTCTAGAATTTGCATAATAATCCAGATTTACTTTCGTAGAAGGGAAAAGTTGTTCTAGCGATTTAACATCATAACCCTCCATAACCGGACAATTAATCTCAACACTAATTGCCCCTTCCGCCTCTTTAATAAAATTTTGAGCATTTTCAATTGTACTTTTAAAATTTAGGCCCATTGACCTTTCATATTCTTCTTCAATGCCCGAATTGATATTTATATGAACTTTTCTAGGCCCAGCTTCAATAAGTTTTTTTCTGTGTTCCTTATTTAATAGAGCCCCATTTGTCGAGATTACTACATGAGCATTTGTTCTTAAATTAATATCTTTAATTTTATCATATAAAGTAACATCAATCAGTGGTTCATGGTGAAGATAAAAACCAACCTGACCACCATAATTCATTTCAATCAGATCATTAAGAATTTTTTTCCAAGTTTTTTCATTCATGCTTCCTTTTGGATGCACTGTTTTATAAGTAAATACATGTGGGCAATTTATGCATGTTGCATTACAGTATGTATTTAGTTGAATAAAAATTGCTTCTGGATGTTTGTTATTTTTCATATTTACCATAACATTTATTGTTCTGAATTCGGCAAGTGTCTTTCATATCAAATAAAACGCTAATATCTTCATTGTTTTTTCTGGCAGAGTTTAGTCTGGAAAATATCTTCTGAGTGATCATCATCTAATCTCTAATTACTCCTTTATTCAAAAAATTGTTATTCAATTATTTATGATCATTACACAACTTAATCAGAGAAGATTGCTTAGCTTTTATTCTATCTTGCAAAAAAAATCCTATAAATATCAACTCTATTTCCCATTTCCATGCCGAAATGCAATTCTCTCATTATTCTCCATTTTGTCTCAATATTTCTCTCTTTTTAGTGAATGGCTGTCCAATATTAGCCAACATGCTATTATTGGGGTTTTAGATTGGATTAATTTTGTGAGACTTTATTTCTGGCTTGGAGGTAAATTGTGTTGAAACGCTGAGTCGGTGACTTAAAACGAAGTGTTTTCTTTATTTTTATGCGATCATGTTTCTTCTAAAATTTTTCTTAGACTTGCTCTTATCGGTTCTATTTTGGATTCTGCTTCTTCTCTAAATGCTATTTCATCAGCTGCTCTACGACGTTTGAGGTCTTCTATTGATGCTTTATGAAGTTCAATTCTGTCATTGAAGTTTTCCGTGATTGATTTTTCTTTCATCTCGGCTTCTTTCTTAACGTATTCAATTTTTCTGTCTTTTTCATTTTTATAAGCACTGATTTTCTGAAGCAATCTCTGCTTCTGGTTAGAGCGTTCTAAAAGAACAAAACCTGAGAATACCAATGAAATTAAAAACCCAATTCCAAAAGTCAGCATCGACCATTTAATTCCGGTAAATAATATCGTCCCCATTGTACCATCAAAAGTACCGGAACTATTATTAAGGTTGTTTGAATACCCCGCAAAACCGCCAATAAGAAAGACGGTTAATGCAATAATAAAATTATATGTCATCGAATTTTGGAATGATACATTCGGGTCATATTCTTTTTCCAAATGAAGATTATTTAATCTGTTCTCAACTACACTAATATTTTCGTATGTGATTTTTTCGAGCTTAGATATAACCTCTTTTAACTTTGTCTTTAGATCATTTTTGGCGTCTTGAAGCTCCTTCATGAATTGTTCGATAACCATACCGTTATCTTTAATTTTAGCATCAAAAAGTTCTAATTGCGGTCTATATTCAGTGTGGAATTTTTCGTTTACGGCTGCTTCAATTAATTCAATGGTCTTATTATATTTTTCTTTAAAATGATCCAATGAGGCTATAAAGAAAACATGCTTCGTCTCCTCTGAATTTCCAATCATTTTTGTTAAAAATGTAATGTTCTTTTTAATATCATCAGAATAGTAACCTTCGAGTTGAAGTTTTTCCAATAGATTAATTTTATCTCTAAGTTTTACAAATTTTGAATAATCTGATACCGGAGATTCATTCAACTTGTCAGTTATGGTATCTATATGTATAGCAAATGGAGGATAATAGAAAATGTTTTTAATAATCGGATTTCTCAAAAAGTATATAAACATCGCCGTGCTACTGTTTTCTACGGCATACATAAGTCTATATAAATCGTAACTGTAAATTTCTTTTAACAGATAGCCTGCTATTTCGTTTTGCTGCATTTTTATTGAGGTGTATGATAAATACAGCTTTGCAGTCATTCCATAAGGATTATGTTTCAGTGCTTCCGTAAAATGGATTGATGAATCGTAATAATTGAAGACAGACAGATAAGCAAAACCGGAATAAACTTCCATCAAATAGTATAGCTCAATCTTAAATTTGTCAGCCATTTTTGAGACCGCCGGCGACATTATTACTTTCTTAAATTCATCAACTGCTTTAATCGGGTTTTGTAATGTTGGTTCGAATGAATACAAGACTGCCATAAAAATCGAATTTAAAATAACTCCCGAGTTCCCTTCTTTACGTAAAAGACTCATCGTGGAGTTTGCCAGCATCTTCTTCTGCCCCTCATTTTTCGCAATTGCCCATTTTGAAAAATAATCTTTGATTAATTTATAATCATAAATTGCGCTCTTTGTTCCAAGTTGATTTTTAGTATGCTCTTCTAGATAGCTCAGAAGTGGAATTTCGAAAATCCAAAATAATGCCGATTCCTCATGTCTAATGAAGAATTCATTTAAGTTAGCAGGTAGTTGAAGATTATAAAACCTGGAACTGTTTTTAATACTAGCCAGCAGATCTACTTCGCGTCTTAATTCAACATGAAAATAATCTCTGCCAACTTTATTAAATTTTCCCAAATCCCTTTCAAGCATCACTTCTTCTGAAACGGGATTACTTATAACCTCATCGCCACTAAATGCAATATTATTTATTTGCTGATCTTCGAACATCTCATCTTTCTTATTTAAAGATAGTTATACGAGGCTATTATCGAAAAAAACATTGAGAAGTTTAGTCTTTTTTGAAATCATTATTTTGGTGCTCGATAAAACTAAAATATCACCTCAAATAATAGCTGTTCTACTCATATTTTGTAACTTTGTGCATAAAATAATTTTTTTTTAGGTCTTAATAATTTGTTGGACAATCTACTCTTTTCAGCAAACACAATTGCGCCGGTATTTATATTAGTTGTAATCGGACTTTTCCTCCGAACAAAAAATTTTATTGATGACAGCTTTATTAAAGTTTCGTCAAAATTAGTCTATAACATTGCACTTCCGGTTTTTATCTTTTCAAAGTTGTCGGTATTACGCATTAGTGAAGCAATTGATTTCGGAATGATTACATTTATTTACGTTGCCACATTTGCCTCCTTTTTGATTAGTCTTTTTATTTCAAAATTCTATATTCATGATTTAAAGAATAAAGGAGCTTTTGTTCAAGGGAGTTTTAGGGGGAATTTTGCAATCGTAGGACTTGCGGTAATATTAAACGTCTCCGGTTCGGCAGGAGCAGCAAAAGCAGCGTTAATACTTGGGTTTTTACTTCCGTTATATAATATTCTTGCAATCATTGCATTATATCTTCCTTTCAGAAAGGAAGGGAGTATTTCTGTTACAAAGAGTATAAAAGATATAATTACAAACCCGTTAATCCTTGCCGTTATTTTTTCGATTCCCGTTTCTTATTTCGAAATTAGACCTTATGAATTTGTTAATAAAACGATCTCTTATATAGCTTCAATCTCGTTGCCGCTAGCATTAATTGGAATTGGAGGATCGCTAAATTGGAATTCAGTAAAAACTTCAACTCTTCCGGCTGTTTTATCATCGGTATTAAAAATAGTTTTTTATCCGGTAATATTTACGTTGGCGGCTTTCTATTTCGGTTATAAAGGAAATGATTTAATGATTTTATTTGTACTTTTTGCCTGCCCGACTGCAGTAGTCAGTTTTATCATGGCCGGAGCGATGGGTTCAAACGAAAAACTTGCGGGAAATATCATTGTGATTACAACAATCGGATTTATCTTCACAATGAGTTTAGGAATATTTGTGATTAAGGAGTTTGGTTTGTGATTTTTAATTCAACTCTTTTCATCTTCCAAATAATCGAACGCCTTATCAACCGCCATGTGGGTACCGGTTATTACGATTGTATCATTATAAAAAATTTTTTCTTTTCCTGATGGATTGGAGATTGTCTTACTTCCGCGTACAATGGCTATTATTGTAGCATCGGTAACTGCCCGAAGATTAATTTCTTTTAATGTTTTACCGATAAACTTATTATTTTCAGAGACAAAAAATGTGTCGGTTAAACCTTGTGCGAGGATTTCATCAAGGTGATAATATTGTGGTGCCTCATTTCCTGAGTGGCGCATCATTTTATAAGATTGACCTCTCAACAATGCGGTTTGTTTTGCTATGACGTTTAGCGGAATATGATATTGTGTTAATACTTTTCCGAATATCTGGAGTGATGTTTCAAATTCTTCAGGTATAACTTCATCGGCCCCAAGTTTCATTAAATCCTCTATTTCACTAATGTAACGGGTTCTTACAATCGCATAAACATGTGGATTCATCTGCTTAACCACTTTAAGAGATGCTCGCGTTGAACTTGGATCTGATATTGCAAAAACTATTACTTTGGCCTCGTGGATGTGTGTCTTATGAAGAATTTCTTTTTTAGTGCTGTCTCCATAAAGAATATTTTCGCCAAGCGATTTTTGTCGAAGTACTGTTTCGGGATTTAGTTCAATAACTATATATTGAATTCCGGTCTCCTTCAAAACAGTTGCAAGATTTTTCCCGTTTAACCCAAAGCCTACAATCACAACATGATTTTTTAATGTTGATTCTTCAACATCATTTTCATCTTCGTTTAAGACGATATTTTTCCCGTCAAGGAAAGAAACTTTTGATGCAAAAAATGGAGCAATCTGAATCATAAATGGTGTTAATATCATTGTAAAGATTGATGCTGCGAGGAAAGCGTTAAAAAATTCTTTACTGATTAATTCATAACCCATTCCGGCTTGAGCTAAGATAAAAGAGAATTCACCGATTTGTGCTAAACTGAATCCCGCCATAATACCTACCCTTGCAGGATACTTCATAGCTTTTACAATTAAAAGAATAATACCGCTTTTGACTATTATTATGCCTAAAATAATTGGAAAAACTATAACCGGATTTTCAAGAATAAATTGAACATTTAATAACAATCCAACCGAGACGAAAAAGAGACTATTAAAAGCATCTTTAAATGGAAGAATTTCGGCTACTATTTCATAACTGAATTCTGATTCGGATATTATTATTCCCGCTATAAAAGCACCTATACTGAATGATAATCCCACCATCTCTGTCATGTATGAAATACCGAGAACAAACAATAAAATACCAATCGTAAATACTTCACGTATTCTTAAGTTCGCGATATGAAAAAGTAATTTGGGAATTAAAAACTTAGCGAGAAGAATAATAACCGCAACTAACCCAAACGAAATCAGCATCTGAATTGAAACAGCTAAAAAACTTACATTCCCTGTTGCACTTAGAACAGGCAGTAATATAAGCATCGGCACGATAGCTAAATCTTGGAAAATCAATATGCTCAATGATATTTTTCCGTAAGGGGCACTCAAATCATTTTTATCGACAAGAATTTTCAAGACTATGGCAGTGCTTGATAGTGAAATCAGCATTCCTAAAAAGATAGCTTGATTAATGCTTACACCAAAACTATAAAACAAAATTCCGGCAACTGCAATTGTTCCCAATACTTGAAATCCTCCTGTATAGAAAAGAAGGTCTTTCATCTTGATTAACTTCTCAATTGAAAATTCAAGTCCGATAGTGAACATTAATAAAATAACACCGATTTCCGCCATCACTTCAATTTTTGAAGTATCGTCAATCAGCTTAAAACCAAATGGACCGATAATTACACCGGCAATTAGAAAGCCTATAATGCTTGGTATGTTTACTTTCTTAAATAAAAAAAGTATGGGGAGTGAAACCGCAAGGATAATAACTATTTCTCTGATTATACCGTAGTCATGCATCTGATATTAAAATAATGTGGATAAGTTTTTCTTTCAGCTAATTTAATAAAAAATATTTTCAATGTCTTTAAGTGATTAAGCTTAAAAGTATTTAATTTCGATTAACAGGTCTCATAGTATAAATTGTACAACATCGATTATGAATTAAGTCCGTCATTTATGACGAAGTTAAATATGTCGGATACACTTTGGCTTTAGCCACAGAAGCAAGTCGTTTTTGGACTAAAATCTGTAAGTTTGATAATGCCCCGTACTCTGCTATAAATATCGGAGTTATTCAATTATAAAATTACTGAGTGCGGTAAATAAATAATATTTTTCCTCAAAATAACTTAGATTTACATAAAAGAAAATTAGAGGTTTGATGTGAGTACAAATTTAGTAACCGAAAAAATTCAGCAGGCTATATCAATACTTAATGAAAAAGATATTGATTTATGGATGACTTTCGTCCGTGAAAGCGGAACTATGCGCGACCCCGCCATGGAAATGGTAGTCGGGACAAATGCAACGTGGCAATCTGCTTTTCTTATAAATAGAAACGGAGATACAACCGCTATTGTAGGCTCACTTGAAGTCCCAAATATGAAGATGGTCGGTACTTACAAAAATGTTATAGGATATTTGCAATCAGTAAAAGAACCTCTACATGAATACTTATCAAAAGAGAATCCGCAAAAGATTGCTCTTAATTATTCATTAAATTCAAACCTTGCCGATGGACTTACACATGGGCTTTATGTTATTCTGAAAAAGCATTTAGAGGGAACTTCTTTCGTAGATAGATTTGTTTCTTCTGAAGAAATAATTGCCTCTTTGAGGGGAAGAAAATCGTCTTCTGAAATTGAATTAATGAAAATTGCAGTTAATCATACTGAAGAAATTTTTGTTGAAGCTACTGAATTTATAAAACCCGGAAAAACTGAAATCGAAATAGCGCAATTTGTTAAAGAAAGAATTTTTGCTCGAGGTCTCGGTCTCGCCTGGGCAGAAGATCATTGTCCTTCGGTATTCACAGGACCCGATACAGCAGGCGCTCACGCAGGTCCCACCAATAGAAAAGTCGAAAAGGGACATATCATAAATATGGATTTCGGAGTAAAGTATAAAGGCTATTGTTCCGATATGCAAAGAACATGGTACATACTTCGCGATGGTGAGGATACGGCTCCGACTGAGGTTCAGCGCGGATTTGATGTTTTAAAAACGGCAATTAAAAAAGCAAAAGCTGTGGTTCGTCCCGGATTAAAAGGTTGTGAAGTTGATGATGCTGCAAGAAATTTTATTGTTGAAAACGGATATGCCGAATATCAGCACGGACTCGGACATCAGCTTGGTAGAACAGCGCACGATGGCGGTGGCGGATTTTTCCCTCGTTGGGAGCGATACGGAAATCTTCCTTTTCTTCCTATTGAGGAGAATCAAATCTATACGATTGAACCTCGACTTTTTGTTGAAGGACATGGTGTTGTAACAATGGAAGAAGAAATTGTTGTTACAAAAGATGGATGCGAATATTTAACAAATCCGCAAATTGAATTAATTTTAATCAAATAACTGACCTTACGCAGAAGATATGAAAAAAAAGACTACTTGTCATTCTGTTCGCCAGGGCGAATTGTTTCAGAATCTGTTTTCCAATAATATTTAGATGCTGAAATGATTCGCCACGGCGTACAGCATGACATCTGCGTAAGGTGACTTAAATAAAACTAACGGAGTCTTATGCTTTTTATCGATAATAAAAATAACCACGATCCATATTTAAACTTAGCTCTTGAAGAATATTGTCTTCGCAATGTCGATATAAGTGAAACATATTTACTATTCTATATTAATGAACCGTCAATTATAATCGGGAAAAACCAGAATACGCTTGAAGAGATTAACCATGAATATGTTCGTGAAAATAATATTCATGTTGTAAGAAGAATTTCCGGTGGTGGAACGGTTTATCACGATCACGGAAACTTAAACTTCAGCTTTATCACAAAATATGACCCGAAACATTTTAACAATTACAAAGAGTTTACCGGACCTGTAATCAATGTGCTTCATAAACTTGGTGTTAATGCTGAATTAAGCGGGCGTAATGATATTCTTGTTGATGGAAAAAAGATTTCGGGAAATGCTCAGTTCACAAATAAAGACAGAATGTTTAGTCATGGAACGCTCCTTTTTGATTCCGCTATTGATAATGTTGTCTCTGCGCTTAATGTTAAAATCGGAAAGATTGAATCGAAGGGGATTAAATCGGTACGAAGTCGTGTTGCAAATATCAGCGAATATATGGAACAAAAGTTAACAACTGAAGAATTCCGCCAAACGCTGCTTGATAATATTTTTGAAGGATTTAGCGAAATTCCAAAATTAATTTTGTCTGATGAAGATTGGCAGAAGGTAACCGAACTCGCCGATAAAAAATATAGAACATGGGAATGGAATTATGGTCTTTCTCCAAAGTTTAATCTTCAGAAAACAAAAAGATTTCCAATCGGTGAAATCGATATTCGTTTGCAAGTAGAAAACGGACTAATCGAAAGCGTAAAAATTTATGGCGATTTCTTTGGTCAAAATGATGTTGCTGAAATTGAAGATTTGCTTACAGGACTTAAGTATGATAGAGATGAATTATTTAACACATTACAAAAAGTAGAGGTAAAAGAATATTTCGGAAATATCGAGTTAAATGATTTAATGGATGTACTTTACTAATTAGCTCGTCTCACCGCTAAAAAAAGTCTGTGAGATTGTTATCCCATGTCGAGAAGTGGTTCTCGACAGCCGTGGGGGCAAGTTTTTTTTCCATTTCATATCATATTTCTCCTTGCAATATTTGAAAAGTTTGTGAAGTTGTTTCAATTAGTATCCAGATTTTACCGGAACTGCTTTTGGTTATTTTTACAATCCTACCTTTTGGGTTACTATTTGAAAAGTATGGAAATGGCTCAATTTTTTTAAAATCAAAACCATTCCAATGATATAAAGTGAAATAATAACCTCCGACAAAAAAATCATTCAATGAAAAGAGTCGTATATCTACAGCCGAAGAAAAATTTGGCAAACCAAATTCTTTAAGATTTTCAGTAAAATAATTCGTAGTGTGTTTGTAAGAATTTAATCGAAAGGATTCATTCCCAATCAGGAATAAATATAATGAATCAGTAATTTCACATCTTAAAGCAGCAATATCATTTATATCATATGAAACACCTTGAAAATTAATGAATGAACTAAGGGTATCCTCGGTATCGATGAGTTTGATCCAATTTTCGTTATAATATTTCCATAATTGGCGATGACCTTCACCTGTGACATAGTTTTTATAACCCAATAAATAAATTTCATTTTTGTTTATTCCATCAATGTCGAAAAAACTGAAATCGGTTGGAGCTTTAATATAATTCCATGATGATGAGTAACCATCCTTAATGTAAACCATTCCGTTACTTCCGCCGGCAATAAAATAGCCATTTTTGTCTGTCCATACTGAGTATAATTCCCCGGCAGTTTCAAACAAAAAACTTTTCCATTTTTTAGTTTTGTTGTCAAACTCACCTATAGCTGCTCTGGGATTATTATAACCTTACATTCCTGCTGATACCATGTAAAAATCATCTCCGGTAACATCTCTACTGTCATGGTTAATTTCGAAAACAGTACCATTAATATTTTTATCCCAATTAGTTCCATTCCAATGTAGTCCAAAATATCCTTGCAAATTACCATCATCATCTCTTAAAAAAATAGAACCCATAACATAAGCATCTGAGTCTGAAAAAGCCCAAACACCACCCATAAATGAAGGGAAGATGGCAACAGTATCGGCATGCCAGGAAAAATTTCTGTTTCCGGGCGGGAAGGAGCAATCCGTTTCCTTTTCCGGAGGTTGGGAAGGATTATTTTTACAACTAAACGATGCAATTAATAAAATAGTGACTAATATCAGCAATAGACTTATTCTTCTATTCATCCTAAATTCTTTCATTTTATATTAGCATCTGCTCCATTAATTTCTAAAAAATACTTCTCGGGTGGCGGCGGCTCAGTTGGTTTATTACAACTAACAGCAGTAAACAGTAATGGGAGTAATAATAAAACTAACAGTTTAGTTATCAAGTTTAAGGACATAATCCCCTATTGAGTTAATATAAAAATGCAAAGATTATTATGTGCACACTCCAAATATACAAAATCAAAAAAACGAAAAAGACAAGTAGTCTTTAAAACTTTGCGGATGTTTTTCTGACATCGTTTCAACATTAACATTTTCTGCAAAAGCAAATTGAATTTAGTTATTTGTCTATTAGTTATCATTGATAAAAAGCAATCTTTTCCTTTCCATTCTATGGAAAAAAGATTTTTCATATTTGAAAAGTCTTCTAACTTTTCTTTGAAATTTCACTAAAAACAAAACTTTTTACTCTTGTAAATTGGCATAGTTTATGGCTACATGGGGAGCTATTAATGAATATCGGATAAAATGATGTTTTCTTTTTCAAAACATAAAACATTTAAAGGCGGTGTACATCCGCCGGAATATAAACAACCATCAAAAGATAAACCTTTTGAAATAATGCCCCTTCCGAAGAGGATTATTGTTCCATTATCACAGCATCTTGGTAAACCTGCTTTATCTTTAGTAAAAAAAGGGAGTGAGGTTAAAACAGGATCGGTAATCGCAGAGGCTCAGGGTGTAGTTTCATCACCAATTCACAGTCCCGTAACCGGAAAAGTAACTGCAGTAACAACGACTGTTAATACATCCGGATTTCCAAAAGAATCTATAATTATTGAACCTACTGAGATTGAAGAATTTGATTTTCTTCCTACGTTAAACGGTGAAACTATTTCTGCTGAAGAAATAATTGAACGTGTTCGGCTTGTCGGAATTGTTGGGCAAGGAGGGGCTGCATTCCCCGCATCAGTTAAACTCTCTCCTCCAAAAGATAAAAAGATTGACTACATAATTCTAAACGGCTGCGAATGTGAGCCTTATCTTACAAGAGATTACCGCTACATGCTCGAACAGCCCGAAGCGGTTTTGGCAGGACTTCAACTTATCATGAAAGCAACCGGAGTTGAAAAAGGAATTGTCGGAATTGAAGACAACAAACCGCTTGCTATTGAATCAATGAAAAAAGCGGCTAAAACTTTTAACAATATTTCAGTTGAAGCAGTTGAAACTAAATATCCGCAAGGTGCCGAAAAGATGCTTATAAAAGCATTAACAAACAGAGAAGTTCCTCCAGGTAAATTGCCGTTAGATTCCGGAATAATTGTTCAAAATATCGGAACAGCCGTTTCAATTTATTTAGCTGTGGTTAAAGGTGAGCCTTCTATTACTGCCGCTCTTACAATAACGGGAAATGGAATTAAAGAGAGTAAAAATTTGATTGTCCGTGTCGGTACCCCGATTGATGAAGTTCTAAACTATTGCGGCGGAGTTACAGATGACGCTATAAAAGTAGTAGTTGGCGGTCCGATGATGGGAGTTTCTCAATACGATTTTTCTGCGCCGGTTATGAAGGCTACATCAGGAATACTTGTTCTAACAAAGCAAGAAGTTGCCGAAAAACCGGAAACACCCTGTTTAAGATGCGGTAAATGTGTTGAAGCTTGTCCAGTTAATCTTATTCCAACAAAATTAGCGCGTTACAGCCAGCTCGGTAAAATTGAAGAGGCTGAGGCTCTCGATATTCGTGTTTGTATGGAATGCGGTACATGTGCATATACTTGTCCCGCTAATATTCCGCTTGTTCAGTGGATAAGACTTGGTAAAAAGAAAGTAATGGAAAAAGCAAAATAATTTTTAAAGTGAAAGAAATATAAATTCAGAATTTATTGAATCAACAAAGTAATAAATGGAAACAGTTACAGAAAATCCTTCTTATAGATTAGAACTCACAAGCTCGCCTCATATTCATTCGCGCTGGTCGACTCAATATGCAATGTGGCTTGTAGTAGCAGCATTGATTCCTTCTGTTGTTTCGGCTGTACTCTTTTTCGGATGGTATCAACTTGTTATCATCGGATTTAGTATCGGCACAGCTTTAGGAACAGAAGCGTTAATCAAATACATCAGAAAAAGAAAAATTACTATTAGTGACGGAAGCGGAGTAATAACCGGTTTGCTTTTAGCACTTATACTTCCTCCTAATTTTTCTTTATTCGGAACAATAATCGGTGCGGTTATCGCAATCGGAATCGGTAAAGAAGTTTTTGGCGGATTAGGATATAATATTTTTAATCCCGCTTTAGCAGGAAGAGCTTTTTTGCAAGCCTCTTTTCCGGTAGCAATGACGACATGGACAATCCCGAACTTTGCATTAGATGCAACAACAACAGCAACTCCGCTCGCTTCAATGAAATTTGATCAAATTCATACATCCTTATCCCCTCTCTTTTGGGGCAATATAGGTGGATCGATTGGGGAAACTTCAGCATTAGCCGTTATTATCGGCGGAGTGTTTCTGATTGCAATCGGTGTTGTTAATTGGAGAATTCCCGTTTCTATGATATTGGGGATGATAATATTCGGCGGAATACTCTGGCTTGTTGATCCAGTTAAAAATCCCGATCCTTTCTTCCACATTTTTGCAGGGGGATTTTTATTTGGAATGTTCTTCATGGCAACCGATTGGGTAACTTCTCCGATAACTGCAAAGGGAATGTGGATTTTCGGAATGGGGATTTCACTCCTTGTAGTTTTGATTAGAGTTTACGGCGGACTTCCTGAAGGCGTAATGTTCTCAATTCTTTTTATGAATGGATTTGTTCCTTTAATTAATCGCTTCACGCAACCAAAAACTTTCGGAGCGGTAAAATGAATAATACAGCAAAAATGATTATAACTTTGGGCTTTATCGGAATAATTGCAGGGGGAGCATTATCGTTTGTTAATAGTTGGGCGACACCTCTTATTGCAGCAAATCAAAAAGCCGAAACTGAACGTGCAATTTTTCTTGTTCAACCGGATGCTTCTTCTTATGAAAAAATGACTTCGGTAAATTTTGAAGCATATAAAGTTTTCGATAAAGAGAAAAATTTCATCGGTTATTCACTCCCTTATGAAGGGAACGGTTTTCAAGGAAAAATTAGATTAATGGTTGGACTGAAGCCTGATCTAAACTCTATTCTTGCGATGGAAGTGCTTGACCAAATTGAAACACCCGGACTCGGCACCAAAATTTTAGAAGAGCCATTTAAAGGTCAGTTCAATAAGCTAAATACATCCTCACCTATTGAATGGGTTAAAGGGTCACCTCCGACAAAAGACAATGAGATTCAAGCAATAACCGGGGCGACAATCTCTTCAAAAGCCGTTGTTGTTATTATCAATAATGGAATTGAAGCGCTCAGAAAAGCAGAAGCAAAGGAAGGGAGTAGTTTATGAAAAAGCAGGTAACTCTCTTAAAAGAATATACAAAAGGTTTGTGGGAAATAAATCCCGTTTTCAAACAAGTACTTGGGATGTGTCCGACATTAGCCGTTACGGTAAGCGCAATTAACGGTATCGCGATGGCTCTTGCAACCACGTTTGTACTTGTTCTTTCAAGTTTAATTATTTCGATTATAAGAAAACTTATTCCTTCACAAGTACGCATTGCTTCTTACATTGTTATAATTGCAACATTTGTAACAATTGCCGATTTGGTAATGAAAGCGCAATTCCCCGAATTAAGTAAAGCACTTGGACCATTCATTCCGCTTATTGTTGTTAACTGTGTTATTCTTGGACGTGCAGAAGCATTTGCATCAAAGAACACCCCGATTCGTGCTCTGATGGATTCATTAGGAAATGGAACAGGTTTTCTCCTCGCTCTATTTACAATCGGTGGAATAAGAGAAATAATAGGTTCGGGGACACTTCTCGGTTATCAACTAATGCCACAAATGTTTGAACCCTGGCTGATTATGATTCTCCCCGCAGGAGCATTTTTAACTCTAGGATTATTAATGGGATTAGCAAATTTTTATGTCGATTCTAAAAAATCGAAAGAGCGTGATAATATACTTGAGAAATTCCGTGCAAGTAAACAAGTTCAATTAGCAGAGCCGGAGGCATAAAATGGAATACTTTTTATTGTTTATATCAGCAGCGATAATCAACAACTTTGTCCTTTCGATGTTCCTTGGCATTTGCCCGTTTATCGGTGTATCGAATAAATTTTCTTCGGCTTTATCAATGGGAATGGCAACAACATTTGTAATGGTAATTACTGCTGTTGTCAGTTGGCTGATTTGGTTTTTAGTGCTTGTTCCGAATAATCTTGAGTTTTTACAAATTCCCGCATTTATTCTTGTAATAGCTTCTTTAGTTCAATTTGTAGAAATGTTTATTAAAAAAGTGAGTCAACCGATTTACCGTGCCCTTGGAATTTTTCTTCCATTAATAACAACAAACTGCGCAATCCTAGGTTTAGCTTTGTTGATAGCGATGAAAGATTATTCTTTTCTCGAAGGAATTTTCTTTGGTCTCGGCGCAGGAGCCGGTTTCACATTAGCATTGATAATTATGGCCGGAATTCGGGAAGAGCTCGAATTGGCTGACGTTCCCAAACCATTTAGAGGCGCACCGATTACACTTATTGTAGCCGGACTTCTTGCGCTTGCTTTTATGGGTTTTGCCGGAATGATTTCATAATTTTTTTATAAGGAATAAATTCAATGATTTCAAGAAGATCATTTTTAAAGTTATCAGGATTTGCCGCTGTTTCTCTCGGAAGCGGTTTAACTGTCGGGAAATTTGTTTCAAATAATTCAACAAACAAAAATCTGATTCTTTGCGGGTTTGTCCCGGAGGATAAAGAAAGCATTATAACTTTGTTAAATTCATTTATAGATACAACGCTTAGAAATAATCCGTTTGAATTACATGTAAAGGGAGATCCTTCTTTAGCTTCAGTAATTAAAACAAGGATTCAAAGTAACGGTAATAATATTATTTCAGGGAACAAAGTAATAGTGAATATCAGCAGACTCAATTCCCCTTTACCGGCAGATATTCTGATTAAAGAAAGTAATTCCTATATCTATTCTCCCGAATCGGATTTTTCCCAAAGATTTATCGATATAAGAAATTCAATTTCCGGAAAAGATGGGGTTTATCTTCTTCAAGCTGAAATTAAAGAAAATTCATTCTTCGATTTATTCAATAGCAACGATAAAGTTGCAGTTATAGAAAATGAAAAAGGAATAATCGAAAAAATTAATCTTAACCGAAAAGGTGTTACTCTTTCTGCAAACGGTAGTCAGGGTAAAGTTGTATTTAATATTGGTGATGGTTTTGCACATGTTCATTCTTCCTCTTGCAGACATCAATTGTGCAAGCAAAGCGGACATGCAATTTCAAAAGGTGATTTTATTGCCTGTGCGCCGAATAAAGTTATCTTAAGGATTGAACAGGCTTGAAAAACTTTCTTATAGCAGGCGGAATTTTCGTTTTCTTTTTTGTTGCCGGTTTTTTTCTCGGTTCGTATAAATATGACTCGGCGGATAGCACCGTTAAACGAGAAAGAATAACGATGGGAACTCTTGTTGAAATTATTGTTCGGGGAAAATCAGATGAGACCGCTAATAATGCTATAAATAAAGCCTTTGCCGAGTTTGAAAGAATAAATAATGTTTTCTCAACTTATAACGATACAAGTAATATTTCGATAATAAATAAAGACAGTAGCAAAACCGATTTCATAATTGATTCTGAAATGTTTTATATACTTTCAAAGTGTAACGATATTACTAAAGCCACAAACGGTGCTTTTGATATTGCAACAGGAAACATTATAAATCTTTGGAATTTCGGTTCGGAAAATCCAATTGTTCCAGAGGACTCAATTTTATCTTTGGGATTAAGTAATTCAGGATGGAAAAATATTGAACTAAAAAACGATTTTATCTTAATCAAAAAGAAAAATATTTCTTTCAACTTCGGCGCTATAGTAAAAGGTTATGCTGTTGATTGTGCGGCTAAAGTATTGAGCGATTTGGGGATAACCGATTTTCTAATAAACGCTGGGGGCGAGATTAAAACTTCCGGCAGCAACTGGAAAATCGGAATTCAACATCCAAGAAAAACAAATGAGATTGTTAAAACCTTAATGATTGATAATATCTCGGTTGCAACTTCGGGGGATTATGAACAATATTTTGAGATAAACGGAAAACGATATCATCATATAATTGATCCTGCAAATGGATTTCCGGCAAACGGATGTCAAAGTGTTACAATCATTGCAAAAGATGATCTTACAGCAGATGCATTTGCAACAGGAATATTTGTTTTGGGAAAAGATGAAGGGATGAAATTAATCGAAAGTAATTCTTTGATTGAAGGAATGATAATTAATAACTCCGGTGAGGTTTTTACTTCATCGGGATTTAATAAATATGTTTGGAGATAGTCAATGGACTTAGGAATTATTCTTGCCGTTGCTACAATGGGAGGGCTTGGATTCATATTTGCCGGGGCTCTTGCTGTAGCCGATAAAAAATTACGGGTTGAGGAAAATCCTTTAATTGCTCAAGTTAACGAAGTTCTTCCCGGTGCAAATTGCGGCGGATGCGGTTATGCCGGTTGTTACGATTTTGCGGTTAATGTTGTTGAAGGAAAGGCTCCCGTTACCGGTTGTCCGGTTGGTGGACAAGATACAGCAGTAGATGTCGCAACACTAATGGGTATTGATGCATCAACATCTGTAAGAATGTTACCAAGAATTTTATGCTGCGGCGATAATGAAGAAGCAGTAAAGAAAATGACAACTTATTACGGACCTCTTTCCTGCTCGGCAATGGCACAAATTTCAGGCGGCGATAAACTTTGTTTATACGGATGTCTTGGTGGTGCCGATTGTGTAGTTGCTTGCCCATTTGATGCAATGGTAATGAATGAAAAAGGATTGCCGGAAGTAATTGATGAGCTTTGTACCGGCTGCGGAATGTGCGTTAAAGCTTGTCCGCGCAATATAATCGAAATGCACCCTGAAGATAGAGAAGTATTTGTTTTCTGTAAAAATCATGATGACCCCAAAACATCGAAAAATGTTTGTCATGTCTCATGTATGGGATGCGGAATATGCGCAAGGAAATCTGACGGAGGCGTTGTAATGGATAATTATCTAGCCATAATCGATTACGATAAGTTTGATGAATCCAAAATACCGTTCGATAAATGCAGTACAAAAGTGATTCGCAAAAATAATTTCTCAAAAAATTAGAATTAAGATGAAAGAAGAATTTATCGAAGAGGGTATCGTCAGAAAAATTAATGGGAAATATGCGGAAGTTATTCTCACCAATAAAGACGAATGTAAAGAATGCTCAGCAAAACTTTTCTGTAAACCGTCTTCAGATTTTGAAAATAGTATTGAAGTAGTTGATCCTTTTGGAGTTGCTCCGGGGGATGTTGTCCGCTTTTCAGTTAACGGGGGAAATATATTAAAAGCTAGTAGTCAATTATATTTAGTCCCATTGGTATTGTTTATTGCGGGAATACTCGCCGGATATTCTATCTTTCAACACTTTGAATTAAAAGAATTTTTTTCGTTTCTTACGGGAGTTTCATTAACGGGAATTTACTTTTCATTCCATTTTTTATTCCGAAAAAATGATATTTCCATTCTCCCCGTAATTATCTCGGTTAAAAAGATTATCGAGGCTTAAACTTCTCCCCATTCTCAATCCACAACGGGTTAGTTCTCACACCTCTTATGTGAAGAAAGTCAACATCTTGTGCCGTGACAAGTAGGATTCCGAATATAGTTCGGTATGACCACACTCGCTCTTTGTCATGCTGATGACAATCAGCAGCTAATTCTGCAATAAGAAAGAGGCTGAATCAAGTACAGCATAACCACTCTCTCTCATCATACTGATGACAATATTCAATCATAACTAATGCGTAAAAAGATTTCATTTGTTCAATTGGTAAGAAGAGAATAAATTTCAGATATACATTTTTTGGTTTCAACTTTTGGAGAAACTTCATGACAGCTAGAATATTTTTAATTTGTTTATCCATTATTATATTTTTCAATAAATCTACAGGTGCCTCATTGTTAATCAGCGAGAAAACAAAACGGTTATCAACTCATCAACAAGACTATGTAAAAAAACTAAAAGACCTCGACAAATATTATTCGACAAAAAAACTCGGGTCGTTTGTTGAAAATGGAAATACTGTTTTCAGAATTTTCGCCCCTCAAGCACTTGCTGTTGTATTATGTACTTTTAACGAACCCGAACAAACGAAGCCCGAACGATTTCCGCTAGAAAAGGATAAAGATGGAGTTTGGGAAACTTCACTTGAGGGGGAATTATATGGACTTTATTACGGCTTTCAAGTTTTTAACAGCGGTGATGATACAACCAAAGAAAGAGTAATTTCTCTTGATCCTTACGCTAAAGCTGTTACATCTTACAATACATATTTATCCCCCAGAAGAGGGATTGTGATTAAAGAATTTGATTATGATTGGGAAGGCGATGAATGGATTCAACGTGATTGGCGTGATTTAATTATTTATGAAATGCATGTTCGTGATATGACAGTTCACCCTTCATCGGGAGTTTCTGAAAAAGGGACTTATCTTGGTTTAACCGAAAAGAATAAACCCGGTGGTATTAGTTATATCAAAAATCTGGGTGTAAATACGGTTGAACTTTTACCCGCTCAGGAATTTGCTAATATAGAAATTCCTTATAAAGATTCTTTACTCGGAAGATTGAATACATGGAATCCTTATGAAAGAAATCATTGGGGTTACATGACTGCCGCATTTTTTGCCCCCGAAGCTTATTATAGTGATGCGGTTCCCGACCTTCAATGGAATAAATGGCAGGGAAAATCGGGTAAGCAGGTTAATGATTTTAAGGATATGGTTAAAGCATTCCACAAAGAAGGAATTGCTGTAATTATGGATGTCGTTTATAACCATCTTTCGGAATATGAATTCGGCAACCTTAAGGAAATAGATAAAGAATATTATTTCAGATTAGATGCAAACGGAAATTACATCGCAGAAAGTTACTGCGGTAACGATTTGAAAACCGAACGACCAATGATGCGTAAATTAATTATCGAAAGTATTCTTTACTGGATGAAAGAATATCATGTAGACGGTTTCCGTTTTGATCTCGGTAAGTTGATTGATTGGGAAACTCTTGAAGATATAATTTTTGAAGCACAAAAGATTAATCCCCATGTAGTTTTCGTTGCCGAACCCTGGGGCGGCGGATATGATCCTATGGGCTTTTCTCTTCGCGGCTGGGGAAGTTGGAATGATCAAATAAGGAATGGAATTAAAGGAGAAAATCCAAATAACGGACATGGTTGGATTTTCGGTAAATGGTACGGGAATAATAATCCTCAGCGAATTAAAAGTTATGTTAACGGAACATTAATTACAGATACTCTCGGTCTTTTCCAAAAGAAAGAGCATTCTGTAAATTATCTTGAATCGCACGACGGTTATACACTTGGAGATTTTATCAGAATCGGTTTAAAAGATGCTTCCGATACAACTATAATTAAAGATGTCGATAAATTTGTCAAACTCACGCCGCTTCAGTTAAAACTGAATAAACTCGGGGCATTATTCCTCTTCACTTCGCAGGGAATAACAATGATTCATTCAGGACAAGAATTCGCCCGGACAAAAGTTATTCCCCACAACATTGATGTTAACGATTCACACAAAGGAAGAATTGACCATAATACTTACGACAAAGACAACGAAGTTAATTATATCAACTATTCACATGCAGAAACAAATAAAGACTTGCTTCAGTATTATCAAGGTTTAATTGCATTAAGAAATAAATTTGAAGCATTTAGAAGAGCCCCACACGAAAACGTCTCTTTCTTCTCCCAGAGTCAGAATGAATTCGCTTTAGGTTATCACTTAAATTATGAAAAAGAAGAATTGATTGTTCTTGTTAATGCTGACTTAACAAAAAGTGAAATCTTTCAATTACCAAAAGGTAAATGGGAAGTTTTAGTAAATCCCGAAAAAGCAGGAACGAAAGTTATCGAGACTATTTCCGGAAAAATTAACGTTCCCCCTTCATCAGGATTTGTATTGAAGAAGAAATAAAATGCTGGTTGGTTGAATTTTTACAAAAACGGATTACTAAAATTGAATTCTTAATAAGGATTTGATGAGATTGGTGTATTGAACACACAAAGATCAAAATAATATTATTAATCGCCAAAATAAAAATTCCTTTTGCCTGTTTATTTCTGCGCTCGGGACCACTTACTCAAAAGTCACACATAAAAAAGCTTTCTGTTTATAGACAACTTTAGTCAAACAAATACATTGTGCTGGGAATAATTGATTATCCCCTTCCAATTAAGTTGAAAATACCCTAAAAATTGGATCACTCCTTTTCATGGTAAAAAATCATGAGATCAATCGATAAAACATCTCAATTTAAACACTAAACTTCCTCCTTCTCTTACAAAACTCCAATCAATTAAACCATTTACGATATATAGCATCATAAGAGCCATCTTGCTTAATTGAATTAAGCGCACTCTGCCATTGATTTATAATACTAATTGGAGTGTTCTTTGAAAATGCGATATAGTAATCAGAAGACATAAGTTCAAATGCAGGAACTACTTGATTGAATTTGTAACCCAATTCTTTAAGTATCTCTAAAAATGTTACTGCCGAGCAAACAAATACATCTATTTCTCCATGCATCAGTTTTTTTGTCATGACTAATGGATCAGAATCGGAGACTAAATTATCAAAACCAAGCTGTCTTAAATATTGATCAGAGAACCATGAGTTTACGGTGCCTACTGACATAAGATTTTTTGCATCTTCGAGTGACTCAATAGTTATTCCCGACCCGGCTTTCGAAAAGAAAAATGTCTAATTAACTAATCGAGAGAATATAATAACCGATGAAATAATTCAAAGACTATTAATGGTAACAAATAGTTTTAAATGCCGCTAAATTGAATTCCTTCAAAAAGCATTGAGGGAACTCTGTATGAAGAATATAGATACGGATCGTTACCAAGTTCAACCAGCTGATTCCAGACTTCCCTTGCATTACCGGAAATATTCATTTCATTAACCGGCTTTACTATTTCACCATTCTCAACTAACATTCCAATCAATCCGAATGAAAAATCTCCGGTAGTTGAATTTGAATTACCACCAATAAATCCGGTTACCAAAATACCTTTGGAAATCTCTTTTAATAATAGATCGAAAGATTTGTTACCATACTCAAGAACAATGTTTGCCGGTGAAGCGGTGGTTGGTTCCCATCCTAATTTTTTACCGTAGTAATTATCTATAAAATAATTTTTGAGAACTCCCTTCTCAATCATTACCCTTTTCATTGCCGCAATTCCGTCACCGTCAAATAATCTTGAGCCTAAACCTTTCACAATAAACGGATCATCAATCATAGTTAACTTTTCAGATGCGATTTTTTTATTCAGCATTCCGTCAAGAAAAGAGCTTTTCTGTTGAATTGAACGAGCAGTCATTGCACCGCTGAAAATCCCAAGCAGTCTCGCACTTGCCCGGTTTTCAACCAACATTTGGTATGTTCCCGATTCAATTTTCTTCTGACCAATTTTTCTTAAAGCTCGTTTTGCTGCCTCTTTTCCTAAATAGTCGGGAGATAGTATTTCATTCCTGAAACGAGTACTGACATAGCAATAGTCTTCAGGTCTACCGCCGCCGATATCTTTAGCGGAAACTTCTGCACCGGCGCTAAATGAAGTACCTTTGGTTTCACCCATAAATCCGTTACTGTGAAGACGCGTAGTTTCATAATACGAATCAGAATATCCCGCAGTTGAAGAAATTATTTGGTCGCTTACAGACATAGCAGCTTCTTCAATTTCTGAGGCAAGTCTAACACGATCGGCTGAGTCAATCTTCTCATACGATTCATCATGTAATTTCAAATCTACTGCTAAATCTTTAGGATAATATTTCGGATCAACGAGTGAACGGAATTTATCTTCTGTTAAATACTTAGTTCCGGCAACAGCTTCCTCAATAAATTTTGCTAATGAATCTTTTCGCAAATCATTTGTTGAATGGCTTGAATATTTATGATTGAAGTATACTTGTAAATTCAATCCGCTTTGAGTTGATTCTTGCAGTTTCTCAATTTTTTTGTCGCGGTATTCAATTTCAATATCACGGCTATTGTAGATGGAAACAACCGATTCATTTGCGCCGGATTTCAACGCATGCTTCATAGACCAGTTGGCCAATTCTAATCTTTCTTTGTTATTCATATAAAACTCCTTTTATTTTTTCTGATGAAATAATTAACTTTTTACTCCGCCAACAGTAATCTTAGAAACTTTAACAGTTGGCAAACCCATCGAAACCGGAACGCCTTGCCCATTCTTGCCGCAAGTACCTCCACCTTCTGCCATGGCAAAATCATCTGCAACCATTACTATATCTTTTAATACTTGCGGACCATTGCCGATGATATTAACATCTTTAATAGGTTTGGTTAATTTTCCATCTTCAATTAAGAAACCGGATTTAACATAAAAAGTAAAATCACCGGCTCCAACAAACACTTGTCCATTCGTAAAAGTCTCGGCATAAATCCCCTTCTTAACACTCGCAATTATTTCTTCTTTTTTATGAGGACCGGGAAGCATATAAGTATTTCTCATTCTCGGCATCGGTGCGTATTGGAATGATTGCCTTCTTCCGCTTCCGGTTGATTTTAGATTATAATGTTTCGCGCTGATTCTATCGTGCAGATAACTTTTGAGAATTCCGTTCTCTACCAAAAATGTTTTTTCGGATAGATTTCCCTCGTCATCAATATTGATAGATCCGCGTATGTTTGGATTGGTTCCGTCATCAACAATGGTAACAAATTTTTCCGCA
Source organism: Ignavibacteriales bacterium (assembly GCA_020061995.1). The sequence goes on along the minus strand of JAGUXE010000166.1, from coordinate 117,833 downwards.
ACCGGTTTTCCAATCTTGTCTGCAAAAATGGAAATATTTTTCCTGTTAAAATCGGCTTCCATCCCATGACCGATAGCTTCATGTAATAATATTCCCGAACTTCCGGCGGCAAGAACAACTTCCATTTCACCTGCATCTGGTTTAACCGCGTCAAACAAAGCAATGGTTCTCTTAACCGGCTCGTTTGCTAATCGATTTATATTTTCCGGTGTAAAAAATTCAATACCTCTTCTTCCGGAAAGATCAAAATAATTTTGTTCACGTTTTCCGTTTTGTTCCGCACTAACTGATACAGCAATTTGTCCCATGGGTCGATAATCGCAAGTAACCTCCCCTTCGGAAGTTATGACAAGGATGTATGAAGTATCGTTGGAAAAAGATACGTTGGATTTAATGACTCGGGAATCAGCGGCAAAAACTTTGTCGTTAATAGTTTGCAGATAAGGAATTTTTTTATCGATCGAGATAAGTTCCCAGGGCGTTTCAATCGGATAATAACTTGGCACGTTCTTCAGTTTTAGTTTTACGGGACCTACTTTTTTACTTCCATTAGCAATGTTAGCAGCGGTTTGAGCGGCAAGTTTCATTGCGTTGGGAGTAATTTCTTCAGTGAATGAATAGCCGGTTTGATCTCCCTTTAACACGCGAATACCAACGCCAAACGCCACATTGGTGTAAGCTCTGTTTACAGATTTATCCTCTAATCCGATGTAGTTTGAAACTTGATGTTGAAAATAGAGATCACAATAATCACCTCCGCGTGAAAGAGCTTGCGCGAGAACATCTTGAATGATCTTCTCATCCACCCCGAAATGATTGTAGTAGTCTTGCAATTTCATAGATTCTCCTTTAGAAGTTGCAAATGCTTTTGTTAAGTCTCCTCTTAAAAATGAGGGAATTAACGCAACTGCAACTAATCCTTTCGAACCGTTTGCAAGAAATTTTCTTCTAGAGATACTTTGGCTCATAGATACTCCTTTGATTTAGAGGTTCACTCTGTTTAGAAAATATTAAATTCAATTTTTATTCTTTAACATTCTATTTGTATTAACTTTTGTACTTAAGTTCTTTTCAGAAAACTAAAAGAATAAGTGCTGACAATATTATACCATCCCCCCACCTCAGCATTTTCACACTCACCCTAATAAAACCATTTTCTTTGTCTCCCGATAATTCCCAACAACCAATTGATAAAAGTAGATTCCAGTCGAAAGATTGGAGGCGTTAAAATTATATTCATAAACTCCCGCATCTTTCATTTCGTCAATTGCATTTAAAACAGTCTCTCCGAGAATATTTGTAATGTTCAGTTTTACATGCGATTGAGTATTCATTGTGTACTTTATTGTTGTTGAAGGATTAAATGGATTTGGATAATTTTGAAAAAGATTATATCCGGTTGGATTGATAGGCTCATCTTTCATATCGGTTATCAAGTTATAAATAACATTTGCATCCACCCAATAAGGATTACCACCCACAGCGTTTGGCATCCATGCTTCGAAAAAGAAGTACTTACCGTCACGTGATATAAGTGGTGATATAACATTACCGGAATTGATTTCCGGTCCCAAATTAATTGGAGTCCCCCATGTCTCATCTCCATTTTTTTTACTTATGTAAATGTCGGTATTACCAAATCCACCGGGGCGTCTCGAAGCAAACATTATAAACCGTTCTGCGGGATCGATGTATGGTGTGAAATCTAATTGCGAACTGCAAATCGCCGTTAGTTTTTCCGGCGATTGATATTCACCGTTAACGAAACGCCAAAGATAAATGTCTTCTTCACCGTTTGTACTGTTGGTCAATTCAGCGTAAATATTCCCGTTATTAGCAATGGAAAACTGCCATCCTCTAAAATAACCAACAGGAACTGCTATATTTAACCTAAGTGGAGATGACCAGATACCATTAGTTCTAGTAACCTTAAAAATAGGCCCATTCGGTCTATCAGATAAGAAAAACAATGTATCTTTATGTTGTGAAAAGTATGGATTGTTGTCACTATAGTTGTTATTTGAGAAAGGGGCTCTTTGAGGAGAGATCCAGGCACCATTAACACATTCGGTGAACCATATTTCTATTCTACCAGGATTAAATCGGTATATAGCATAATACATTTCATTTCCATCAGGAGAAAATGTTGGAGTACCGTGATATTGCCACTCGCTGTTAGCCGCAAGACTGTCCGGCACTAATCTAACCGGTGTGTTACCCGGCGGTGTTTGACCGAGGTATGGAAGAACTTGAGATAATGAGTTTGATGTAAATATAAGAATGGTAGTCATCATTATAAGTGAAATCATTTTTTTCATTTTTAGTCTCCTTTTAATATTAGTTTCAAAACTTTATAGGAAATTAGTTGTTGTCATTCAGTAATTTCAACATCTCTTCACCGTTCTTGTTTTTCGGATTAAGCTTCAATGATTTTTTATAATTCTCAATCGCTCCTTCATTTTCTCCTTTTTTCATCAGTGCTTCGGCATAGCTATCATAAGCATTCCATGAAGCAGGATACAATTCGGTTGTCATTTTGAATATCTCGGCAGCGTCACTGATTCTATCCTTCTTTATCAAATCATAACCATAATTGATAAATTCATTTTCCAAGAAATAGTACTCGGTACCATCAATCACTATATCATCTATCTCTGATTTTGCATCCTCATAACTTTTGTGATTAAGAATTTTACTGATTCCGGCTACCGCAGAAGTTTTAAATTTTTTATCGGTTTTATTAAATGCAGTCCAATTATTAATTACTTCAATTCCCTTTTCTATTATTGGCTCAACTCCGTCATACAAGTTTTTCTGAGTCGTAAGTACCTCAACATCCGGCTTCACACCGCTATGCATATATTCGGTTCCGTCCGGATAATATGATTTGAATGTAGCAACTCTCAGTGTTCCGCCACCCGGTAGAGGGACATGAATCGGGTTACCTGCGCTGCCGGGGGTCATTTCGCCAACAAGAATGGCTCTACCCGAAAACCCCACTTCGATAGCAAAATCTTCCGCTGTGCTGGCAGTGCCTATTCCCGTAAGTACAACTAAAGGTCCCAAATATTTTTTTTGAGCGCGTGGAATAATTAGAGAGCTTTTTTCCAACAGCGGCATTTCCTTACCCCAAGCGCGGTAAGCAGCAATGTATTGCGGAGTTTTTAATAATGGAGTGCTAATTGGTTTTTCAATTAAACAACTTATCATCTGCTTTTCAAATCTATCGTTGCCTCCCGAATTATACCTCAAGTCTATTATCATTCCTTTTGTTTTGTCTAAATCCATATTGTCTATCATCAATTGGAATTCTTTAACCATTCCCTCATTTGTGAAATTTGGGATGCGTACATATTGAATGTCTCCTGAAAATGTCTTCACTTCGATACTTTTCTCAAAGCCATTCCATAAAGCAAATCGTGGTACGAAGGGTTTACTTGAAGCAATACTATTTCTGGTTAATACAACATTTCTTATTGTTCCGTCATTATCTTTTACTTTTAGAGAAAGCTTGCTTCCTCTTGGACCAAGAAATAATGACCACACTAGTACTTGATCGCCAAGTTCAGTTCCGGTTGTATTATATCGTAGAACATTTTCTTTGAAATATGTTTCAATGGGAGTATTTGCATCAACTTCTAATATCTCCAATCCGGGATATACATTCTGGTTTTTGTTTTCTTCGGTTTCCCCAACACGAGCAATAACAAATTTGTTTTCAACTATCTGCACTTCAATTGCGGGTAGATCATCCGTTTGTTTGGATGGGAACCAGGGTGGCCAAATATTCGTGTGCCCATCTTTTAATAAAGTAACAAACTCCATTAATATGTTGTAATAGGTATCAATATTCTGTGCGGCAATAACGCGTGGAATATACTCGGTTACTTTTGCATCCCAATCTAAATCGGGCAGCTTATCAAACCAGGGGAAATTATATTTTACTTCAGACCAAATAGTCATTAATCCAAATACTTTTTGTTCGGTTGAGCCTGTCCATTCTCGATTATCAGTTACATCCTTAGACTGAGCAAAAGACGTATTAATAATAAAAATAAGAGCTGATATTAGAATCAGCAAATTTATATTGTTTGATTTTTCTCTCATTTGGGATTCCTTATTAGTGAATATTTGTTTCATCGTAATAAAACCATTTTCTTTATCTCCCGATAATTCCCAACAACTAATTGATAGAAATAAATTCCGCTCGAAAGATTGACAGCGTTAAAGTTGTATTCATGAATGCCTGCCTCTTTCACTTCATTTATCGCTTCGAAAACAATTTCTCCCAGAACATTTGTAAAGCTCATATTTACGAAGGTTGGAGATTTCAGTTCGTATTTAATTGTTGTCGATGGATTGAACGGATTTGGATAATTTTGATGCAAAGAATATTTTGATGGTACTTCTGATGAAAATTTATCTACTCCGGTAATTTCAGACATTGAACGACGCCAGACTCCTTGTTCTGTTCCGGCATAGACAAATTCATCTTTAACTTGTATCGCCTTAACTGTAGCACCGGTTGGTAATCCTTCATTTATTTCGTTCCAGTTGACACCTTTATTTTCAGAAAGATAAATTCCTTTTTGATAAGTCCCCGCAAATACATTGTCCCCGAAAGCTGCCATAGAATAAACTGTTGTACCGTCTAAAGTAATTTGCGACCAACTGGTTCCCCCATTTGTAGATAGAAATACACCACCATAAAAGCCCCCAGCATATAGATTATTATCAATTTTTGCAAATGACCATGCATCCCCTGGGAAAGATGTTTTTATCCAACTAGTACCCATGTTGGTGGACATATAAATTCCTTCGTGAGCTACGCTTGCATATATATTATTTCCAAGAGTTGTTATAGCAAGAATAGTTTTATTATTAATAGAAGTTTGAGTCCAGCTGGTTCCTTTATTGGTAGAACGATATATTCCGTTAAAATCCGTTCCGGCAAAGATATTATCTCCAATAGTAGTCAAAGACAAAATACTTACATTATTTAATGATGTTTGTGCCCAGCTGGTTCCTTTATTTGTAGATTGAAATACACCAACTCCACCTGTGCCGGCATAGAGAGTATTTCCAATTGCAGCAAACGCCCAAACTATTTTATTATTTAAAGTAGTTCGAATCCAGCTAGTTCCATTATCAGAAGAGACATAAATTCCTTTATCAATTGTCCCCGCAAAAATATTATCCTCTAGTGTTATTAAGCTGCGAACATCCTCATTAGAAAACCCGTTGCACTTTACCCATTGTGCCTCTATTGAAGATGAAAATATTAAAAGAACTATTATGATATATAGAGCATAATTTTTGAACATTTTGCTTTCTCCGTCTATTGTTAATTATGAGCACAATAACAACTGCCATTTTTTTTGGTATTCTTTATTGAGTAATATTTTTTTAATTTTTTACATAACGAACTGCGAATGCAATTCCAGAAGTTTTATCTATTGGACTGACTTCCGAGATTACATTTACACTATTATGATATATGTAAACACAAAAAGGATCTTGGGCACTATTTGCCGTTCCCCAATATGAACCATGTTTTCCAAGATCATAGTAAATTCCATCCGGTCCCCTAAAACCGCTTCCTACTGCTGCTAAACCGGATGAATTTGTTGCCCCTGTATTTGGGCTATTCCAATGCGATGTTCCGGTTTCTTTTAAATTTCCTCCGGCAACATTAGTGCCTCCCTGCGCATTAATTAGTTCTTCCCATTCTTCTTTTGTTGGTAAATGCCAGCCTGTCGGGGTTGCCAACACAACCGCATTCCAGGTATATAATCTACCGTATCCGGATGCATTACTAATGTTGTTGTCATACACATATACTTCATTCATGTCCTGCCCGTTTGCATTCTTGACAGCCCTAAAATTTTCTATCATCCAATAATTGCTACCAATCTTTTTAACTTTATAAATGTTCCCTTCCACATCAGTAAATAAACTGTCGGGTGATGGCTGCAAGTGGACAATGGAATCGTCCTTTGAGCATGCCAATTGAAAAACTGTAATAGAGAGAACAATAAATATTTTTATTATCCGCGTCACTGTAATAACTCCGTTTTTTAATAGTATCTATAATTTATGAGAGCACCATAGTATCGCATTTGTTACCATTCCCCAGGGTGATTTATCGTCATCAAATTCAGGGTGTAAGCCGGTCAGAAAAACCCGCCCCAATTCGTACTGAACCGCTAATACTACCAAATTATTCCCCGAAGCAGTTCTACCAAGTATAGAAACATTGGAACTATCTTCAAGAATGAATTTGGGTCCAAATGAATATGGATATTCTATTTGCTGGGAAATATTAGATGTTATGGGATGATTCTGATTAATATTTACGATACAATTATAATCTTGATATGTGGGGGCGTAATCGTCTATCGGACCATCAGCAGTACCTGAAATAAATCCTAATCCAGTGTTTGTTAAATATTGCCGGGGTTCATCAGCCCAACCCCTCCAAACAATTTTATCAGCAGCAAAATAGGAACCTGCACAAATACCAATATATCCACCTCCAAGCTTAACATATTCTCTAATTTTATTTACACCCGTCGCAGTAAGGTGACTTTTATAAACCCACATATCACCTCCCGGAAAAAGTATTAAATCATATTTGTTCAAGTCACATGTCAGAATTGTATCTTTATTAATCGTTGAATAAAAACAACCAAGTTGGTTTAGCATGTTTTTTACTTCGTCAATTCCTCCAGCCCCATTATCTATATACAAACCAACATGAATATTTTTTAATTCAGTTAAATCCGGTCCAGGATTTGTAGGTTCAGTCGTTAACTCTTTTTTGCATGAGGAAAGGCTAACAATTGAACAAAATATTATTAATATTACGACGGTTTTTCTTAAAAGCATGATTCCTCCAATTATTTAATTTGCATTTTGTCTATACCACTTATTTTTAACTGGTTAGAACAATCTTTCTAAATCCTTCTTAAGCTCCAAACAGTAACTAAGTCTTCTTTTTATCTTTCAAAAACATTTCTGTCAAAGATGGACTATTTTAACTTACCAACTGACTTACTTTCATAACTTCTCTTACTAGAATATTTATGCTTGTTGAAAGAGACTGTATAAAACTAAGTGAAATTTTTCGTGAAATAAACTGTCACTTCATGGGTGGTTGAAATTGTTCGTGAGTGGTATAAAATGAAAGAGATTCTATAAAATCTTTACAAGAAAATTGATACATTTCAATGGTGACAAATCTATTTTATATCATAAAATATTTAACAGCAGTAAATCTAATTTAAAATGAAATATTCAAGAGAAGTAGAAAATCTTTTCTCAAATGGTAAATGGTCGTTCTGGCTGGGACATTCGATATTCTGGATAGGAGTTATAGTTGAGACCGGTATTGTTTTTCCGGAGTCGGTAGGATCGTTTAAAGCGTTTTGGTTATTAGTAATAATTGGTCTTGAAGGTTTTTTGATTACCCTATGTTTGCGTGTTTTATATAAAAAATATTTCTTTCATAGATATAAACTTCTTGCTTTGGTTGTGTTGGCTTTCATTTATTCATTTATAGCGGGAGCGGTATGGGCGTTTGTAACAATAATAGTAAGCAGTAACTTTACCGGAGAATCTATCAAAATTCCTCTAAATCATTTAATTCAGATGGTGTCGCTCAACTATACAACGGTATTACTTTGGAGCTGCCTATATTTAGGATACAAAATATGGGAAGAATTGAAAGACCAAAAATATCAATTAGAACATGAGCGTGCTCTTTTAAGAACTTCACAATTAGAGATGCTGAAATACCAATTAAATCCCCACTTTTTATTTAACACGCTAAGTTCCTTGCGCGGTCTAATTACTGCTGATCCGGTAAAAGCCAAAGCAATGGTTACTCATATTTCGGAATTCTTAAGATACTCTTTATTGGAGGGGAAGAACAATGAAGTTCAGTTTATTAAAGAGATTGAGATAATCAAACAATATCTAAATATTGAACAAGTGCGTTACAACGAAGATTTGCTCGTTGAGTTTGATGTCTCGCCTGAAACAAATGATTTTATGATCCCGATATTTTTAATTCATCCGCTTGTAGAAAACGCTGTAAAACATGGTATGCAGACAAGTAAACTCCCTTTAAATATTTTTATACATTCCAAAATAGAAAACCATACTTTAATAATCGAAGTAAAAAACAGTGGTAATTGGATCGACAAAGACCAAAAAAATGGTGCTATCAACTCAGGAATCGGTCTGCAAAATATTAAAAAACGTTTAGAAAATTCTTTCCCCGGAAAATTTACTTTTGACATCATTAAAGAACCGGAATTTGTTAAAATCACAATTACGATTTTTTACGAAAAACAATGAATGAAGAGAAAAAATACAGAACTCTCATAGTTGATGATGAGAAATACGCTCGAAGCGATTTAAAAGAACTTCTTTCTGTTTTTTCTACAATAGAGGTTGTTGGTGAAGCAAAAAATATCAAATCCGCTATTGAGGCAATTGAATATTTAAGGCCGGATCTCATATTTCTTGATATTCAGTTTCCCGGTGAAACCGGTTTCGAATTATTTGATAAAGTCGATATACATGCAAAAGTGATTTTTGTTACCGCCTATGATGAATATGCCATCCGTGCTTTTGATGTTAATGCGTGTGACTATCTACTAAAACCGGTAAATCCGGATCGCCTTGCACTTGCGATTAAACGTCTTCCGGAAAATCATGAGCAGCAGATTCACCCGAGTATTTCACTTACTGAAGAGGACTCGATTTATCTACAGCTGAATTATAAATATTATTTTCTTCGCGTGGATTCAATCATTAAAATAACTGCAGCTGACCACTTTACAGAAGTAATTACTGCAAAAGGATTAAAAGGATTAACGAATAAACAATTATGCGAGTGGGAAAAACGTCTTCCTAAAAGTTCTTTTACTCAAATCCATAGATCAACGATTATTAACATGAATTTTGTTGAAAGAATTGAAAGAGGTAAAAACTATTCTTACCATGTTATTATGAAAAATATTGAAGAGCCGATTTCCATCAGTAGAAGATATGCAGCCCAAATAAAAAAGAGAATGATCCTAAAGTAATAGAGATATCTCCCGGAAATAGTGCAAGTTCGTGGAGTCACTCGACAAAAAAATCTTCAAGTAAAATACTCAATTTCTTTTTTTAAGTTACAAAACTCCAATCAATTAAACCATTTACGGTATATAGCATCATAAGAACCATCTTGCTTAATTGAATTAAGCGCACTCTGCCATTGATTTATAATAGTAATTGGAGTGTTCTTTGAAAATGCGATATAGTAATCAGAAGACATAAGTTCAAATGCCGGAACTACTTGATTGTATTTATAACCCAATTCTTTAAGTATCTCTGGAAATGTTACTGCCGAGCAAACAAATACATCTATTTCTCCATGCATCAGTTTTTTTGTCATGACTAATGGATCAGAATCGGAGATTAAATTATCAAAACCAAGCTGTCTTAAATATTGATCAGAGAACCATGAGTTTACGGTGCCTACTGACGTAAGATTTTTTGCATCTTCGAGTGACTCAATAGTTATTCCCGACCCGGCTTTCGAAAAGAAATATGTGCTATTTGTTCCCAATGGTCCCACCCATTGGAATAATGTATCTCTTGATGCAATTCGTTCCATCGTAAATAAACAGAAGTTTGGATTATTCTGTATCATTGAATAACCGTTACTCCAAAGTGAAAGAGTGATGGTTGAATAATTTTGGTTTCTTTTCATTATTTCATTGACGATATCTGTTCCAAATCCTGTAATCTCTCCAAAACTATTACGGAACGAGAGAGGGGGATATTGTTCTGTATAAACCTGCAATATACCCGGGGGATTTTGCTGTTGCATATACTTCTGATATAGACTTAGCAATTTTCCGTTCCCTTTTAACTTGTCGATTTCCTTTTGGAAATCTGCCACTACAGCATCAGGGACCTGTTTATTAAATGCAAAATAGACAAGATCCGTAAGAATGGTTAATTGGGGTGTTACAGACCAAATACTCTTATTTATCGATTGTAATGCGGCTTCGGCAGTTATCCTATCAGATGGAAAGAGATCAATTTCATTTTTTAGAAGTTTATCAAATGCTTCTATGTTATTATTCAGGTAGACTAAGTTTGTAAATCCCTGCTCTGTTAGGTATTGTTCTATAGCATAATCCTTTATAACTCCGATTTTGGGAATATTTTTAGCCGCATCCAATGAAATTAGAGTAAAAGTTGCAGGTGAGGCAGAGTAAAAAATCCAATCAAGTGAGGCAATTGGTCCTGCCCACTTAAACAGATTCTTTCTGTTTGAATTTAATATCGTGGAGAACAAGACTGCATTATTGTTATTAAGCGCTGATTGATAGGCTTCTTCCCAGGGTAGAACGGATACTTCAAACGGGATATTTAAATTAGCACATATCTCACGAAGTAAATCGGGGGCTAATCCTTTAAGTTCACTTCCCTCTTGATAATTTAGCGGTTTATAATTTTCGGTCATAAACTGGAATTTAAATCCGTATGATTCAGGATTGGTTGGTGATTCTTTTTTGCATCCCGAAAAAGAGAAAAGGATTGAAATAAGTATTAATAAACTTTTCTTCATCAAATTTACTTTCATATTATTATTGCTGTATCTATACTCGCTTTGATGCAAGTCGAGTAGTTTTGCGAAATTGTAATCTGCACCTGTTAAAACAATATAAACAACGAATGCGCAGAGGATAAAATAAATAGAAAATTGTACTTACTCAAATAAATATTATTAATTCTTTAAGTAAAAAATGTTAGCTAAAAAAACTCCGTCTTTTGTTGTTGCCCAAAGCTCAATTAATGCCATACGGCAAAAAATATTTTGTATTAAGTATTGATATTTGTTCAGAATGTTAAAAATTGTATTATATTTCTCCCCTACTGATCCGCTTTTAATAATTCATTACTAAAAATTAGCTGGAAAGATTTATGATGAACGAAAATATAAAATTAGAGATCAAACTCCCTAATATTCCTGACATTGAAATGGTCGCGATAGAAAGCTTACAAATTATGGGTAGGCATTTAGGAATTTCTGATGATAAGGTTGGCGAAGCTAAAATTATCGTAACAGAAGCCATCATTAACGGATTGGAACATTCGGGAGACCAAAATCAATATGTACAGGTTGAGTTCAGCATGGATAAAGAAAAGCTAATTATTCTTGTAACCGATTTCGGACCCGGATTCGCACCCGAGAGCGTTGAGGAACCAATTATGTCTGACAAAATTCATAGTCCTAATAAACGTGGCTGGGGGCTTAAACTGATGAAATCTATGTCTGATGATCTAATTATTGAATCAGGACCAAGCGGCACAAAAATTACAATTATAAAAAAATTAATTTAAGCGGAGAACTTTGATGAGCACAGATTTTAAGATAAATTCTGAATTACATGATAAAACTCTCGTAATTAAAATTGAAGGATATATCAATAATACAGGCGGCGAAAAAATTGTTCACGAATTTTCAAAACATGCCGATGTGAATAGGCTTATCCTTAATCTTGAAAATTCTAAAGTTGTAAATTCTATTGGTATCTCTCACTTGATTGAGATTATCGAAAAGTTAAATCAAATAAACGGGAAACTGATTTTCACAAATTTGGATCCCACAATAGAAAAAACTTTTACTATTATGGGATTATTTCAGTTCGCAGAGAAAGCAGATACAGTAGAAGCTGCTTTAATTAGCTGATACAATCAACTTTACTTTTTCTTTGGGCAGAAAAAGTAATTTTTATATTCTTTCTAAAAAGTAAAAAACATTGAGTAAAAAAAATCTTGTAGAAAAACTTTCTCTACAAGTTGCATCATTTCAGGAGGGATTTGAAATCCTTTCTAAATCATACAACTTTGATGAGATGGTTAACAATTTTCTCCATCTATTGCGAGGAAATTTTATTATTTCAGACATCTCTGCGTTTCACAAAAAGCAAAATGATTCTGAATGGAAGCTTATTGTTTCAAAAAAAAATAGTGCGTTATCAGACACATCACATTTCCTGGAAACAGAAACTTTACTCATCTCTTACTTCGAAGATAATAATTTCGATGTTTCTGTTATTCTTCCCCTTTCAGATAATTCCTTTTTAGGACTTCTCATAGGTCCTAAAATGGACAAAAGCGGGTTTTCTGTTTTTGATAAAATCACATTACAAATATTGCTTCAAGTTTTTGATAGCGCCCATAAATCATTTCTAAATCAAAGGAAAGAGAAAACCCTCGTATTCGAGTTAAATGAAAAAGTTGTTCAACTCAATAATCTTATTGATACCGGAATAGAAATTACTCGTTATGATAAAAGAAATATTCTGTTTGAATTAGCACTTGAAAGAATCGCATCACTTACAAATGCTTCATCAGCAATTCTTCAAATTGTTCAAGATAATAAAATCGAGAAGCTTTATTCCTTCCCAACCGGAATAAATAGTGATACCGTTTTAACAAGTCTATATAAGTTGGAATCTGCATTTGAGTTTAATCATTTTGCATATCGCTTTACATTAGCCGAGAAAGAAACCCGAAAAGGGGTTACTCATTTTAATGAAATAGACAAATTGCTTCTTGATGCGATTGCACGGCAAGTTCAAGCTTCCATCGAAAATCAATATTTGAACAGTCAAGCCATTGAAAAAGAAATTATGGAGCAGGAATTAAATGTTGCTGCTTCAATTCAACAACGAATCCTTCCTGAAAAGTTGCCGAGTCTTAAGGGTTATGATTTGTTCGGAATTAATATTCCGTCAAGCGAAGTAAGTGGCGATTATTACGATTGCGTCGATTTAGGAAACGGAAAATATGCTCTTATTATTGCCGATGTTGCCGGTAAAGGAATCGGCGCAGCTCTATTAGTCAGCACATTAAATGCTGCACTTTATTCATATCTGCAATTTGATATTCCTTTAACCGAAATGACTGATAGACTTAATAAACTTATTTACAAATCTTCCCCATCAGATAAGTTTATAACTTTTTTTATTGCAGTTTTAGATTCAAACTCAGGGGAATTGGATATTGTTAATGCTGGGCATAATCCAATCTTGTTGCTAAGAAATAATGGTGAAATTGAAAAGATAGATGCAGGTGGTGTAGGGCTTGGTATGTTTGATTTCGGTATTCCATTCGGTGGGCAAAAATTGAAAATGGAATCGGGCGATAAATTATTCCTATATACAGACGGCATCCCCGAAGCCATGAATGAAAATGAAGAAGAATACTCCGATGAAAAGATGATAAATTTCTTGGAACTCCATTCCGAACTTCCGGCAAAAAAATTTATCGATTTGATTGTAAAAGAGGTTAAAGATTATGTCGGTGCTGCAAAACAAAGTGACGATATAACAGTACTAATTATCAAGAGGAATTAACCTCTTACGAACATACACTCGATGACAGTGTAACGCAAATTTAAAAAGTTAACCGAGCAACAATTTTTAGTGTAATTAACAAGTGAGGTTTTATGAAAATAATGGTCGTTGATGATGAAAAAGATGTCCAGTTATTATTTGAGCAAAGGTTCCGTAAAGAAATAAAAACAGGTAAAGTTGCCTTTCTCTTTGCTTTTTCGGGAGAGGAAGCACGTGATTATTTAAAGTCAAACGGGGCTGAAGATGTAAATCAAATTCTATCCGATATAAACATGCCCGGGATGAACGGATTGGAATTATTAAAGTGGATTAAAGATAATTATCCCGAATTAAAAGTTGCAATGATTACCGCTTACGGTGATAAAAACAATTACAAACAGGCAATGGAATATGGTTGTGATGATTATTTAACAAAACCGTTAGACTTTAGTCAACTAAAAGAAAAAGTTTTCCCCTGATCTCTTAAATTCTTGATGAATCATTTACTAACAATGGAATAAATATGGCGAAAAAAGTAACCCCAAAAGATTCTTTAACGGACGAGACTGAATTATTTAACAAACAATTAGCGCAAAAAGAAGCCGAACTTGCAATTATCAGTAGCGTTAGCGAAGCTATTTCAAAACAACTTAATATTGAAACTATAACTAAAATTATCGGCGACAAAGTAAGAGATATTTTCAAGTCTGAGGTTACTGAAATTCTTTTATTAGATGAATCAACCAACATGATTCACGTCCCCTATTCTTTTTATCGCGATTATGCACAAGCCGACGCATTTCCTTTTGGAGAAGGGTTAACTTCCAAAATAATCAAATCCGGAAAACCACTAGTACACGGAACATTTGAAGAAGCTTTGAAATTAGGCGTTCTTGTTCAATCCGAAGAAGAAAAAACCGAAACATATATCGGCGTTCCAATTACTGTTAATGATAAGGTTATTGGGGTTGTAAGCATTCAGAGTTATAAGAAGAATGATTACAATGATGAAAAAATTCGTCTTCTTTCGATACTTTCTACAAACATGGGAATTGCTCTTCAGAATGCAAAACTTTTTAACGAAACGAAAAGATTATTAACTGAAACCGAGCAGCGAACGGCTGAACTTACAATTATTAATAGTGTAGGTGAAGCTATGTCTAAGCAATTAGATGTTTTAACAGTTACAAAAATTGTCGGCGATAAATTAAAAGATATTTTTAGTGCTGAAGTGACCGAAATTCTTCTGCTTGATCACGAGAGGGGCATTATCAGCATTCCTTATTCATACTATAACGGCTATCAAATTGTTGAGCCATTTAAGTTAGGGACTGGATTAACTTCTGAAGTTATTAATACCAGAAAACCGTTGCTTCTGCTCAGCTTTGATGATCAAATTAAGCGGGGAGCAATAACGGATGATAACCTTGGAGAAGCCGATATAACCGAAACCTATATGGGTGTTCCGATATTATTTAATGATAAAATCCTTGGTGTTGTAAGCATTCAGAGTTATCAAAAAAATGCCTATAATGAAAATGATGTTCGGTTACTCTCCACGCTCTCAACAAACATGGGAGTTACTTTACAAAACGCCAAACTTTTCGAAGAGACAAAAAGACTACTCATTGAAACGGAACAACGCACAGCCGAACTTGCAATAATTAACAGCGTGCAGGAAGGGCTTGCTACTAAACTGGAAATGCAGGCTATTTACGATTTGGTAGGCGATAAGATAAGAGACATTTTCGATGCGCAAGTTGTTGATATTGGACTTCACCACTCTGACGAAAATCTGTTTCATTTCCCGTATACTATTGAAAGAGGTGTACGCTTTCCCGATGAACCACTTGAGGTTATTGGATTTCGCAAACATGTGCTGGAGACACGGCAGCCTCTCTTAATCAAAAATAACAATTCGGAAGTTTCTCGACTTTATGGTAATCCTTTAGTAATCCAGGGTGAAGCTGCAAAATCAATGCTGTACGTCCCCATGATTGTTAATGGTGAAGCCAAAGGTGTTATCTCTCTTCAAAACCTTGATAACGAAAATGCTTTTGATGAATCTGATGTTACCCTTCTAACTACACTTACAAACGCAATGAGTGTGGCTCTTGAAAATGCAAGATTATTTGACGAAACCAATCGCCTTCTAAAACAAACTGAACAGCGGACAGCAGAACTAGCAATCATTAATAGCGTTGGCGAAGCTATGTCCAAAGAATTGGATATAAATGCAGTAACAAAAATTGTAGGCGATAAAGTACGTGAAATATTTCATACTGAAGTAACAGAAATTCTACTCCTTGACCATGAGAGAGAAATAATAGAAATCCCTTATTCTTATTATAATGGTTATCAAACCTTCAGTCCGTTTCCATTGGGTGAAGGCTTAACTTCCAAAGTTATTCGTTCCAGAAAACCTCTATTACTGAATAATATCGAAGATCAAATAAAACATGGCGCAATCATTCAGAGCGATGAAGATAAAACTGAATCTTATATGGGGGTTCCGATTTTATTTAGTGAAAAAGTTCTTGGTGTTGTTAGTATACAAAGCTATAATCAAAATGTATATGATGAAAACAATTTAAGACTCCTTTCTACACTTTCGGCGAGCATGGGAATTGCTTTACAGAATGCTAAGCTGTTTGATGAGACAAATAAACTTCTGGAGGAATCGAAGCAACAAGCAATTGAATTGGCAATTATCAATAGCGTTGGTGAAGGTTTAGCTAAACAATTAGATTTCCAATCTATTGTTGATTTGGTCGGAGATAAAATTAGAGAGGTGTTTAATGCACAGGTTGTATCTATTTCGACTTATGACGAACATAAAGATGCTATTCATCACAGGTATGTAGTTGAAAAAGATGAAAGATTTTATTTCGATGAGCCTTTGCAAATTGATCCCGACAGAAAAGAAATAATCACAACTAAACTCCCCTTAATCTTCGGTTCAAGTCAAGAAATTATTGATCATAGCGGTGAGCAAGTTCTTGATGGTGAAATGCCTGAATCTTTTATGGGTGTTCCGATTATTCATAATCAAAAAGCTACAGGTGTTATTACTGTTCAAGATTTAGATCGAAAAAATCTTTATTCAGAAAAAGATGGTAAGCTATTACTCACACTGGCTTCAAATATGGGAGTTGCGCTTGAGAATGCTCGATTATTCGAAGAGACAAAAAGATTGCTAAACGAAACACAGCAGAGAAATGTTGAGCTTGCAATTTTAAATACTATTCAAGAAGGCTTGGTGATGGAGATGGATTTTAATTCCATCATAACACTTGTAGGAGATAAATTCAGAGAAGCTCTTGGGTTTCAGGATTTGGGTATCCGAATATATGATCGAGAAAATAATATTCTTCACTTCCCTTACGAATATGAGCATGGTGTAAGATTGGAAATTCCATCGATGGAGCCAACACCATTATCCAAATATGTTCTTGAAACCGGTAAAATGCTCCTTCTCAAAAAAGCGACTGAAGAAGAAATTGCTAAACTCGGAATTACCGGACAAACAACAATCCCGGGAACTGATGAGAGTAAGTCATTAGTATTTGTCCCCATTATTGTAGGAACTGAGGCAAAAGGTTTAATACTAATAGAAAATTATGAGAAAGAAGATGCTTTCAGTGATTCTGAAGTTAGACTTTTAACAACGGTTGCAAACAGTATGAGTGTTGCTCTTGAAAATGCTCGTCTATTCGATGAAACAAATAGATTGCTAAAAGAAACCGAACAGCGAACTGCAGAACTTTCAGTAATTAATAGCGTTCAAGAGGGGTTAGCAAAAGAACTTGATACATCAGGAATATATAATCTCGTAGGAGATAGGCTTTGCAGTTTATTTCCCGACTCGCAAACACTAGTTATACGAACATTCAATCATGATAAAGGACTCGAAGAATGGCAGTATGCAGTTGAAAAAGGAATTCGTTTAGAGGTTGATCCGCGCCCATTCAATTGGGCAAATAAGCAATTGATAGAGACAAAAAAACATCTGGACATAAAAGAAAGGTATGTGGAGACTGCCCAGAAATATGGGGGAACCGGAGTTACGAAAGGCTTTCCACCTAAATCGGCTGTATTTGTTCCGATAATTGTGGGAGATATGGTTATCGGTTCTATTAGTCTTCAAAATGTTGATAAAGAAAATGCATTCAGTGATTCAGATGTTAGATTAGTTACAACTGTGGCGAATAGTATGAGCGTTGCACTCGAGAATGCTCGGCTATTTGATGAAACATTAAGATTGCTCAATGAAAGTAAAAAACGGGCTGAAGAGTTAGGGACGGTAAACAGTATCAGCCAAGCAATTGCAGGGCATCTGGAAATCGATAAGTTAATTCATTTGGTGGGTGAAAAAGTTAGAACTCTCTTTAAAGCAAATATCGTATATCTCGCTCTTTTGAATAAAGAGAAAAAGGTGATTGAGTTCCCTTACGGATATGGAGATGATTATCCTCCTTTAAAACTTGGTGAAGGACTAACCTCAAAAATAATTCTTCAAAAAGAACCTCTATTGATTAATCGGGAGCTCGATAGAAAGACCGAAGAACTTGGCGTTAAAAGAATCGGGATTCATTCTGCATCATATTTAGGAGTACCTATTCCGGTTGGTGATGAAATCATTGGTGTCCTCAGTGTCCAAAGTACTGAGCAGGAAAACCTTTTTAACGAAGATGATATGCGTCTCCTCGGAACAATAGCCGCTCACGTTGGTATCGCCATCAATAACGCTAACTCATACGAAGAATTGAACAAAACATTAGCCGATTTGCAGGCAACACAAAACCAGCTTATTGCTCAAGAAAAGCTTGCCTCACTTGGTCAGCTTACCGCTGGTATAGCACATGAAATTAAAAATCCGTTGAACTTTGTAAATAATTTCTCGGAATTATCTGTCGGAATGCTTGATGAATTAAAAGAAGAATTCGATAAAGTTTCAGACAAATTTGATCCACTGGTTTTGGAAGATATGATTGAAATTATTGAAGGGCTGAAACAGAATGCGGATAAAATTAATGAACACGGAAAAAGAGCCGACAGCATTGTTAACAGTATGCTTCAACATTCGAGAGGCCAAGCCGGAGAGAAACAATTAACAGATATTAATACAATGCTCGATGAAGATATAAACCTAGTTTATCACGGAATGCGTGCCCAGGATGGAGCATTCAACATTAATATTGAAAAAGAATATTCTGAAAATATGAGCAAGATTGATGTAATCCCCCAAGATATATCAAGAGTATTTCTTAACATCTTAACAAACGGATGTTATGAATCTCACCGAAAAGTCGTTGAGTCAAACAGTGAAGAGGCTGCTGAAATTAGGATTAAAACTTCTGAAACAGATTCTCATGTAGAAATTAGAATTAGAGATAACGGAAACGGTATTCCGGAGAATATTCGCGGTGATCTTTTTACACCTTTCTTTACTACAAAACCAAGCGGTAAAGGAACAGGGCTTGGTTTATCAATAAGTTACGATATAGTAGTAGCTGAACACCAAGGTGAGCTTTTATTCGAAACCGAAGAAGGTAAATTCACCGAATTTTTAATTAGACTTCCCAAAACTATTAAGAGTAAAAACTATGAATGATGTAACACCTAAAATTTTGGTTGTGGATGACGAACCGGATCTCGAGTTATTGATCAATCGAAGATTTAGAAAAGAAATTAAAAGTAACAAGTATGCTTTTTTATTTGCCGCAAATGGGGTTGAAGCTTTATCTAAATTAAAAGAAAACAAGGAAGTCCAGTTAGTTCTTACAGATATTAATATGCCCAAGATGGATGGACTTACGCTTCTATCCAAAATCAAGGAGCTGAATAATCCGTTGTTACATTCTGTAATAGTCTCTGCACGCGGAGATATTCTTAATATTAGAACTGCTATGAATGGCGGGGCATTCGATTTTGTGGTTAAACCAATAAATTTAAATGACCTTGAAATTACAATTCAAAAAGCATTCGACAATCTTATCACCCTAAAAAAAGCACTGCAATCACGTGATGAATTAATAACCGTGCGCAAGGAACTTGAGGAAGCAAAGACACTCCAGCTATCAATGCTCCCCAAGACACTTCCGAAAACAGAGCATTTTGATTTTGCCGTCTATATGAATACAGCTAGTGAGGTCGGCGGTGATTATTATGATTTTATTAATCATGATGACGGATCGGTAAGTGTTGCAATTGGGGATGCAACCGGTCATGGAATGCGAGCAGGAATTATGGTGGCGGTGATGAAAACATTGTTTGTCTCTGATAATTCTAAATCTGATTTAATCGATTTCTTTTCACTCTCCAATAAAACCATTAAAACTTTAAATCTCGGCAGAATGCTTATGGCGTTTGCTCTTTTGAATATCAGCAAAAACAAAATCCGATTTGTAAGTGCCGGGATGCCCCCCTTTTATATATACAGAGAAAGATTGAATCTTGTTGAAGAAGTTATGACCAACGGAATGCCTTTCGGAGCAATTAGTGATTTTCCGTTTCAAGATAGAGAAATAGATATTTCATCAGGAGACACTATTCTATTACTGAGTGACGGATTCCCGGAATTACAAAATGAGTTAAATGAACAATATGGTTATGCTCGCTTGAAGGAATCATTTAAATCTGTTGCTCATGAAAATCCGGAAGCAATAATTTCGTTTCTTAAAGAAGAAGGAGATAGTTGGTCATCAAAAACTGAACCCGATGATGATATAACGTTTGTTGTGATAAAAATAAAATAGCTCTCAAAAGGAATATTAATGCAAAAGATTTCCATGTTTAAACCAACCAGAGTATCAAGATTGATATTCGTAATATTGTCCCTTATTCTAACCTCTTCGAGCTATGCACAGCGCAATTACCTTTTCGAAAATATTTCTATTCCCAATGGTCTATCGAATTCTACAGTAAATTATATCTTTCAAGATAGTAATGGCTTTCTCTGGGTCTCAACAGCCGATGGACTCAACAGATATGATGGAAATAAAATTAAAGTTTTTAAAAACGACCCGAATGATTCCACAACAATACCAAATAATAATTGTTTTGCCATTATAGAAGATACAGAAGGATCTATCTGGGTTGGTGTTTTTGGAAACATAATAGCAAAGTATGATCCTAAAAATGAGACATTCAAAAGATATCGGTTTGAGACCGGAAGCGTTTCAGACATATCAGACTTTTTTACCGCCCTTTTAGATTCGAAAGGAAATGTATGGTTCGGATCAACAAATCATGGGATGCAAAAGTTTAACAGGTCGAAAAATAAATTTGAACAAGTACATCTTGATCCTAATAATACTAATCCAAAATGGGGCGAAATCTATAGCCTTATCGAATTAAAGAATGGAAATATTTTAGCATCTGATTATGGAAGCGGTATAAAAATTTTTAATGAAAAACTAAATTTATTTCAACCTTATTACCTTAAAACAAATTTCAGCCCGAATGAAATTAGTGCTATTTATGAAGATGCTTCCGGTAATATTTGGTTTGGAGGTAGAGATAAATTGATAAAATATTCTCCTGCTTACTATACTACTGACGATTATGATGTATTCAGTCTTTTTAAAGTTCCTACTAATTACGATAACGTTACAGGTATAATTCAGGATGAAGAAGGATTTCTTTGGGTGGGTGTATATTCGCAAGGACTTTATAGAGTTGATACTAAAACAAGAGATATCCGAAAATTTGATTTTGGTGCCGCCAATTCAGAAATAGCTGAGCGGAAAGTAATTCAATCAATATATAAAGATAAATACAACATAATCTGGATAGCAACGTGGGGTTTAGGGCTTACAAAATTCGACCCTCTTAAAGAACCATTTAATTATTCTAAATTTAATAGTGAAGAGATCACAGGTACCGGTACAAGTTCTGTTACTGTAATTGCCGGTTCTCGTCAGAACAATGAATTAATTGTTGGAACATCGACAAAAGGTTTGTTCTCCTATAATCTGGATAATAAAAAATCTGTCAACTTGAAAATCAAATATAATCGGGCAAATGTTTCGGATGGTAATATTAACATTCAGAGTTTGGCCGTAGATGCTGATGGTAATAAATGGTTCGCATACAATAATTCCGGACTACAAAAAATTGATAAAAATAATTTTTTAAGTTCCTTTAAATCACCTCACGAAAATAAAACATCAACTTTTAATACTAACTCGATTAAAATAGATTTGTCCGGCAATATTTGGATTGCTTCTTTATATGGCTTTGAGAAATATAATCCCGCTAAAAACGAGTTTACACTTTTACCTACTATCATGACGAAGAAGATGAGCAGCAACTTTGAGCAGATAATTCGTGCAATTCCACAATCCCGTGAACCCATCGCTTCTATTCTAAGGGTTGGTGAAGCTTCAAATTTAGAGAAGAAGTTTACATTAAATAGCGATCAGAAAGTCCTTATTCTTTCTGTAGGTGAAGGACGACTTGTTCAAGGCAATGCTGGATTATTCGATAAAGGTTCACTTTTAAGTAGCGATGGAACACTTATCTGGTCAATGAATGATTTATCGAAAACATTTAATAACGGAGGGGGTTTTAAAAACCGGATCGCAGTTAAATGTATAAATCTGAAAAAAGGAGATTATAAAATTATATTCTCATCGGATGTTGGACACTCTTACGGTAATTGGAATGTTCTTGCCCCACCCGACTCAAATTGGTATGGAATCCAAGTATTAGGCTTGAATGAGTCTGAATTCAAAAGTATTAATGAAATAAATGACAAGGAAATTCTTTCTGATAAATATATCCCCATGGAAATTGGTACATGCTTAGAATTCAGTAAAAAACTTTATAATATAGTTTGGCTTGGTTCCAGAGTTAATAGTTTTTTTAGATACGATCTTAACACGGGAAATTTTAAGCAATACAATTTTGACTCGATAAATCGATTTTCACCAAACAATTCTATTAGTCACATTTTTGAGGATAGAGAAGGTATAGTATGGATTGCAACGCTACACAATATGTTAAGATTTGATCCCATTACCGAAAAAATCGAAAAGTTTGATCAAAAAGATGGGCTCCCTTCAAGCCTGGTTAATTCTATAATTGAAGACATTCAGGGAAATCTTTGGATCAGCACATCTGCCGGTTTGTCCAAACTCAATAAAAATGCTCCGAAAGAAAAATGGAATTTTGTCAATTTTGATACAAGAGACGGACTGCAAGGTTTTAGCAATAGTACGGCAAGCTGGATTACTAAAGATGGGGAGTTAGTATTCGGCAGCAATGATGGTATAAATTACTTCTATCCCGGAAAAATAAATGAAGTAAAACCGGATCTGGTTATTTATGATATTAAAGTTTCTGATGTATCTCTTAAATCAGATTCGGCAAAAGTGAAACTTGAAAAAAGTATCATGCAACTTGAGGAACTTACTCTTTCATATGCACAAAATAACATTTCATTTGAGTTTGCCTCCATACATTTTTCACGTCCGGAGAAAAACAAAATTATTTATATGCTGGAAGGTTTCAACAATAATTGGATACCTGCTGAAAGAAATTTTGTATCATTCACAAATCTTGAACCCGGCGAATATACTTTTAGAGTGAAAGGTTCAAACGGCGATGGAATATGGAATGATGAAGGAAAAGCAATTCGAATAATTATATCTCCCCCCTGGTGGAAAACCACTTTTGCTTACATCGGATATTTTTTCTTCTTCGCCGGTGTTGTATTCGGTATAGATCGGGTTCAGAGGAGGAGAATTTTAACAAAGGAACGCAATGCCGCGGCAATTAATGAAGCTAATCTCCGGGCACAACTTGCCGAAACAGAAAACGCACGAAAGACGGAAGAATTAGAAGAGGCTCGCCAACTCCAACTTTCTATGCTTCCCAAAACACTTCCGCAGTTACCCCATCTTGATATTGCTGTATACATGAAAACTGCGACCGAGGTCGGAGGTGATTATTATGATTTTAATGTTGGAATGGATGGAACTTTAACTGTTGTTCTCGGTGATGCAACCGGACACGGAATGAGAGCCGGTACAATGGTTACTTCTACTAAATCATTATTTAATAGTTATGCAGCAAACCCTGATATACTATTTACATTTCGTGAAATGACACGATGCATCAAACAAATGCAGTTCCAGTCACTCGCAATGAGTATGATGATGCTGAAGATTCAAAACAATAAGCTTTTAATGTCCTCTGCGGGAATGCCCCCGGTTTATCTGTTCCGAAAAAAGAATAAAATTGTTGAAGAACATTTAATTGAAGGAATGCCTTTGGGTACTATGGATAATTTTCCTTATGAATTGAAAGAATTGGAATTATTAAAAGGGGATACATTGCTATTAATGAGTGATGGATTCCCTGAATTGCAAAATACCAATAAAGAAATGTTCGGATATAAACGTGCAAGAAATTCGTTTGAAGAAGTTGCAGAAAAAGACCCGGAAAATATTATTGATTACCTAAAAAATGAAGGCAATCGCTGGACTGATAATAAAGTACCTGATGATGATGTAACTTTTGTGGTAATTAAAATTAAATAAACTGTGAGCGTTTCTTTGTTTACAAACCGAAAAATATTGGATGCTCTTTTTTTTGGAATTCATTTTTAAAATCGATTTATATGAATAAAAATATTATCTCTTTAATTCTATATTTACTTGTTCTTACATTAAATAGTTATTCCCAAAATAAAGATACGCACTTTATAACAGCTGATAGTCTTGTTAGTACTGAGTTTTTTTTAGGCAGGTGGGATAAAGCTGATTGGCATTATAAAGCCGGAGATGATCTTTCGTGGGCACTCCCAGAGTATAACCACAGCGATTGGGATACGGTTACCTCGTGGTTGGAAATCGGGAAATTTGATCAAAGTAAATGGAAAGGTGTTGCCTGGTTAAGATTTGTATTTGAAATTGATTCTTCCCTTAAAGGTAAAGCGGTTGGTTTTAAAATGCACCACGACGGAGCTTCCGAAATTTATTTAAATGGTAAAAAAGTATTAACCTTTGGCGAATTCGGTAAAACTGTGGATGAAGAAAAACCTTATGATCCCAATTTTTTCCCAACAACTATAAGTCTTGATACCAGTTCTGTGTACACTATGGCTGTAAGAATATCGAATCAGAATGCAGAAAAGTACAAATATCTTTATAATAAATTTATTGGTCATATAGGGTTTAGTATTTTTCTGTTCGAAAACAATACTCAGAGTAAAAAGATATTAGAAAGTCATTACAAAAAATTTTCTTTTGATTGGGGTATCCAAGGATTTAGTTTGGCGTTCGCTGTTATATTTGTTTTACTCTACTTTTTTTATTCAAAAAAGAAAGAAAATCTTTATTTCGCATTCTTTGTTTTTGGTATATTTTTAATATTTACAGCGGGAACAATTGAGTATATATTTAAAGCTTCTTTTTATGTTGTTATATTTGCTCGCTTTCTAGGTTTTATTTCGCTCACTATCATCTTTATCAACTTATTACTTTTCTTATATCAAATCGTTTACAAAAAAACAATTAAATTATTTTGGTTTTTTCTCATCCTCTTTCTCGTTATTAATCTTATAATATTCTTTAGCTTTGATCACCTTAATTCTGATAACACCCCCATGTTAATTGGGGTAGTAATACTTGGGATAGAAACTGTTAGAGTAATTGTCATCGGTATTAGAAAAAAAATACCGAACATTAGAGTAATAGCCGGCGGAATAATCGTTTCTCTTTCGGTGATTTTATTCTTTGTTGCTTTGAGTGAATTTTATGTTGAATTGCTTGTTATATCATTTGACTATTTGATCCCAATACTTATCTGTTCAATCCCTTTTTCAATGGCTATTTATCTCGCTAAAACATTCGCTAATACAAATATCGAGCTTGAGGAACGGATCGTCACTATTCAAGAAATGTCAGAGAGACAAATTAAACAGGAAAGGAAAAACTCCGAGCTGCTATTAGAAGCTGAAAGGGAACGAATTGAGAGTGAACGTAAATCAGAAGAATTAGAAGCGGCTAGACAAATTCAAATTTCAATGCTGCCTAAGGAGTTGCCAAATCTGCCTAATCTTGATATTGCCGTTTATATGAAAACGGCGACTGAAGTTGGCGGAGACTATTATGATTTTCGTGTTGGTGGAGATGGAGTCCTGAATATTGCTCTTGGTGATGCTACTGGTCACGGCTTACAGGCGGGAACTCTCGTAACAATAATGAAAGGAATCTTCACTCTCGAATCAGAAAACAGCGACGTACTCTCTTTCTTTGAAAAATCGGTGATGGCACTAAAAGAAATTAAGCTGGGCAGATTAATGATGGCGTTTGCTTTTCTGAAAATTAGAGGATACCAATTATCCCTTTCGAATGCCGGAGTACCCCCGGTTTACATTTACAGGCATATCGATAATAAAGTTGAAGAAATAGATAACAAGGGAATGCCTCTGGGAGCTATAAGTAACTATCCATATAAAGAAACAAAAACCGAATTGAACTCTGGAGATGTAATATTCTTGTTGAGCGATGGTTTTCCTGAATTGACAAATAAAGAGAAAGAACCTTTTGGTTATGATAGAGTTATAAAAACACTTAGGGAAACCGGAGAAAGGTCAGCGGAAGAAATAATTGAGCACTTGAGGAACTCTGCAAAAGAGTGGTCAGGTGCAAATGTGCCGGATGATGATATTACGTTTGTAGTAATAAAAGTGAAATGACGCTTTTCCGCCAAAACGGAATGACGTTATGTTTGTTGTAATTAAAAATAAAATAAAAAGGAGTAATATGTTCCGTTTCACAAATCTAATTTCCTTGCTTTTGCTAATCGCTATTTCAATAAATGGACAGAATAAACCTACCGCATTTATTAATGGTAAGATTTACACTGCAACAGGAAAAATTATTAACAACGGCTCTTTAATTGTCGAAAAGGGTAAAATCATTTATGTGGGTGAATATGATAATACTAATTTTTCGGATAAACACGAAGTTGTAGATTTGTCCGGAAAAGTTATTCTCCCGGGTCTTATCGATACACATTCACATATAGGAATGGATTGGGGATTTGATTCGGATTCTCCTACTCAACCATCGTTGAGGATTATGGATGCTATTAATCCATTTCACGATTCATTTAACAGAGCGCGTGCAGGCGGAATAACCACTATCAACATTATGCCCGGCTCCGGACACTTGATGAGTGGTCAAACCATTTATCTTAAACCCAAAAAAGTAACAAATGTATACGAAATGATTTTTGCTGACAATCCTACGGAAGGAATAGTTGGCGGTATGAAAATGGCTAACGGTACAAATTCCATGAAAGAAAAACCTTTTCCAAATACACGCGGTAAATCGGCGGCAATAATTAGAAGCTTATTTTATAAAGCTTTAGATTATAAAAAGAAAATTGAACAAGCAGGTAACGATAAATCAAAACTTCCTTCGAAGGATCTTGAATTGGATGCTTTAGTTCAAATTCTTGATAAAAAAAGAATGGTTCACTTTCATACTCACCGGGCTGATGATGTATTGACCGTTCTTCGATTAAAGGAGGAGTTTGGTTTTAATGTAGTGCTTCATCACGTAAGTGAAGCTTGGAAAGTAACTAAAGAAATCGCAGATGCAAAAGTAGGTTGCTCCGTAATTGTAATTGATTCACCGGGCGGTAAACTTGAGACTCTCGAATTAAAATTTGAAACGGCGAAAATTTTAGCGGATGCGGGGGTTGAAATCTCCATTCATACCGATGATTTTATTACTGATTCAAGGCTGTTCTTAAGAAGTGCCGCGCTCGCTGTAAGAAGTGGATTATCCGAAGAACAAGCAATTAAAGCTTTAACAATTAACGGAGCAAAACAATTAGAACTTGCCGATAGAGTTGGGTCTTTAGAAGTTGGTAAGGATGCCGATTTTATTGTTTTGTCAGGTGAACCTTTTTCGGTTTATACAAAAATTGAAGAGACTTGGATTGAGGGAGTTAAAACTTTTGATAGAACCGACGAAAACGACTTAAAATATGCCGTGGGTGGGTATGATGTTTACAGAAGCAGTGGGCATTTAAGTCATTGTGAAGGAGATGAATAAAAATGAGAATACTATTTATTCTATTGATGTTAAGTCTGATTTCTTTCCAGGCAACTGCACAAATAGCAGTCAAAGGGAAAAAAGTTTATACAATGGCCGGTGAAGTTATTGAAAATGGAATTGTATTGATTAATAAAGAGAAAATTGAAATTGTCGGGAAGCAAGATGACATTGTGATTCCCGAGGGTTATAGAATAATTGTGGGGGAATATGTTACTCCCGGATTAATTGATTCACGAACGGTCGTCGGTTTATCAGGAATTTCTAATCAGAAGCACGACCAGGATCAACTCGAATATTCTGACCCCATTCAACCGGAGCTACGTGCCTTTGATGCATACAATCCTAACGACCCATTAATAGCATGGCTGGCTGGTTTTGGGATTACAACTGTCAATACAGGACATGCGCCTGGGGCATTAGCATCGGGTCAAACAATGATTATTAAAACTACCGGAGAGTTGGGTAGTTCCATTCTTGATAGTGTCTATGCTGTTACCTTCTCATTAGGGAATAATATTTCCGGACAGTTTAAAACTCCGGGGAGTAGACCGAAAGGGATTGCTATGTTAAGGTCTGCTTTTATTGGGGCTCAAAATTATAAAGCTCAAAAAAATGCGGGAAAGGTTGAATTAAATCTTAAGAATGAAATTCTGACCGATATATTAAACAGAAAAGTAAAAGCAATTATCACTGCAAATACTTCAGTAGACATACTTGGGGCATTAAGACTTGCAGAAGAATTCAGCTTTGATTTAATACTTGATGGCGCTGCAGAAGCATACCTGGTTAAAGATGAAATTATCAAATCTAAAGTCGCTATACTCCTTCATCCAATGATGGGACGAACTAAAAATATTTCTTATACTACGCCAAAATTGTTAAAGGATAATAATGTCTCGTTTGCCATACAGGGGGGTTATGAATCGTATGTTCCAAAAGTAAGAAATGTTCTGTTTGAGGCAGCTATAGCAGTAGCAAACGGACTTACTTTTGAGCAATCATTATCGTCGATTACAATTGATGCAGCTAGAATACTTAATATTGACAAAAAGGTCGGTAGCCTTGAGAAAGGGAAAGATGCTGACATTGTTGTGTTTGACGGAAATCCGTTTGAATATACAACTCACGCATGTGAAGTAATTATCAATGGGGAAATCATAAAAAAAGATTGCAAATAGAGATATACTAAAAATATCTCAGGGTATAAACCTTTGGTTTATTTAATCAAAATAATGAATAAATTTTTTATAAATATATCTGCATTAAGTCTGTTTGTGTAATGTGCATTTACAATGAGTTGATATGGAGAATCTTATGAAGCTCAAATCTTTAAAAAGTAACTTATTACTATTTTCACTCTTGTTTTCGATAGTGATTAGCCCGCAGCAAAAACAAAAGACAGAAGCAAATGCTGATTTGATTGAATACACTAACAAAGAAGGTTTGCCCTCTACAGCTATTTCCAATATTGTTCAAACTAAAGATGGTTTCATCTGGATTTCAGGAATTGAAGGAACGTACAGATTTAATGGTTACGAATTTGAAGAAATTGGAACTGATATTGGATTACCGACAATGCAAAGTATGTATTACGATTCAACAAACAATAAAATGTACTTTGCATCGCCTACAAAATTTATATCTTTTACTGGAAAAGAATTTAAAGTATATACTGAAAAAGAGGGATATGTTATAAAAGGATCTTCCGGTCAAATAATTTCATTTATTAGACCCGACAGTAAAGGCCGCATTTGGATTGGATCCACAACACCGTACGTGGATAAAAAAAATAACGGGGGATTAACATATTTCCAAAATGATAGGTTTACTGTTTTCGATTCTACTAACTTTCCTCTCGATAACGCCACTGATTTCATTGAAACTCCTTATGGAGATTTGATATTTAATTCTTCTGGACGCAACACCCGAACTTTTGAAGGAGCATATTTAGCGTTATACAAAAATGGAAAATTTGCAAGGGTAGATGAGTCATTGGGCGTTACACTTAAGGGAGCAAATTTCTTTCCTGATGCTTTGCGTTCATCGATTGATAAGGAAGGAAACACATGGATGGCATTTAATGGTGGAAGTTTAATAATAGAAACTGCTAATAATTCCGGTGTCTTAATGTACGATGGGAATAAATTCCACCAGTTTACAGACATGATGAAGCAGCTTAAATCTGATCAGCGTCCATT
Source organism: Ignavibacteriales bacterium (assembly GCA_020061995.1). Next base: position 88,145 of record JAGUXE010000166.1, on the reverse strand, counting down.
ACAGGTTTATTACAGTAAAAACCTGAATAAATTATTTTTAACTACATTTTTCTTCGACGGTGAGTTGTTCAATACCAATAATAACATTATTTATGAATTTGATAACGGTAAGTGGAAACCATCAGATATTATGAAGGGAATGAATGATTTTAAAGATCTGAAATCCGGCAAAACAATAAACGATTTTCGATTTACAAATGCTCTTTTTACAAAGCCTAACAAATATTTTCCTGAGTTATTCGTTTTGCCCGGAACTATAGAAGACCAAAGTTCAAAATATCCCGATCAACTCTTTTCACTTAGCAATGAGAAATTGGTTAAATTCGATGCACTGAATGGCTTTTACGGAATTCCCCTCGATGATGGGATTTTATTAAATACCACAAAGGGCTTGGGAATATATTATACTAATTACTCCAAAATGCTAACAAAAAAAGATGGCTTATTATTAACACAAGGCGGTATCACAAATCCTTACGCAGACCGTGATGGCTGGGTTTGGGTTTCATATTCGTATAGTGAAATTCCCGATTATGCAAGAACCGAAAACGTGGGTCTGAATGTTTGGGATGGTGATAAATTGCGAACAATTACTGAAGAAGATGGGCTTGCCAGTAACATCTCCTTTAAGACTTATCAGGATTCCCAAAAGCGAATTTGGATTGCAACCTCCAATGGAGTCACTATGGTAAATAAAATTTTAAATAGTGACGGGGAAGTGATTCTGAAACCTAAGAGTATTTCTGAAAAAGGCGGTAAGCATTATAGCACATCAAACATACTTGAAACAAGCGATGGTGATATTTATACCTGGGAAAACTATGTAAGACCTGCTGCCGATAAGCTCATTAAATCTGATTACTATCTCGGGCGATTTGATGGAGAAAAATTTGCAGAGATTAAATCCCCTTTTAGTAATGAGGATAATAGTAGTAAATATAGTTTGTTTAATCTAATTGAAGATAATGATAAGAGGCTTTGGTTCATTGGAATATTTGCTGAGACCATAAAGGATATTTCTTCTGCTCATTCGGAAATAATGTTATATGATGGGAAGTCGTGGACAAAACCGCCGAAAAGTTGGAACGTCCCTTCAGAACAGCTTCACTACGTTGGTAAACTGAAGAATGGAGTCTACTTCTTAACGGTTGGTGGTTTTTATGTCTTTAACGGAAAAAGTTTTGTCAACTTAATTGATAGTGTAAATGCAAATGCTGATTTCAGAATTTTAAAAGGGGCAAGTGTTGCGGGAACTAAAACGGATATCCAGGCCGGAGAAAATTTATATATCAGGCTTAGAGGGAGAGGGCTTGTAATTTTTGACGGAACTAATCTAAAATTCTATACCAAGAAAGATGGGCTTCCTTCAGCCGGACTTTCAAATCCCGTTCTTGATCGTTTTAGAGAAATTGTTTATTTCTCATCCCCTTTGGGGTCGATAAAAACTGAGGGCGATCAGTTCCAATTATTTCCCACTGACGAAAATATTGCCACCGGAGTCCCTTCTTCTTCTACACTTGATGGTTTCGGAAATATGGTATTGTTTTTTAATGGAGTTGGGCTTTACATTTATAAAAGTGAACAAAAAAATTATCCCTTAAAGATTACTTCTGTAAGCGTTAATAAACAGTTTTATTATTATTCATATCCTCGAACTCTTTCAAGCTCAGAAAATTCATTTGTCTTTAATTATGCGGCTCTTAATTACAGAGACCCCCGTCAATCGAGCTATGAACATTTCTTAGAGGGATTTGATAAAGAATGGTCTCGTCCGTCAGTTCTCCCATATGTCGAATATCAAAATCTTCCTTCGGGGAATTATACTTTCAGAGTTAGGGCTATCACATCAAATGGAGTAAAAACAAATGAAGATGTTTATTCATTTAGGATTAATCCCCCCTGGTGGCTTACGTGGTGGGCATATGGAATTTATATTATCGGTTTTGTAGGAGTGTTAGGCGGAATAAGAAAGTATGAATTAGAGAGAAGAAAGGAAAACGAAAACAAGAAATTCCTCCAGATTGAGAATGATAGAAAGACAAAAGAACTTGAAGAAGCCCGTAATCTGCAGCTTTCAATGCTTCCGAAAGGACTACCTCAACTTCCGAATCTTGATATTGCTGTCTATATGAAAACTGCCACCGAAGTTGGGGGCGATTATTACGATTTTCATCTTCATCTTGATGGTACACTAACTGTAGTTCTTGGAGATGCGACCGGACATGGAATGATGTCGGGAATGATGGTCTCTATTATGAAATCACTTTTTATGTCGGATAGAACCAACAAAGAACTAAAACCATTTTTTGAAAATGCAAGTTCAGCAATAAAAGATATGCAGCTCGGCAGATTAATGATGGCGCTTACTTGCGTACAAATAAGTAATAACAAAATAGTAACTACAAATGCGGGTATGCCTCCACTATTAATCTATAGAAAAAATAGTCAAACCATCGAAGAAGTTGTAATCAGCAATATGCCATTGGGTGCTATGAAAGGGGTTTCCTATGAAGTGAAAGAATCTCGCATAGAGAGAGGAGATACTTTACTATTGATGAGTGATGGATTCGCTGAACTGAAAAACGAAAAAGATGAACTATACGGTTACAGTCGGGCAAGGTATTGTTTCGAGAAAACCGCACGGAGAGAACCGGAAGAAATTGTCAACCATCTTAAAGAAGAAGGAATGCGTTGGACAAATAATTTAGAACCTGATGATGATGTTACTTTTGTGGTTATTAAGGTAAAGTAAAAAAATGTGAAGTGATTAAAATAAAGAACCCCAACCTTTTGGATGGGGTTCTTTGGCTCCGCGAGCAGGACTCGAACCTGCAACCCTTCGGTTAACAGCCGAATGCTCCACCATTGAGCTATCGCGGAATACTATTTTTTTTAGAACATAAAATTAAGAATAATGGTTGAACTTGTCAACCAACGAACTGAATATATTACTTTATTGAGTAACGGTTAAACCGTTTACATGCCCCGTTAAAGCAGATTTTCTTCTTGCTGCTGTATTACGGTGTATTTTTCCTTTTGTAGCAATTCTATCGATAAATGCAACTGCTTCTTTGTATAATCCTTCTGCTTCGGTCTTTTCAGTTGAAGATAAAACTTTTTTTGTTAAAGTCTTCAATTTAGAAATTGTGTTTTTATTTACAGCTCTCTTCTTTGCGCTTACTAATATTCTCTTTTTAGCAGATTTATGATTTGCCATTACTTAGTGCCTTATAATCTTGAAAAAATTGACCCTTAATATATAACTAAATTTCACCTCTGTCAAATAAAAAATTCTAACCCTACCCCGTTTAATCCCTCTTTTGAACCACTTTTCCATACTTTTTCAAAAAATAAATAGAACTCTCAAATAGTTAACCCTTTACATACAAACGCCTTATGAGTTTGAGCTTATATGACTCCTTTAGGTGACCCTACTTTTGTATTGATTTCCCCTACCTCAATATAGTATATTTGTGGTTTGATTTTACAATTTTAGGAAAACTACTGTTGATGACGGTTTACAGATTTTACTTTCTTATTTTCTCCGTTCTTTTATCTTTTTCCATCCAAACATCATTTGCACAGGTTGTTTTTAAAGAATTAGCCTCGCAAAACAACTCCAATTCTTTATTTAATTTTATTGAAGAATCCGGGGTTCGTAAGGTAATTCACTTAAACGGAAAGTGGAACGTCTATTTTGCCGATGATGATGCAAAACAGAAAACGACTGTCTCGGTCCCATCATTTTATAATAGTGAAGCAGAATTAGTCTTTGAAAAATCTTTTGAGCTGAGCTATAAAGATTTAACAAATAGTAACTTTGATCTTCATTTTTTGGGATTGAATTATTCAGCCGATATTTCAATTAACAACTCTCTGATTTATAGGCACACCGGAGGCGATTTTCCATTTTCTTTTATACTTCCTAAAGATTTATTGAGGCATGATAAAAGAAATATTTTATCAGTTAAGATTTCATCCAAATTAGATTCCGAAAACACTATTCCGGTGAAGCAGCGATTTTTAGCTCCCGCACATATCGGGGGAATTTTTCGTGATGTCTATATTCGGGTTGTGCCGAATATTTTCGTCTCTTCTTTTTCATCCTCCTACAAATATTTAGGAGGGAACAATAAATTCAAACTTACCGTTACATCAAAAATTGAAAATACAAATTTCAAAATTCAACCTGATTCAGCGTTAAAATCTAATTGGTTTGATGTTAAATTCAATTTAATTTCCGATGACAAATCAGTTGTTGCAACCTCAACAATCTCTGTTCAAATTACTAAGGGAAAAGAAAAAAACTTAGTCCAAAATTTTGATATAAACCCAACCTTGTGGCATCCGGATTCACCACATAAATATGCAGTACAAATAGAGGTTTCAAAAGATGGAATTGTAATTGACGAAGTAACTAAAAGTGTAAGTTTTTATAACATACATTCATCAAAAGATTCACTCTATCTAAACGGAAAATCTTATCAATTAAAAGGGGTAACATATATACCCTCGAATGAATCCTTTTTATCAATGCTTACTTATGATGCAATGGAAGAGGACCTTAGATTAATTAAAGAGACAGGCTTTAATGCTGTTCGATTTGCATTTCATACACCCCATCCCTATTTGATTTCACTCTGTGAAAAATATGGTTTATTGGCGTTTATCGAAATTCCGGTTAATTCGATTCCTGAAGGGGTTATCGAATCTCAGAATTTTCTTGTGAGGTCAAAAAATTATTTAAACCAGTTTGCGGCTGCCTTCAGAGACTTTAGTTCAATAGCAGGCTTTGGACTCGGAACCGGTTATGTGTCAACTTCAGTTGGTTCTATTGAATACATAAAACAGTTATCTCAATTATTAAAAAATTATAAATCTTTGCTGGTTTATGCTTCGTTTGCATCCTTTGATGGAATAGACTTTCCGGAACTCGATCTTTACGGATTTGAATTTATTAATCGTTCGATTGCTGAAGATAAAGAGACTTATAATAATTTGAGTGAATTAGTCGGAAGAGGAAAATTATTCATTAGCGAAGCGGGATATATCGCAAACCTCGGAAGTTCAACCGGTTATACAAACGAATTCACTTATGAAGCTCAGGCAAAATACTTCGCTGATTTAATTTCTTTTTCTGAAGAAAATTATAGCGCCGGTTTTTTCTTAAATACTATGTTCGATTATCGAAGCGATTATCACTCAATTGCTTCAGGTTATAATATTGATAAGGTTATTCGTCTTGGGATTCTCAGTGAAAAAAGAAATTTAAACCGGATTACCTACAAAGTTATTCAATCAAAATTGAATAATTTGGAGAGAGTTACAATTCCTCTCGGTGTTAGAAAAGATGATGCGCCGATGGTATTTATTCTTTTCGGATTGGTATTGGCTTTAATGATAGGATTTTTAGTTAACACCGGAAGAAAATTTAGAGAAGATAGTTCACGTGCACTCCTTCGTCCTTATAATTTTTATGCTGATATTAGAGATTTACGAATTATTTCGGGATTACATACCGCGGTTCTTTCGATAGCAGCATCAGCAGTTCTGGCATTAATAACAAGCAGTATATTATACCATTTAAGAACTGACATTTTTTTTGAGAAATTTCTACTTGCTTTCGGAAGCCACACAATAATGGAGGTGATGAGTTTCCTTACCTGGCAGCCTTTATATTCTTTGGGAATTTTAACTGCAATGTTTCTTCTTTTGATTTTATTCCTCACCCTCATAGTTAAACTCGGATCATTGTTTGTTATGAATCGTGTATTTATCTCAAATTCTTTTTTTGCGGTGACCTGGTCTTTTCTACCGATTGTATTAATAATTCCGGTAGCTATAGTTTTATATAGAATTCTTCATGCTGACGTAATCAATCTCTATGTTTATTTGATTTTAATTGTTATCGGACTGTGGGTAATTTACAGATTAATAAAAGGGATTTACGTTATTTATGATGTAAAACCTTCTTCTGTCTATTTTTATAGCTTTGTAATTATTGCTACTTCTTTATCGGTTTTTCTCTTTTATTTCCAATCGACTAACTTAGTTATCGATTATATTCTTCATTACATAAAATAACTTTCAGAGTATAAATAAGAATTGTATTTAAAAAAACTTGACATATTAGGATTCAAATCTTTTGCATCAAAGACGGAGGTTTCCTTTAATAAAGGAATGACGGGTATTGTTGGTCCCAACGGTTGCGGCAAAACTAATATTGTTGATGCTATCCGATGGTGTCTGGGTGAGCAAAAGAGTAGTACTCTTCGATCTGATAAAATGGAAAATGTAATCTTTAATGGAACAGCAAGTCGAAAGCCGATGGGAATGGCTGAAGTTTCTTTAACCATCGAAAATGACAGAGGAATTCTTCCTACTGAATATTCCGAAGTTACAATATCAAGAAGAATTTTCCGTTCGGGTGAAAGCGAATATCTTTTAAATAAAAATATTTGCCGGCTTAAAGATATAACCAATCTTTTTATGGATACAGGAATGGGGGCAAATGCCTATTCGGTTATCGAATTAAAAATGGTTGAGACAATTCTAAGTAATAAAGCCGAAGAGCGTCGCAATATGTTTGAAGAAGCTGCCGGAGTTAATAAATATAAATTGCGCCGCCGCCTTACTCTAAAAAAACTTGATGATGTAAAATTAGATCTAACACGTGTAAACGATATTGTTTCTGAAGTAGAAAAGAAAGTTAACTCTCTTGAGCGTCAGGCTAAACGCGCCGACAAATACAACAAGGTTTCTTCAACTTTGCGAGAGCTTGAGATTGATCTTGCAGAACGCGAACTTACCTTATACACGAAAAACAAGCATGCGTTTAAGTTGAAGAAGGAAGAAGCCTTCCAACGTAAATTAATTTTGGAATCTGAACTTTCGAGACTTGATGATCAATTAAAAGAGATAAAAGAAGAACTTTACGGAATTGAGTCCGAACTAAAAGAAAAAAGAAGCGAAATATCAATCCAAACAGAAAAAATTCATTCTGTTCAACAATCTCTCTCAGTTTCCGCAGAACGCGAAAAATCACTCAATAGAAATATTGAAAGATACAAACAGGAGCTTGAAGAGCTCCAATCGCAATTAGAAATCTCTGAATCAGAACGTGAAGATAGTTCTGAAAGAATTGAGGAAATTGCATCAAAAATTGTTGCTGCTCAACTTGAAAAAGAACTATTAGCCGAAAATGTATCTGCTAAAAAAGTTAGTGTTGACGAACAACGGACAAAAGTTAAAGATTATGCCGAAACGCTTCTCGTTCAGTTTAAAGAAATAGCTTCTAAAGAGAATGAACTTTCTAATTTGAATGAATCGCTAAATCGCACAAATGCTTCTATTGCAAAGCTGAATGAACAGATCCAAAACTTTACTGCAAACATTGCTAAGACTGTCGGGTTTATTGAAGAGTTGAGTAATGAACGCTCTGATTTACAGAATAAACTAACTGAAACCGAAGACCTCTTCACAAAGAAACAAAAAGAAAAAGAAGACCTCGAAGTAAGAATAACAAAATTAAAAGAAAAGGAACTCGAGGAAAAAGGGGTTATCAATAATCTTCATGATAAAATCTCATTTCTTCAAAGTCTTATTGATAATTTAGAAGGATTTTCAAAAGGGGCGAAAGCTCTGTTGGAAGAAAACACCTGGTCAAATGCCGACAAGAACCTTCTCGCAAATTTAGGAAACACTGCGGAACAATATCAATTTGCAATTGAGGCAGCACTTAAAAGTAACCTCAATAACATATTAGTTGAATCATTGGATGAAGTAAAAAAAGGTATTAACTTTCTTCAGCAGCACAACTTTGGTAAAGCCTCCTTTTATGTCTCTTCTTTTTATGACAAGAAAGAAAATGTTTTCGAGAAATTAAATTCATTTCTGCTCAAAAGACGGATTAAATATATTAAGAACGAGGAAGGATTTGTCGGCTGGGCAATTGATCTTGTTGAAACAGAAGCACGTTGGGAACCTTTTTTCAAACAGTTGTTAAAAGATACAATCATTGTTGATTCAATTGATGCCGCTTTCAGATTAGCTCAAAAATATAAAACATTTAATTGCGCAACCCTTAAAGGTGATTTTGTTCACTACTCCGGTGTAATAGAAGCCGGTTCCGAACCTCGATTAGATGATACATTGTTTGGAAGAAAGCAGCTTCTTGATAATCTAAAAAAAGAAGTTCCGCTTAAAGAGAAACAATTAGCATCAACAAAAAATGAAATTGAAAAATTAGAAGAAGAACTTGGTTCGATTGATTTAAAGGTTTTGTCAGAAAAAGGAAGATTTTTATTAAACGATCTGGCAAACGTTGATAAACAAATTTCCCGATTTGAATTCGAAAAACAAAAAGCGTCTGATGAAATAGAAAAAGCTCGACAAGAAATTCAAGAACTCGCTTCTCATTCAAATTTTATTGATAATGAAAGAGAAAAACTTGATAGCATACTTTCTGAAAGAATTGAAGAAAAGAAAAAAGCTGATGAAGAACAACGTCTTTTAGATGAAGCATTTCAAATTTTAGAGCGTGAATATTCCATACTTATATCCTCACAAAATAAAGTTAATCTGGAACATGAACGTTATCTGGGTGAAAGAAGAAATTTAGAAAACGCAGTAAGACGTGCCGAAGAGACTATCGAATCTGTAAAACGCTCTATTATCAAGCGTGAAAGTGATATCAAAAACGGCGAAGAGGAGCTTTTAACCCTCGTTTCAATTGTTGATGATAAACAGTTTGAACTGGATGAACTCCTTCTTATCAAAGATAAGTTAATCAAAGAAGAAGAAGCTATTGACTTCAAGTTTCGTAGTATTCGCTCAAAAATTAATGAACTTGAAACAGACCAAAATAAACTTCGCAAAGAACGCGATATAGTCGGGAATGATATTCATGCGTGCGAAATAAAGTTGAATGAGATTGAATTGAAGACAGCTACATTGAAAGAATCTATTTCGGAAAATTATTCGCTTACTCTTGAATTAAAAGAGTTTGATGATTTAGATACATTTGATTTTAGAAGTCGCTCTGAAGAAGTTCACTCATTAAAACAACAAATCAGAAATCTCGGTCCAATTAATCTTCTCGCTTATTCAGAATATGAAGAAGAAAAAGAACGACTTGATTTTTTAATGAAACAACGAACCGATTTAATTGATTCAGAACGAGATCTTATTAAAACTATCGAAGAAATTAACACTACTGCACAATCTCTATTCATGGATACATTCGAACAAATCAGAACGCACTTTACTAGAATCTTCCGCGGTTTATTTAATCCAGGTGATGAAGCTGATCTCCGACTTGAAGAAAATAGTGATCCGCTTGAAGCGAAAATCGAGATAATTGCAAAACCAAAAGGAAAAAGACCGACATCTATTGAACTTCTTTCGGGCGGAGAAAAAACTCTTACGGCTATTGCGCTGCTGTTCGCAATTTATCTGGTTAAACCAAGCCCATTCTGTATTCTTGATGAAATTGATGCACCGCTTGACGATGCTAACATTGACCGTTTTGCAAAAATACTTCGAGAATTTAGTTCTAACACACAGTTTATAGTTGTTACACATAATAAAAGAACAATGGAAGCAACAGATAGTATGTATGGTGTAACAATGCAGGAAGAAGGAATCTCTAAATTAGTTGCTGTTAGATTTAACGAGGACTTGAATATTGTTGCTTAATCTATACATTATTACAAAAAGTTTTTTTGATTCAAAAAGATTCAAAACGGTATTATTCTTTCTTTGCTATTTTTTATTCTTTTCTTCATCTCTTTTTTCACAATGGAATGAGAACCCTTCAATTAATTCAAATCTTATTATGGATGCCGTAAATCCAACAAATCTTTCGGCATATGAAAACCCGAACGGAGGGACATATTTCTTTTGGGAAGATAAAAAGGAAAAAGAGTCATCTGTTTATTTTCAACATATAGATCAAAATGGAAAAGTAAGTTTTAGGGCTGATGGAAAACGACCCGGAATATCCAAAACCCGTCAAACCAATCCCGTTGCAGCGGTTGGAAATAGCGGTGCGGTTGTTGTTTGGAAATCAATCATTGGCAATAACACTCAAGCACTTTATGCTCAGAAAGTTGAAAGTAACGGTTACACTTATTGGGGTGATACCGGAATCGAAATAATTAAAAGTTCAATGGAGCTGATAAACTATTCAGTTGCTTATGATGAAGATGGACTTTCTTATGTGGCTTATGTAGAACGAAGCTTGAACTCACCAAGTAAGTATTCATTAAGGGTTCAACGATTATCTATAACAGGTTATACCGACTTTGAAAATAATGGAATAGAAGTTATAAGTTCTTTTAACGGAAAGAATCAAGTAGTTGTTCAACCTGATAACAAGGGGGGATTTTCTGTTTTTTGGATTGAGTTCATTAACAAAAGAAATGTTTTAGTCGGAACAGCCTATAACTCTTCGGGTAAACAACTTTGGGCACCGACAGAATATTCAAGATTCACAAGCAATATTTTATCCTTCCGACTTCTATCGCTTCCAAAGCAGCAAACTTATTTAATATGGCAAAACCTTGATAAACCAAGAACCATTTCCCATCAAATAATAAATGATAAAGGCAATACTCTTTGGGAAACGGGTGGAAAAATTTTATCGCGGTTAAAAGGAGATCATACCAATCCGAATGTTATATCGTCTTCAGATTCCACAATTATTGTTTCGTGGACTCACGATCTCAATAAAGATAAAAATATCTTTCTTCAAAAATTCGGTCTAAACGGTAAAACTTTTTGGCAAGATAACGGGGATACTTTTTTCAAAATCGAGGGGGATCAATTCGGGCAAACAATTGTTGATGACGGTAAAGGGGGAGCAATCACAGCTTGGCTTGACAGGCGCGATGCAAAAATGCAGCCGAATATTTACAGCCAAAAAATCGGGAGAAAGGGAGATGTTATTTGGGATCACACCGGAACTCTTTTGGCTGCTTATAAAAATTCAGAGAAAAGTTATTTGAATCTAGTATCAGATCAAAACGGTGGAGCTATTGCTATATTCAAAGATAAACGTGAGTCACGCACCTCTATCTTTGGACAACGAATTTATGCTACCAAAAGTTATACCTCGTTAATCCTTGATTTTAGCGCCCTACAACAGGGAGATTCTGTTTTGTTGAAATGGAGGTCGTTAAATAATTCAAATACTTCTGCTTATCAAATAGAAAAATTTGTTTCGAATGAAGATGAAGATTCTGCATGGACAAAAGTGGGTTATGTAAATCATTATGCGATGAGTCTAACAAATCGTTATCAATTTTCACATTCACCGGAAGAAGCCGGAAGCCACTATTATCGCATTGCAATCATTGACCACGCTAATAACAGTTTATACTCAGATGTAATTAGAATTAATTTTATCGTTGATGATTCTGAAAATTATCTTGTTTATCAGAATACTCCAAACCCGTTTTCCGATTCGACGGTAATTGTTTATCACTTGCCTAATAAACGAAATGTAAAATTTGAAATTTATAACTCCCGTATAGAAAAAATTAAGGAGTATAACATTACAGAAACCAAAAGCGGAAGTAACCGCTTTGTTTTTGAAGCACTTAATTTACCTAATGGTGTTTATTTCTACCGCTTCACCGCAGGTGAATTTGTTGAAGTAAAAAAAATGGTGATCTCTAAATAATTATGAATTCAGTTAATCATTCATTTAAAGTATTTATTGATTTTGACGGAACAATAACAAAAGAGGATGTTGGCGCTAACATTTTTCTTCGTTTCGGTAAACATCCCGAGGTGTTTGAGATTGTTGAGAAAATACGCAATCGCGAAATATCGAATTCAGAAGGATGGAAAAGACTTTTTGCTTCGTTGCCGATTATTGACAAAAACGAGTTAACTGATTTTGTTCTTGGTTTCGAGATCGATCCGACATTCAAAACTTTTATTTCATTATTAAATGAAAATGGAATCGATCATTACATACTGAGTGACGGATTTGATTTTTACATCGATAAAATATTAGAACGTGAAAATATTTCATCGATTCCGGTATACTCAAACAAACTGATCATTGAAAGTAACGGAAATCTTACTCCTATCTTTCCGCACAAAGATGAAGAGTGTTTTAACTGTGCGAATTGTAAACGAAATCATCTTATCAACCTTAGCAGTGATGATGAGTTTACTGTTTATATAGGCGACGGGACATCGGATATTTGTCCGGCTCAACATGCTGATTTTATTTTTGCGAAAGAAACTCTACTTAAATATTGCGAACAGGAAAGAATATCTTTTTCTCCTTTTTTCTCTTTTGATGATGTGACTAAGAAGATGAAGGAATTGATTTCAAAAAAACGGTTAAAGAAAAGACACCAAGCGGAACTGAAAAGAAGAGCCGTTTACATGATGGGTTAGTTAATTAAAAATTAATTGAATAGAAAGTATTATGAAGAATTTGTCACTTACCTTTTTTAAGTATAGAAGTTATACGCCAATTCCATTTCTATTGATAATGTTTTTTTATCAAGATGCGAACATATGGAGTTTGATAATTGGATTCTTAATAGCCTTATCCGGCGAAGGGATGCGGTTGTGGGGCGTTAGTTGGGCTGGGAGTGAAACACGAACAACCGGTGCAGTTGGCGGAACATTTCTAATTATTAGCGGTCCGTTTGGATATGTCCGTAACCCATTATATGTAGGAAATATTTTAATGTATGCCGGGCTCGGTGTAATGTCGAACGCTTTATTCCCTTATCTGCAAATAGGTGCGTTACTCTTTTTTGTAATTCAATATTACTATATAGTTCTTGAAGAAGAAGGTTATTTGAAAAAAGCATTCGGTTTGCAATTTGAAGAATATTGCAAAAACGTCCCAAGATTTTTTCCCCGCTTTACACAGTATAAAGATAAGTCAGTTTTACAACCCCCTTTTAATTTCAAGGCGGGACTTCGTTCTGAGAGAAGAACTCTACAAGCTTTCAGCTTTGTTGTAATTACAATTGTTCTATTACGTGTTTTACGAACTTTGTCTTTTTGAGATAGCGGATAGAATACTTTGAATACAAAAATTTTGATAATAGCAGGAGAAGCAAGCGGCGATCTACACGGTGCATCGCTTATGCGTGAAATGAAATTTATCAACAAAGATATTTCATTCTATGGAATCGGCGGCGACAAAATGATTTCCGAAGGATTACAGCCATTATATCATATCAGTAAAATGGCTTTCCTTGGATTTGTTGAAGTGATTAAACATCTGCCGTTTATTAAAAAAGTTAGAGCCGATGTTATAAACCTCGTAAAACAAAATAAGATTTCGAATGTTATTTTAATTGATTACCCTGGTTTCAATCTTAATCTTGCAAAAAAGCTGAAGTCGCACGAGGTTAAGATATTTTATTATATCTCTCCACAATTGTGGGCGTGGGGTTCGGGTAGAATAAAAAAAATAAAAAAGTATGTCGATAAAATGCTTGTACTTTTTCCTTTTGAGGAAAAGCTTTATCGAGATTATGGAATTGATGTAACCTTTGTCGGGCATCCCTTAATTCATCAACTGGATGAATATAAGTTTGAAGAAAAAGAACAATTATTTAGAAAATATGGTCTAAACGTATCTAAAGAAATTTTACTTCTTCTTCCCGGAAGTAGAAAGCAGGAAGTTGAGAAGATTTTTCCGGAAACAATTAACGGAGCTATTGCGGTAGCAAAAGAATTTAACCTGCAGGTTGTTGTTGGTTGTGCTGATTCAATAGGTGAAGAAGTTTTTAATAATTTGACGGAACAAACAGAATATAAAGTGGTTAAAAATGTTACTTACGATTTAATTAAATATTCGAAATTTGGAATTATTAAGTCGGGAACATCAACACTTGAAGCCGCATTATTAGGGCTTCCCATGGTGATTGTTTATAAAACTAATGTTTTAACATACAAAATCGGGAAATCTCTTGTTAAGCTTAAGAATATTGGTCTTGCAAATATTGTTGCAGGTAAAACTATAGTTCCGGAATTAATTCAAAACGAAGTAAATGAAAATTCAATTATTAAAGCATCTAGAGATATTCTAAACAACCATGAAGTTTATAATAAGATGAAATCAGAACTTCTTGAACTAAGAAAAATGTTAAGTGAAAAGCAAGCATCCATTGAAGCAGCACAAATAATTTGCGGTTCTTTAATATGAAGTTAAATCAATTTTCAAAAAATATTTTACGCTTTTTAGGCAACTATTTCTTGTTCGCGGCAGTTACTTTTTTGTGCGCTACCTTGCGAGTTGAGGTTATTAACGGAGATGAAATTAAGAGACTTCAAAAAGTGGGGAAAAGATTTGTAGCGGCTTTCTGGCATGGAACCATGTTGTTCCCGTGGTTCTTTTTTCGAGGGCAAAAATTCCTCGGCATAACAAGTCAAAGCAAAGATGGTGATTTGCTTGCTAAAACTTTGAAATACTGGAAGTATACAGTTGTTCGCGGTTCAAGCTCTAAAGGGGGCGATGTAGCTCTTGGAATTATGATTGACTTCGCTAAAAATGAAGGTTCTGTTGTAATTACACCCGATGGACCAACCGGGCCAAAAGAAAAATTTAAAGCGGGCGCTGTTATAACTGCAAAAAAAAGTGGAGCACCTCTCTTTTTAATGGGAGTTGCGTATCAAAAGAAAATTGAATTGAAAAGTTGGGATAGATTTGAAATCCCAAAACCATTTTCTAAGGTCAGAATAATTTTTTCTGAAATGATTGAAGTTTCTTCAAATTTATCATATGAAGAAACTTCGATTGTAATTGATCAATGTGAAGTTCAATTAAATCTGCTTCAAAAAGAAGCTACCAAATTTAATTAAGATTAAGATTGTAGATGTTAGATTTTTTAAGAGTTTTATTTATTCCGCTTGTTCCGATTTATGCTTTTATAATCGGCATAAGAAATTTTCTGTTCGATATCGGAATATTTAAATCAAAAAACGTCAATGCTAAAGTTCTTTCTGTTGGAAATTTGACAGTCGGCGGAAGTGGAAAAACTCCAACCGTTATCTACGTTACGAAGTTGTTAAAAAAAGCAGGAATAAAAGTCGGCGTGCTAAGCAGAGGTTACGGTAGAACTTCTAAAGGTTATCTGCTTGTCAGTGACGGAAATGAAATTAAGGAGAATGTTGAAACTTGCGGAGACGAAATTTACCAGACCATGTTTGAGTGTATGGTTCCGGCAGCAGTAAGTGAGAATAGAGTTTTAGGTGCCGAAAAGTTGATTAAAGATTACGGAATTAACACAATTGTACTTGACGATGCTTTTCAACACAGATGGATTAATCGAGATCTTAATATTTTAATGTTTGAACAACGTTTTTTATTGAGTAAAAATAGATTACGAAAATTAGGACTTCCCACGGGAAACTTACGGGAACCATTCAGCGCCGCCAAACGTGCGGATCTGATTATTATCAACAGAAAGTTTTCTCATAAACAGAACTTACCTGTTGAATTCCAAAAGTATCTTAAAGATAAAAGTGTTTTTACTGCATTTTTCCGTGCAATTGGTTTTGTAGATATAAAGACTCATGTTTTTTATAAACCGGAAGAATTTCGAGGACAAAAAAGTTTGGTTGTTAGTGCTGTCGCTAATCCTTATTCATTTTTAAATGCATTGCGACAAATTGATATCGAAACAACTAACAAAATGATATTTCGTGATCATAAAATTTATACGGAAGATGATATTCAAAATATTAGAAAACAGTTTTATGCTACCAATGCACAATCTGTTTTAACTACACATAAAGACGCAGTTAAATTGTCGCAGTTTAATAGAGAGTCTGACGATATCGATATTTATTATCTTCAGATTGAACTTGACTTCGACAAAAAAGAAGAATTTGATAAATATGTTCTGTCAAAAATTAAATAATAAATAAATAACAACACACCGTTATCTCTTAACGCTGTGATCAATATAAATACAGGAGGATAAAACTCAATGTCAAAAGGAAAAAATAACAAGTATGTCTATTTCTTCGGCGGTAAAAAGGCTGAAGGAAAAGCTGAAATGAAATCGTTACTCGGAGGAAAAGGAGCTAACCTTGCCGAAATGGTTAACATCGGAATTCCGGTTCCTGCCGGTTTCACTATAACCACTGAACTTTGTACTTACTACTATGCAAACGGAAGAAAATATCCAAAGGAACTTAAAGATCAAGTACTTAAAGCAATCCGCAAAGTTGAAAAAGAAATGGGTGCAAAGTTTGGAGATACAAAGAACCCTCTTCTTCTTTCAGTTCGTTCGGGTGCACGCGCTTCCATGCCAGGAATGATGGATACGATTTTAAACCTTGGTTTAAATGATGTAACTGTTGAAGCCCTTATTAAAAAAACCGACAACCCTCGTTTTGCTTACGATTCTTATAGAAGATTCGTTCAAATGTATGGTGATGTTGTTCTTGGTTTAAAACCAGTTGATAAACATGAACATGACCCATTCGAAGTAATTCTTGATGAGAAAAAAGAAGCTAAAGGGGTTACACTCGATACCGAGTTAACCGCTGAAGATTTAAAAGAACTCGTTGCAGAATTCAAAACGGCAATTAAAGAAAAAACCGGAAATGATTTCCCAAATAATCCAATGGATCAATTATGGGGAGCTGTCGGTGCAGTATTTGGATCATGGATGAATGATCGCGCTATCGTTTATCGTAAACTTAACGGGATTCCCGAGTCATGGGGAACCGCTGTTAATATTCAATCTATGGTATTTGGTAACATGGGTCTTGATTCAGGTACAGGCGTAGCCTTTACAAGAGATCCCGCTAATGGCGATAACATTTTCTATGGTGAATATTTATTCAACGCTCAAGGCGAGGATGTAGTTGCCGGTACAAGAACTCCCCTTCCTATTGCTCAACTAAAAAAAGAGAGTCCAAAACTCTATAAACAACTTGATCAATACAGAAAAAATCTTGAAAAACATTACAAAGATATGATGGATGTTGAGTTTACAATTCAACAAGGTAAACTTTGGATGCTTCAATGCCGTGTTGGTAAGAGAACCGGATTTGCAGCCGTTAAAATGGCTGTTGATATGGTTAAAGAAAAACTTATCGGCAAAGAAGAAGCGTTAATGCGTATTGAACCTAATCAGTTAAATCAATTACTTCGTCCTATCTTTGATCTTACAGAAAAGAAAAAAGCAATTGATGCCGGATTACTTTTAGCAAAAGGTTTGAATGCCGGTCCTGGTGCTGCGTCAGGTAAAGTTGCTTTAAGTGCTCAAGATGCTGAAGAAATGGCAGCTAAAGGAGATAAAGTAATTCTTGTTCGTATCGAAACTTCTCCTGAAGATATTAAAGGCATGAATGCTTCCGAAGGTATTTTAACCGCTCGCGGTGGTATGACATCACACGCCGCTTTGGTTGCACGTCAAATGGGTAAAGTTTGCGTTGCCGGCTGCGGTGCTTTAAAAATCGATTATAAAGAAAGAACCATCCGTGTTGAAAATAAAGACCTTGTTGTTAAAGAAGGTGACTATATCTCTATCGACGGTTCAACAGGCGAAGTTATCTCAGGTAAACTTGAAACAAAACCTTCTGAGGTAATTCAAGTTCTTATTACAAAAACTCTTACTGCTAAAAAATCACCGGTCTTCCAAACTTATGACAGTTTAATGAAATGGGCTGACGAGTATAGAAAACTTGGTGTAAGAACAAATGCGGATCAACCTGATCAAGCATCAAATGCGATCGCGTTTGGAGCTCAGGGCATCGGTCTTTGCCGTACAGAACATATGTTCTTTGGTGATAAGAAAATCTTATCGATGAGAAAAATGATTTTGTCAGATACCCTCGAAGCAAGAAAAAGTGCTCTTGCAGAACTCCTTCCTTATCAGAGAGAAGACTTTAAAGGTATCTTCAAAGCAATGAAAGGTTATCCTGTAACGGTTAGAACATTAGATCCTCCGTTGCATGAATTTTTACCTCATACAGATGCAGAGATTTCTGAATTATCAAAAGCACTTGGCGTTACAGTTAAGAAAATTCATGAGAAAATGGCATCGTTACACGAATTCAATCCTATGCTTGGATTCAGAGGTTGCCGTCTTGGTATAATTTATCCTGAAATTACCGAAATGCAGGCTCGTGCTATTTTTGAAGCTGCTGCAGAAGCAATGAAAGAAGGAACAAAAGTAAATCCTGAAATCATGATTCCGCTTGTAAGTGATGTTAAAGAACTTAAACTTCAAGAAGAAATTGTTCGACGAGTCGCCGCTGAAGTTATGGCTGAAAAGAAAGTTAAAATTCAGTATTTAGTCGGAACAATGATTGAACTTCCTCGAGCCGCTTTGGTAGCTGATAAGATTGCTGAATGTGCAGAATTTTTCAGTTATGGTACTAACGATTTAACTCAAACATCATTCGGTTTATCTCGTGATGATGCGGGTAAATTTTTACCTCTTTATGTTGAAAAAGAAATTTTACTTGCCGATCCGTTTGAAGCATTAGATCAAGAAGGCGTTGGTCAATTACTTGAAATCGGAACAACAAGAGGTAGAATGACAAGACCAAATTTAAAAGTTGGTATCTGCGGCGAACATGGCGGCGAACCTTCATCAGTGGAATTTTGTCATCGAGTTGGTTTGAACTATGTAAGTTGTTCACCATTTAGAGTTCCGATTGCCCGTTTGGCTGCTGCTCGCGCGGTTATCCGTGAAAAAGGAACAGGGAAAAAATCAGCAAAGAAAAACGGCAAGAAGAAAAAATAGTGTTGTGAAATAGATAAATAAGATCTTATGGGAAAGAATGAAAAATTTCTTTCCCTAAGGATCTAAATCTGTTGTAATTTATAATAAACAGTAAAAAAGACAAGGTTAAAAAGAAGATGAAATTATCAGATTTCAGTTATAATCTGCCCAAAACAGCAATCGCAAAATATCCGGTTTCTCCCCGCGATAAAGCTAAGTTATTAGTATTGAATCGTGAAAACCAAACCATTGAATCTAAAACATTCTCAAATGTAATAGACTATATGGAAGAAGGGGATGTTATTGTTGTTAATGAAACTCGTGTTATCCAAGCAAGGTTATACGGAAAGAAAGAAAAAACAAATGCCAAGATAGAAGTATTTCTGCTAAGAGAATTAAATCCACATGAGCAAATTTGGGATGTTATTGTTGACCCGGCGAGAAAAGTTCGAATCGGCAACAAAATATATTTCCATGATGATTTATGGTGCGAAGTTATTGACAATACAACTTCACGCGGTAGAACCGTTCGCTTCAATCAACAAAATGTATTTAAAGCTATTGAAAAAATTGGCTTTACCCCACTGCCGCCATACATCAAACGTGATGCAGAAGACTCAGACAAAGAAAACTATCAAACAGTCTATGCTAAAACAGATGGATCTGTTGCAGCACCAACGGCAGGACTTCATTTTACTAATAAAATGTTAGAGAAAGCAAAGAAAAAAGGAATTGATATTGTTCCTGTTGTATTACATATCGGGTTGGGAACATTCCGTCCCGTTGAAGTTGAAGACTTAACAAAACACCGTATGGATTCTGAATACTTCCATGTATCTAAAGAAACAGCTGAAAGAGTCAATAAAGCTATCACTTCAGGAAAAAAAGTTTTTGCTGTAGGAACAAGTTCTGTACGTGCCCTTGAAAGCAGTGTAACTGCCGAAGGTTTTTTAAGACAGAATCAAGGATGGACAGACAAATTTATTTTCCCTGCTTATGATTTCAAAATAGTTGATAAACTAATAACCAACTTCCATACTCCGGAATCAACTTTAATGATGCTTGTAGCGGCTTTTGCCGATATAGATTTGGTGTTAAAGGCTTATAAGAAAGCCTTAAAAGAAGGTTACCGATTTTTAAGCTATGGCGACGCAATGCTCATTTTATGAAACGAGTAGCAATTATACCGGCGGGAGGCACCGGTTCGAGAAGCGGTTATTCTTTACCGAAACAATTTCTAAAGATTAATGGTAAAGAGCTGATCATTTACACATTGGAAGTGTTTCAACGCTCCTCATTAGTTGATGCTATAGTTGTCGCAGTTCATCCGCAATACATATCGCGGATGAATAAGCTTAAATCAAAATTCGGAATTACTAAATTAAAAAATATTGTTGAAGGAGGGGCTGAAAGACAGGATTCTGTCTTCAACGCCCTCTCTTCTCTTGAATTAAATAAATCAGATATCATTATTGTTCATGATGCTGCTCGCCCATTGCTTCCACAAAAAGTATTGAATAACGCAATTCGCACCGCACAACAAAACGGAAATGCGCTTGTTTGTATTAAAGCAAGCGATACCCTACTGAAATCATCAGTTAATTCTTTTGAGTATATCGACAGATCCGAAATTTACTATGTTCAAACTCCTCAAATATTCCGTTATGAAGATTTAATGCAAGGAATGAAATTAGCTTTACACAAAGGGTTCAAAGGAACAGATGAATCTTCAATTATGTATTTTGCTGGTCATAAAATTTTTAAAGCAGAAGGCTCTCACCTCAACTTCAAAATAACTACCGCTGACGATATTAAAATTCTTAAAGAGTTAACCAAAATTTCTTCGAAATAATTATTCTTTTAATCTAATTAGAAAATATTAATAGTTGAATCTTACTTTTATTATTTATATAATATCACACTAAATTTATTGAGGGATAAATAGATGTTAATTTTGGCAGCAATAATGATTCTTTCTTACCTTGTCGGTTCAATACCGACGAGTCTTATTATAAGTAAGGCTGTGAGAGGAATCGATATCCGTGAACATGGGAGCGGAAATGCCGGGGGTACAAATGTATTCCGTGTAATGGGTTGGAAATACGGGGTGTTAGTTATTCTTTTGGATGCACTGAAAGGAGTAATAGCAGTAGTATTAGTTACTCGACTTTATTCCGGAACAGTTCCTTTTGAAAACGCTACTCCATTTGATGACTTTACGCTTATTCAAATTTTAGCCGGACTTGCTGCCGTTGTGGGACATGTTTGGACAATCTTTGCAAACTTCCGGGGCGGAAAAGGAATTGCTACTGCGCTTGGTATGTTGTTAATTATTATTACGATTGATATGCTGGTTGCTGTTGGAGTATTTATACTTGTTGTAGCTCTTTCACGTTATGTTTCGCTCGGCTCCGTAATGGCTGCCCTTTCTATCCCGTTAACTTTGATAATAAGAGAAAATGTTTTTAATGTTCACATTGAAGGGTATCATACTCTTTTACCTTTTATAACCCTTGTAGTTGCGTTGGTTGTTTATACTCATCGTAAAAATATTGGAAGAATATTCGCCGGTTCGGAAAATAAAATATCTTTTTCTAAAAAAAGTTAAATCATTATGAAAATAGCTGTACTTGGGGCTGGTGCATGGGGAACTACTCTTGCAATTTTGTTGCATTATAATGGTCATTCAGTTTCTTTGTGGGAATACAAAAAAGATTATGTAAAAAAGCTTCTCAAGCATCGCGTTAATGATACTTATCTTCCCGGAATCCCTATCCCGGAAGAAATTCAAATTACTCACAGTTTGGATGAAGCCGCAATTAACAAAAATATGATTGTTCTGGGAACACCTTCGCAATTTCTAAGAAGTGTCCTAAAACAAATTGATTACAAAGATATTAAAGATAATATTTTTGTAAGCTTGTCTAAGGGAATTGAAACCAATACACTTCTTACAATGTCACAAGTAATTCAGGATGTTTACCCTTCTATCGATAAATCACAAATCGGTGTTATTTCAGGTCCAAGTCATGCAGAAGAAGTAAGCAAAAGAATTCCGACTGCAGTTGTTGCTGCTTCAAGTGAAAAACAGACTTCAAGAACCATTCAAGCCGCATTTATGACTTCATACTTCCGTGTTTATTCCACTAATGATATACTTGGTGCCGAGCTTGGTGGTGCATTTAAAAATGTTATTGCTATCGGTGCAGGAATTATTGACGGAGCTAAGTTTGGCGATAACACTAAAGCCGCCATTATGACTCGAGGAATCGCTGAAATATCAAGACTTGGAATAACAATGGGAGCTCGTCCCGAAACATTTTCCGGACTTTCCGGAATGGGAGACTTAATTGTTACATGTATGAGCCGCCATAGCCGTAACCGTTTTGTTGGTGAAAAAATTGGAAGCGGTATAAAACTTAAAGATGTTCTTAAAAACATGTCCGCCGTAGCAGAAGGAGTTGAAACAAGCCGCTCTGCTTCTCAGCTTGCAAAAAAATATAAAGTTGAAACTCCAATTACAAATGAAGTTTATAAAGTCCTTTTTGAAGATAAAGACCCGATAAAAGCCACAACCGATTTAATGACACGCGATATGAAAGAAGAATGATTTCTTCACCCTGTTTCATTTAATTGCCGAACAGCGAATGTTTTTAAGTTATTACGAAGTAAAGAGAGTATTTATAAAGTGGAGTATACGCGAGTTTGCGTATAGAATAATGTTAGGGGCAAGTGTAAAAAAAGACATAACTGACAATTTTCTACACAAAACAACAGAAAAAATGAAATGAAATGCCAATGCTTCAGCAAAATCAAAAGAGCTGCTTCCCAACACACAAAGCCAAATAAATGCAGAACATTTGCTTTTGCCCATGCCCTTGACCAAAAAAATATTCATGAATTTATAAAATAAAATCAATATCTTTGCACCGAATGCAATACAGAAGAGTCGAAAAGCAATTAATAGAATCAAGGTAGTGCTGGTTGAAAAGAACTTAAAAAGTAAATGGTTGGCAGAACAACTTGGCAGAAATAAAGTAACAATTTCAAGATGGGGTAAGAATGGTGTACAACCCACTTTGAATATATTAGCTCCTATTGTAGAATTGCTAAATATTCAGATTACAGACTTGATAAGCAACGAAAAGAAATAGATTAATGGATAACTCAACACAAATATCAGAACTTAAAAAAAAACTTTCAGAAGAAATTCAAAAGGAAAGTTCTGATAATAATGTGATTCTAGCATTATCCAATGAAATAGCAAAACTTGATTACAGTCAAGTAAGATTTTCTGTTGACGCTGGAATAATAAACAGACTTGGAAAAGAATTAGTAGGTAAACACGAAACAGCGGTTTCCGAATTAGTCAAAAATTCTTTTGATGCTGATGCAACAGAAGTCAATCTTGTTTTTGAAAACGCTTTGAATCTTGGCGGTACATTGACCATTGAAGATAATGGAACAGGAATGACTAAAGACCAATTGATTAATGGTTTTATGAGATTGTCTTCCTCTGACAAAATTCATAATCCAATTTCTGATAAATATAAAAGAACAAGGGCGGGCAGAAAAGGAATAGGCCGTTTCGCAACTCAACGACTAGGAAGTAAACTTACAATAATTACTCATACTGCTAAGAGTGACTCCTCAATCAAAATTACTATTAATTGGGATGATTTTGAAACTGACAAAGATTTACTCGGTGTTTCAAATAATATTGAAATAATTCCAAAGACCAAGGAAGAAGGAACTACTTTAATTATTGAGAACCTCAGGGATGGATGGTCAGATTCAATGATTAAACGGGTATTCAGATATACTTCCGAACTTTTACAGCCATTCCCTTTATCAAAAAAGAACAAAGAAGAATTTGCAATATCTATTGATCCCGGATTTAAAAGCTATTACTTTAGACAGAATGGACAAGATCTGATTCCAGTTATTGATGAAGAAGAAGCCATATTTAAACACGCTCTTGCTGAAATTGAAGGTTATGTATTGGATGATGGACAAGGTTGTTGGGCACTAAAAAGTGATAAACTCAATTTCCCCCAAGAAATTTTTCTTATCGGAAATGATGAAAAAAACAGAGACAATACTGATGTAAAATTTAATTTAATTAAAGGGCTGCATTTCAAAACGTACTATTTTATTCTTGACTCATCACTATTTGATTCATCAAGATCATTTAGTTTTATTAAAGAAGTTGGTTATGAAAAAGGTGGCATAAAACTTTATAGAAATGGTTTCAGAGTGCTGCCATATGGTGAAAATAGTGATGATTGGTTAGGATTAGATAAATCAAATAATAGAAGTATTGTCCTTGGACCTCATCCTAATAGAAACTTTTTTGGTTTTGTTGAACTACAAGATGATGAAGGAGATTTCGAGGAAACTTCTAGTCGAGAGGGGTTGATTGAAAATAATCATCTTAAAGAATTAGTAAATTTTGTCTATCGCTCAATTATAAGTGCAGTTATCAAAGTGTCAGAATTGAGAGATAGAAAAGCAACGGCATCTCAAAAAAACTTTAGAAGAAAAGAAGTAGATCCCACAGTAAAAGCGGATAGAGCTGTAAAGCAACTGGAGGAATTTTTTACTGAGGAAAAACCAATGCAAGATCCTTCTAACAAATCCGTTTTGGATGAATCTAAGAATAAAGCAAAGTTGATTTTTGACGAGTTTAAAAAGGCACGAGATGAAGAAAAAAAGAAGAATCAAACATTAATTGATGAAAATAATATGCTTAGAATCCTAGCTGGACTTGGCTTGGTAATAGGTGAGTTTATACACGAAATTCAAAGATTTTTACCAGGATTTGATGCAGAAATAAGTTTTTTAAAGAATGCAGTAAAAGACATTAAAGGTGTTTATGAAAGAATTGAATTATTAGGCACCAATATTAAATCATTCACATCTTATACTTCATATTTTGATAAAGCTATATCTAGAAATGTAATTCGCGAGCTTCAGCCTATAGAATTGAGAGATGTTGTTAAGGATTTCGCCATCGTTATAGATAATAATCTAAAAAGGGCAAACATAAAATTAGAAAAGCCAGTATTTGATGGGTATGATTTATTTACAACTCCAATGCACCCTTCAGAATGGGCATCTATATTATTCAATCTGTATACTAATTCCCAAAAGGCTATAATTAGAAAAAAAAGAGAGGGTAGGATATTTATCCGATGTGGCAAAGATGAGAAAAATGTTTTTCTTGAGTTTTCAGACAATGGAGATGGAATCCCTAAAGAGAATGAGGATTTAATTTTTAATGCTTTTTTTACAACTACATCTGCAGCAAATCACTCTGGAAATGATGTAGAAAGTTTAGTAGGAACAGGGCTCGGTTTAAAAATTGTAAAAGATATTGTCGAATTTTATGGAGGTGAGATTTACGTAACTAATCCTCATACAACCTTCAATACAACTATAAGAATTGAAATTCCTAAAAATAAAATAGAAGATGAATAAATTAAAATATTTATATATAGACGATGAAAATGGAAGTTCTGAAATCTCAACACTTCATGGTTTCAATGACACTGGAATTATTAAAGTTGACAGGTTTAATTTATCAGGTTTTCGTGATTTCGGAAGTTTAAAGAAGGAACTTAAAAGAGCTAAGAAAAACAATGAGTTTGATGGCTTAATTATTGATTTACGATTGGATGGTTCAGGTGCAGACCGCACAGAATTCAACGCAACCGCCATAACATCAGAACTTCGTTCAATCTCTGCTCGTGGAGATATCCACTCATTTCCAATAGTTCTTTGCTCTACTGATGAGAAAATGAGACAAACTTATGATTCGGATAGAACTAGCCACGATTTATTTGATTACAAAGTGAGTAAATCCAATCCTGAACCTAATTGGTTAAAAATTTCAATCAAATTAAAATCACTCGCAGAAGGATACATTTGGTTACAGAGGGCTAAAAGAAAACCTAATGAAATCATTGGTGTTAGCAATTTGGAAATCATTGATGAAAGAATTATTGAAAAACTTTTAAACTTTTCTGTTCCCTATGATTTTACTCATTTCATAATAAAGAATTTTTTCCATCAAACGAATCCTCTAATAAACGAAAGAATACTCGCTGCTAGATTAGGAGTTGATTTAGAAAAAACACCGACAGCTGTTTGGAACAAACTTTCGGGTACAATTTTAGATGAAGCTAAATATAAAGGCTTGTTTGCAGATGGTTGGAAACGTTGGTGGGCTGATCGATTAGTTAATTGGTTTACCAGTATTTCAGGTGAAAAATTGGCTTTTTTAAAAGCTGATAAAAGGGTAGAAATCCTAAAGAGAATAACAAATCTGCAAGAACTAGAATGTGCAAGTCCATTAAAGTTTTGTGCAAGTTCAGAGTTTTGGTCTATATGTGAAGGATTTAAAGTTCCGATAGACCCTTTGGAAGCATTTAAAATACATACAACTGCTGATTTAAAACCGTGGCAAGAAAGTAAAGTACTTTCTCTTTTGGCAATTCTTGAAAGAGAAGGGGTTGTTGATAGGGGATTGAAACCACATCTTTCTGAAATAGATAGAATTGAGTATGCTAAAAAAGAATTGGGATTATAGAAGAGTTGAAGAATAACGCTTTTATATCCAAAAGAAAAAAGGATGTTACAGATTTTTTGTCAATTCTAAACTATCTTTCTATTTCCTATGGGGCAGTTGACTTTAAAAAACATTTAACTAGTGAGTTCTGGGGTTACACCATTTCCGATATTAAATTCAAGGTTGACCAATCTACTTTGAAACATATATGCCCATCTGGGTTTACTAATGTTGAAGTCATTATTGAGTTAGATGTAGAATCCAAAATTAGTGAGTGGGAAAAGTTAAATGACCCATTTAGTTCATTGAATTTTAGAACTCTTATTAGAGGTACAAATTCAAAAACGGGTAAAGTACATTACTTATGTTTTCACATTGACAGACATAATGGAGGCTCGACAAATGAGATTCACCCCCTTTATCATTTACAATATATTCAGAATAGTAAAATAAAACCAAAAGAAGAATTTGATTATGGAGAAACATTGCAGTTAGATGTACCAAGAATGATGCATTTGCCTATGGAATTAATTCTTGGTGTGAGTACTATTTTGTCAAACTTTTCACCATCGATTTACTCCAAGCTTATTGAGAACAGGCAGTTTATAAATCTTTGTAAAGATTATCAAAAAAGAATTTGGCGCCCCTATTTTAATTCGTTAGAAAACTTTTGGCTCAAAAGTCCTATGGAGTGGGCGTGGGATCCAAAATTAAACTGCCCATATTTAGTATGAGAAATTCATTCAAATATTTAAGTCAATATTCCACAACCCCAAAAGATGTGGACAGACTTATCGTTTCTGCATTTCTTGAAATCAATAATTTAAAACCTGAAAAAAACCAGTTCCTTAAGTCATATTCCATTATCATAACTGAAAAAGAGGAATACTCCTCACTCACTGAATTTGTATCAGTGATTAATACTGATACAACTAAGTTTGGGTTTGAAGAACTAATTGAACTTTTTGAATTTGTAGTATCTCCTGCCGACAGAATTATAAATGGTGCTATTTATACGCCTCAAAAGATTAGGACTTTTATTGTTTCTAAAACGTTTGAGAAAATCAACTCCGTAGATGACCCGATTAATATATCTGATATTGCAATGGGCTGTGGTGGATTTTTGTTCAACGCTTCCAGTGAATTAAAAAACAGAACAGGTAAAACCTATTCAGAAATATTCAAAAACAATATTTTCGGCTTAGACATCCAAGAATATTCTGTAAACCGAACTAAGTTGCTACTTTCCTTATTAGCATTGCAATCAGGAGAAGACATAATAAAATTTGACTTCAACTTATTTCAAGGGGATTCACTTGATTTTAACTGGTCGTCCAAAATAGATGGCTTTAATGGTTTCAACATTATACTTGGAAATCCACCCTATGTTTGTGCAAGAAATCTTGATACAGAGACAAAGGAGAAATTAAAGAATTGGGAAGTTTGTAAATCAGGTAATTCTGACTTATATATTCCGTTCTTCCAAATTGCAATTGAGAATTTAGCCGATAATGGAATTCTCGGATTCATCACAATGAATTCATTTTTTAAAAGTCTAAACGGAAGGTCTTTAAGAAACTATTTTCAAAAAAATGAACTTGCTATCAGCATTATAGACTTTGGTTCGGAACAAGTCTTCAAATCGAAAAACACTTATACTTGTATTTGTTTTATTGAAAATTTAAAACGGGATTTTATTTTATATACTCAATCTGAAAGCAAAAAATTAAAGGAGAAACAATCCTTTAAAAAAATAAACTATAGAATTCTAGATTCAAAAAAAGGTTGGAATCTTAAAGATAATAAAACGATATCCAAAATCGAGTCTACTGGAATTCCGTTTGGCGAACTATACCAAACTAGACATGGTATTGCGACCTTAAAGAACGACATTTACATATTTAGACCTGTTGACGAAGACAATTTTTTTTTCTATTTGCAAAATGGCAGTCTTTATAAAATTGAAAAAGGAATCTGTAAAGATATTGTCAACTCAAATAAGTTAAGTCGTGAGATAAGCTTAAATAAACTCAAAGAGAAAGTAATTTTCCCATACGACCAAAAAAATAAGCCTAGACTTCTTGATGAAAAATTATTGAAGGAAAAATTTCCGGAAGCTTACAAATATTTACAAAACAAAAGGAAGATTTTAGCAGAAAGAGACAAAGGAAAAGGAAACTATGAAAACTGGTTCGCTTTTGGGAGAACTCAGTCATTAGAAAAGATTAAAAATAAAATGTTCTTTCCTAAGTATTCCGACAGAACACCAAATTTTATTGTTAATTCTGATGATGATTTACTTTTTTACAACGGATTAGCAGTTGTAGGTAGTTCAGAGGCAGAAATGAGAATAATAAAGAAAATAATGGAGTCCAATATTTTTTGGTATTACATCAAGACCACGAGCAAACCTTACTCCTCTGACTATTATTCTTTAAACGGAAATTACATCAAGAATTTTGGAGTATGTGAGTTAAATGATAAAGAAAAAAGATTTTTAATTAACGAGACGGACAAAAAAGTATTGAATGAATTTTTTGAGGACAAGTATGAAGTAAAATTAACCTAACCCAACGATTTCACACATGCGCACATTTTCCCTTCCCTCCTTTTTATTCATTCCGCTTTTTTGTAAAATTGATTTCATTAATTGAAAAAATCCTTTTATATAAATGCCAACATCAAAGCTGAATGACTCGGTTCAATTCTTAAAATCAGTAGGACCTAAGCGCGCCGAAGTTTTTGCAAGTTGCGGTTTAAAAACGATACGCGATCTCCTCTTCTATTTTCCCTCACGTTATTTGGATAGAACCACTATCATCTCTTCAAACAAAGCATTTGAACTAACATTAAACGGATTTGACGGTGAGTTGACTGTCATTGCAAAGGTTGTTAGTAAAGAATCACGACGCTTCGGTAAAAAAGAAATATTTTCGGTTAGTCTGCGTGATCAAGATGGTTTCTTTAGCTGTGTTTGGTTTCAAGGGGTTAAGTATTTTAAAGACCGTTTTGAAAGCGGGCAACTTTTCGCAATATCGGGCAAACCGACAATTTCAAAATTTAATGAACTTCAATTCACTCATCCCGATTTTGATCAGATAACTGAAGATGAATCACAGGTGTTTTACAATACGGGAAAGATTATTCCGTTTTATCGAATATCAAAAGAATTAAAGAATAAAAATATCGGTGATCTCAGTTTGCGTAAAATTATTTCCTACGCACTTGAAACTTATATAAATGATGTTGAAGAGACTTTGCCCGATTATATTTTACAAAAAAACAATCTTCTTTCATTAAAAGAGACTGTTCAACAGAAACATTTTCCGGATTCGAACGAAAGCATTAAACAGGCTGATCTAAGGTTGAAGTTTGAAGAACTCTTTTATCTCGAAATACTTGTTGCAGCACGCAAATATAATTACAAAGAAAAAGTCCCCGGCATTTCTTTACCTATTCGAACAAAAATAGTTAGTGACTTTCTAAAAATACTTCCGTTTGAACTGACCGAAGCACAAAAAAATGTTCTTCACGATATCCGTGTTGATATGGCAAGCACTCAACCGATGAACAGATTATTACAGGGAGATGTTGGAAGCGGTAAAACTATAGTCGCACTAATATCAATCTTAATTGCAATTGATAACGGTTATCAAGCTGTTTTAATGGCGCCAACCGAAATTCTTGCAGATCAGCATTCAAAAAATATTTCAAGTTTATTGCAGAAGTTCAATGAAACGTATCCCGACTATAAAGTAAATGTTTCTCTATTAATCGGCGGACAAAAGAAAAGTGAGAGGAACAAGCAACTTGAATCCATTGTACTGCAAGAAGCAAATATTATCATCGGCACACATGCATTATTCGAAGCGAATGTACAGTTTAAGAATTTGGGATTAGTCGTCATTGATGAACAGCATCGTTTTGGTGTTGTGCAGAGATCTTTATTGATGAAGAAAGGAATAGCTCCTGATGTTCTGGTAATGTCAGCAACTCCGATACCTCGAACATTATCAATGACTGTTTATGGTGATCTTGATATTTCCATAATAAATGAAATGCCCAAGAACAGAATTCCGATTAAAACTTATCTTCGGGGAGAAAGTCGGCTTCCGGATATCTATTCATTTGTTATTAAAGAGTTAGAAAAGGGAAATCAATCTTTCATCGTATATCCTTTGGTTGAAGATTCAGAAAAACTTGAACTGAAGGCGGCAACAAGTTATTACAGCGAACTGAAAGAGACTTACTTCAAAGAAATAACCGTTGGATTGATTCATGGTAAAATGAAATGGAGCGAGAAAGAAGAGATAATGCTCTTGTTCGCCGAGAAAAAAATTGGCGTACTTATCTCAACTACCGTTATTGAGGTGGGAATTGATATTCCATCTGCAAATATTATGATTATAAATGATGCACATCGATTTGGTTTATCACAACTGCATCAATTAAGGGGAAGAATCGGAAGGGGCACAGAACAATCTCACTGCATTTTAGTTACTAAAGATGAATTCGTAGCATCAACACAACGCTTTACCCGCAATCTCGAGTATCTGTCAACGGCGCAACTTGATAAATACAAATCATCCGTACGATTACAGGCAATGGTTAAATATCTTGATGGATTTAAAATCGCCGAAATAGATTTAAAGTTGCGAGGACCCGGTGACATATTTGGTATTCAACAAAGCGGGTTTCCTGAGTTCAGATATGTTGACATTACAACTGACGGAGAAATTCTTGTTAAAGCAAAACGAGAGGCGTTTAAAATTATCGAAGAGGACCATCAGTTAAGAAACCGGCAGCATGATATTATCCGAAAGCATCTCATCGATCATTATTCTAACAACCTTAAGTATGCAAAAATTGCATAAACATTTTTTTTAATCACTTCTTAACATCTTCATCATAAAATTTTTAAAAAATATTTTTATTTTTTTTTCATTCAAGTGATAAAAATGATTGACATGATATTTATATTAATTATATTTGCACAAAAAAAAATAAAGGAATAATAAAATTTTTTCTTCTCTTAATGTAAGATTGAATGCTGCTCTTACATTCAATGTAAAGCCGGAAAGTGAAACTTTCATCGAACCACTATCTCTTCTTCAAAATTCTTCCCAGGTTAACACTCAACAAAAAAAAATAGATACTTTTGCTGAATGGGATACACGGGAAACAATTAACGCAGTTAGAGATGCTCTTTCGCTATATCACTCCGTAACCTTGATTGAAGCGGATGAAAACGCTTTCGATAAGTTAAGAGATTTAAAACCCGACATAGTTTTTAATGTTGCAGAAGGATTTTACGGAATAAGCAGAGAAGCTCAAATTCCTGCAATTCTTGAAATGCTTAACATACCTTACACAGGTTCCGATCCATTAACATTATCTATTTGTTTAGATAAAGGTCGCACAAAAGAAATTTTATCTTATTACAAAATTCCAACTCCCTCTTTTTTAACTGTAAATGATATTAATGAAATAAAAAATATTGCTTTACGTTTTCCACTTATTATAAAACCAAACGCAGAAGGATCAAGCAAAGGAATTTTTTCTTCCTCTTTTGTTAACAACATTGAAGAATTAACAAGAGAAGCAGAAAGAATTTTAAATGAATATCATCAATCTGCTTTGATTGAAGAATTTCTACCCGGAAGAGAGTTCACGGTTGCCATGATTGGTAATGGAAACGAAATTGAAGTCCTCCCTATTGTAGAAATTCTTTATCAAGATTTCCCGGAGAATTTTATCCCGATTTATTCATATGAAGCTAAATGGATTCTTGATTCAAAAGAAAATCCTCTTGATGTATTCTCCTGCCCTGCTTCAATCGATAAAAATCTTGAAAATCAAATTAAAGAAACATGTTTGCGCACATACTCTGTTTTAAGATGCAGAGATTGGAGCAGAATCGATATTCGCTTAGATGAAAGAGGCATTCCAAATGTAATTGAAGTAAATCCGTTGCCGGGTATTTTACCCGATCCAAAGGATAATTCATGTTTCCCGAAAGCAGCACGTACTGCGGGGATGTCCTACTCGGAGATGCTTAATAAGGTTTTATATTCAGCGGCAAAACGGTATAGCTTAATATGAAGATTAATGCAAAAATAGTAGTCTGTTATAACTCTCCCGTTAGTGTATACTCTTTGTATACAGGTAAAGAGCATGATTCTACGAATGTCGTTCAAGATCTTTCCGAAAACTCCTTTGCACAAGAAATTGATATTATCATTTCATCACTCAAAAACTATTTTACCGAAGTTGAAATTCTTCCCATTGATAGAAATATAAGCAACACTTTTTTTAAGCTAAACACCATTGCCCCCGATGTTATTTTTAACTTTGTAGAATCGGTAGAAGGAATTGCTTCTTTTGAATCATACAATGCAGGTGTTTATGAATTAATGGACATTCCCTACACCGGGAATAGACCGCAAACTCTTGCAAATTGTTTGAACAAAGCATTTACCAAGCATATTCTTAAGGCTTTCAATATTAAAACTCCTTCATATATTATTTGTAGAGAAGAGGATAATCTTTCAGAAGCTGACTTCGAACTTACCTTTCCGGTTATCACTAAATTATTAAAGGAAGATGCAAGTATCGGAATATCTGAAAATTCAGTTGTAAATAATTTTGAAGCTTTAAAAAAACAAATCAATTTCTTATTCGAACATTTTAAACAAGAAATTATAATTGAAGAATTTATTGAAGGAAGAGAATTCAATGTGGCGCTTTTGGGCGATAAGCCTCTTCCTATTTCAGAAATAAAGTTTGACGGACTTCCTGATGGACTTCCGAAAATTGTTACCTATGAAGGGAAATGGGTTGCTGATACAGTTTATTACAAGAACACGGTGCCGAGTTGCCCGGCAATTATTTCTAAGCAACAGAAAAAGATTTTAGAAGAAACCGCAATCAATGCATTTAGTGCTATTGAATGTAGAGATTACGCACGCGTGGATATTCGATTAACCGATAATGACATTCCTTATGTTATTGAAGTTAATCCCAATCCGGATATTTCAACCGACAGCGGATTTAGTCGTGCCGCTTCGGCAGCGGGTTTATCATATCCCGAACTATTATTTACCATAGCAAGTTTTGCTCTTAAAAGAGGCGATCATGATTCGCAAAATAAAGCCGTCTGACAGACAGGCTTTAGAAAATATACTTCGCTCTATATCTCAGTTTAACGATGGTGACGTTGATGTTGCCCTTGAACTGATCGATATAGCGATTAATATTCCCGGACAGACCGATTATCATCTGTTCGTGTATGAAGAAGAAGATGTTGTTTACGGTTATCACTGCACCGGGAAAAGACCTATCACAGATGCTGTGTATGATCTTTACTGGATTGTTGTTGATGCAAATACGGCTCGCAAGGGGGTTGGATCTGCATTACTAAAACATGCTGAAGATTTCGTTAAACAACAAAACGGCAGATGGCTTTTGGCCGAAACTTCTTCGAAAGAGAGCTATGATAAAACAAGACGGTTTTACTTAAAGAATGAATACTCAATTCTTGCTGAAATTAATGATTTTTATTCTTTGGGTGAGGCATTAGTCATCTATGGTAAGTATTTTTTGAATAAATAGAGTAGGAACGACAATGGAAATGTGGCAGCAAATGGTAAGAGACAGTGTTCATACAGTTGAACAGCTTGTGCAACGCTTTGGAATTGATAAAGCGGTTGCTGAAAGTCTCAATGAATTTTTCCAGGTCAGAATTAATCCTTATTACTTAAGTTTGATTCGTTACCCGGGTGATCCAATTTGGCTCCAATGTGTCCCTGATATTCAAGAGCTTCAGGATTTGGATGCTGATGAAGATCCACTTATGGAAGATGCGATGAGCCCCGTTCCAAACATTACACATCGTTATCCTGACAGAGCATTGTTCCTAACAACAAGTCAGTGTGGATTGTATTGTCGTTTCTGTACAAGAAAAAGAAAAGTGGGCGACTCTGAAAAAATTTCCATGAAGGGGCTTGAAGCCGCATTTAACTATTTGGAAGAGCATACCGAGATTAGGGATGTCATTCTTTCCGGCGGCGATCCTCTGATGCTTACAGATGTAATGCTTGAGAAAATCTTAAAAAGATTACGCCAAATTCCACATATCGAGATTATACGTCTTGGCACTAAAATGCCATGCGTTTTACCACAAAGAATAACTCCCAAATTGGTTGATATGTTAAAAAAATATCATCCCATATATATTAACACACATTTCAATCATCCGTGGGAGATTACACCTGAAAGCTCCAAAGCCTGTCAGATGCTGGCTGATGCCGGATGCCCGGTAGGAAACCAGATGGTGTTAATGAAAGATGTTAACGATGACCCTGTAATTGTAAAAGAATTAATGCAAAAATTATTAAAGATTCGTGTCCGCCCTTATTATATGTATATGGCTGATGAAACTAAAGGGGCAAATCATTTCAGAACGTCAATAGCAAAAGGACTTGAAATAATTGATAAGCTTCGTGGTTGGACGAGCGGACTTGCAATCCCGCATTTTGTAATTGATGCACCGGGTGGTGGTGGAAAAATTCCGATACTTCCCAATTATGTTCTCCATTATGATGACGAAAAGATTGTCCTCAGAAATTATAAACATCAAGTGTATACTTATAAAAACGGTGATACATTAAAGAAGGCTAAAGAGAAAAAACTATCTCTCGTTAAAAATAATGGTAATGGTAACGGAAATGGTAAATCAAAAAAAGCTGTTGTTACCAGAAAAGTTGTTTTACCGGAAATGTCTGAGGTCGAATTAAATTAGGATAATAACTTTTTGATTCAAAAGTAAAAAGCCGTTTCAAATATTGAAACGGCTTTTTTGTTAAAAGATCAAATCGCAATTACTTCATCAACATAAGTTTCTTTATTGAAACAAAATCGCCTGCCCGCAATTCATAAAAATATGTTCCGCTTGCAAGAGTGTTTGCCGCATTAAATTCTATCGAATGTTTACCGGCTTTCATTTCTTTATTGACTAATACCGCAACTTCTTTTCCGGTAATATCATAAACTTTAAGGGAGACAAAGCCTGTATTTGCCAATTGATAGTTAATTACTGTTGACGGATTAAACGGATTCGGATGATTCTGCTCTAAAGAATATGTTAAAGGTAATTCAACATCTACTTCTACAACATGTGATTTATTTATAGTCCCATCAAAATCAACCTGACTTAAACGATAATAATTTTTACCGCTTACGGGTGCATTATCAATAAATCGATAATATTGTTTTTCGGTTGAGGTTCCTTTACCTTCAACAAATGTAACTTTCTCAAATGATTGTCCGTTTGAACTTCTTTCAACATTGAAACCGGAGTTGTTTGTCTCCGTAGCTGTTGACCAAGTAACAACAACAGAGTTATCATCAGTCACTGCGGTAAAGGATGCAAGTTCTACGGGAATAGGATTGTCAGTAATTGTAAAATTAACATTAGATAAATCGAAGAAAACATTCCCAACTGCTTCAATCATAATTCGAGCTGAAGTTGTAACCTCATTTGGAATAACTACTACTTCGGAACCATCATTCGGTGTGTTTGCTGCAATTGTTATCGGGAAAGTTTGTCCACCGTCAGTTGAGAGAAGAATGTTTACATTAGAAACATTAACAGGGGCAACATTTGTATTGGCAACATTCCAGGTAATTGTTTGGGATGAATTCCCCTGAATCGAAATAATAGTATTTGGATAGGTAACAACGAATGGTCCTGCAGTAGCAACAACTGAGAATGCAAACTGTGCTTTACCTGTACCGCCACCGGCAGCTTTATTGTCACGGGCTGTTAATCTGAATGTTAATGTTCTTGCATAAGTTGGCAGAATTTCTCCCATTACCTGAGTATTATTTAGAAGATTCGTTAACCGAGGAAATATTCTTGTTGGAGAAGTAACCGGAGTAAATGAACGGAAAATAGGTGCATTTCCTGAAGGTGAATTTGGGGCGCCTGCAGCACCGAGATCAAATTCTTCCCAACAATAAGTTAGTGCATCACCGTTTGCATCGGTTGCACTTCCGGTAAGTTTAAATGGTGTACTAATCGGAATAGAAAATCCCCCCGTTGGAACCGTTACAACAGGAGCATTATTCCCGGTTTGTGTAACTACAGCACAGCTATTTCCTGAACCGGTTGTGAATGCAATAATTTCATCAAGATTAACGCCGTGAAAATATGCATCACTATTATTCTGAATATTTTGAGGACTGCAAATTCCTGCGTAAGCCATAATTGTTGTGCCGCTTCCGGGTTCGTATGCGGTAGAGGAATTTCTATTACCACCCGAACAACTACCCGAACTACCGTTAAAGCTATGGTTTCCCCCAAATTGATGTCCTATTTCATGAGCTACATAATCAATTGTAAATGGATCATTAATTGGCGATGGTGATCCGGTAACACCTCCTGCTTTACTTGAACCACAAACCGACCCAAGATAAGCAACTCCACCGCCTCCGGTACTGAAGACATGTCCAATATCAAAATTAGCATTTCCAATCACTGAACTAAGAGTGCTTATATTCTGACCCAACATTGTACTGCCGTTATTATTTGAGTATGGATCGGTAGATGAGTTTGTATAAATAATTAAATCGTTATTGGCTATAAGAACCATACGAACTGCAACTTCTTTTTCATAAACTCCATTAACTCGATTTAAAGCAGTAACAACAGCAGCTAATCCCAGCGGAACCGTTCCACCATGAAACGCTGTATATTCACCTGTTGCAGCAATAGCTGTTCGATAGGTTCGAAGTTGTTCCCCGGCACTTTCGGCAAAGCCTAATCTTATTAGTTCAGATATTTCATTTTTAATCTCTTCATCTTCTATAAGGATACATTCCATGTTGCGATGCTTTGAAATGTTTAAATCTTTTTTGTAATATGACAAATAAAGATTGGTTTGATGCATATATACCGGATCTATATACCACGACCCGTTAGATGTTAAAACTTGAGCATGAAATCCGGCAGGGGTAATATCAAATCTTATTGTTGCAATTGGATCAGTTATTCCTTGCCCTATAAAGGTTTTTATCTCAGGATACTTTTGAGAAAGTTCGGGAGCCATTATTGAGGATTCCATTACAAGAAACTCCTCTTTCTCTCCGGTTGGATTGATCAGTTCCATTTTAACTGCAGTTGCTAGATTGGATTTAACAGATTCTTCAGAAGGAATTGTATTTAGATAATTTCTCAATTCCGTAAAATCAACTGTAAGAAATTTACTGTTATTTGCTTTTATGTAATTTTCGCCAGCACCAGGAGCCGGGATTGCTCTTGATGTGATATTCCATAATTGATCATTGTCCATTTGGGCAAAGGACAATTGGCTCAGTAAAATAAAGAAAGCAATTAAAAACATTTGATTAATCTTTCTGAAAAAAATGGAAGTTAGTTCTTTTTGTTTCATAGCAACCTACCGCTTATAAAAAATGAATGATTATTAATGGAAATTAGAAATGATATTTTCAATTACCAAATTAATTAGCCTCATATGGAGTTCATTTATAAATCTTAAAAATTTTAAAAGATTTTTTATCGATGATGTAGGGAGATTCGTCCCTTACATTATTCAGTTCTTCTTTTTCTAAAACATTTTCCCCTAAATATCCATAGGGTAATTCTACTTTTGCAGGATTATCGCCACTATTTAACATCATTAGGTATTCGTCGTCTCCATATTCTCTACTAAAAACAATTACATCTTGAGAGCTCGCATCAAGGAAGTAAACATTTCCAAATCGTAAAGCATCACTTTGATTTCTTAATGAAATTAATTGTTGAAAGAACGAGAAAAGTTCTTTATTCTGTTCAACGGTGTAAGAACCCAATCCTTTTTTAAAACCCGATTCTTTTCCGATTACTTCATCATCATATTTGTAATTATCCCAAATCATCGGTTTTCTATCGTGAGGATCATCAGCTCCCCACATTCCTATCTCGTCACCATAATACAACATCGGTGCACCACGATATGTCATTTGAAAAGCTGCTATAAGTTTAAGCGTTTTAATATCTTCTTCATTTGGTTTCCTTGGATTGTAATTGGGATTATCTTCATTTG
Source organism: Ignavibacteriales bacterium (assembly GCA_020061995.1). The sequence goes on along the minus strand of JAGUXE010000166.1, from coordinate 49,743 downwards.
CCCCAGAGTCATATTTCCTATCGGGATTTATAATCATTGACAATAATCTGTCAGTATCGTGTGAACTCATCAGATTTTGGAGTATATGTAAATTCCTTTCTGGATACGAATTATCAATTTCTTTTAGCTTTTTATAAAATTCGTCCGCAGTGATTTTCTTCTCTTTGTTAATAAAGAATTCAGTTACTGCAAAAGCAAAATTATAATTCATTAATGCATCAAACACACCATTTTCGGAAATAAAATCATCGGAAATTTCCCATAACTCACCTACAATAATCGCCTTTTGATTAATTCTCTTCACATGTTTATTCCAATCACGCCAAAACCCTATAGGAACGTCGCGGGCAACATCAAGACGCCATCCATCAATACCATCTTTTGTTTCACCATTTCCGTATGGATCCATCCATCTTTTTGTTGCATGGAAAATATAATCTTTCACTTCGTGATGAAGATCGTTTTCTGTTCTGTTAAATTCGGGAAGTGTTTTGTGATTCCACCAACCTTTCCAATCAAGCTCGTCTGCTTCGGTAGCAGGGTCGTCAAACTGTTTAATTAAAAACCAATCGGCATATTTTGAGTTTTTACCATTCTTAATAATATCTTGAAATGCCCAAAACTGAATACCGGTATGATTAAAAACTCCATCAATAATAATATACATATCTCTTTTGTGAACTTCTTTAATTAATTCCAAAAAGAGTTTATCGGCGGAAGTCCATTTCCAGGTTGTGGGGTCATCAGGTATTTCCGATGCAATTAATTTTTTATCCCCTTCCGGGTCTGGACCAAAATTCACATCAATATGATGATAAGTTGAACCGTCATATTTATGCATTGAAACCGCTTCAAAAATTGGATTTAAGTAAAGAGCATTAATCCCAAGTTCTTTTAAGTAATCGAGGCGATTAATAATTCCTTGCAAATCACCACCGTATCTACGTGATGTTAGATGATGATTCCACTTTCCTCCAAGATTCTTCTCCCATTCTGAAACTTCAAACCAATTTGAAGTCCAGGGTGTTGTTTCCCAACCTTCAGGAATTTTACGGTTATTTACAAAAACTTTTTCGGGTGTCGGATCATTTTTCGGATCACCGTTATCAAATCTTTCGGGAAATATTTGATACCAGACAACTCCCTTTGCCCAATCGGGAAAATTATTTTGCGCTTCTGATTTTTGTTGCATAAATATTAATTGTATTATAAATAAAATAATTAAGCTCTTCATAGATTTAATTCTTCCTTCATTAATTGAAAAGTTTCTTCAATGCTTCGTGCTTTAAAGCCGATTTCCGATTCAGCTTTTATGGTTATTAGTCCCGATTTTAGTGGTCTCTTAGCCGCTTGTTTTAATTCTGCTGTAATTATTGGTTTTATCAATGATTTATCTAAGTCGAAAAAGTCAGCTATTCTTAAAGTAAAATCATACCGTGAAAGGAATTCGCGTCCACCGATGTGATAAATACCGGTTCTTCGATATTGAATAACCCTATTTATTGAATCGATTAAATCATCAATAAAAGTAGGGTTATTTATTTGATCTGTAACAATTCTTATTTCCTTTTTATTGCGCAATGATTCGACAACCCATCTCACAAAATCAGGACGACTTTTCGCTGCAATTCCATAGAGAACATTTAATCGAATTATTGTATGATAAGTACCACTTAATCGGAGAACATTTTCACTTGCAAGTTTTGTTCTCGCATAGTAACCAAGCGGATTAGCTTTGTCATTTTCGTGATAGGGTCCTTTTGTTCCGTCAAAAATGTAATCGGTAGAGAAATGAACAATTCTTGAGTCAAGCACGCGCGAAGCTTCTGTAATATATTCCACTCCCTTAACATTTATTTTCCATGCAAGCTCGCGCTCGGTTTCCGAAAGATCAACATTTGTAAAAGCAGCGGCGTTGATTATATAATCAGGAAAAAACCTTAGAATAGTATTTTTAACCTCGTCTCTGTTACAAAAATCTGCTTGAACATATTCAACGTTTGGCACAAAAGATTCTTCTTGGTTTGAGGAAGTAAGCAGTTCAACTAATTTACTGTTTGAATAATATTCTGTTAGCCGCTGCCCCAAAGTTCCATTTGAGCCAAAAATCAATACTCGTTTTTTAATCGCTGGATGATGAAACATCTGTTTTCAAATTCCTTATATGCTGAATGTTACCATATGAAGCTACTTGTTGTGATGCTCTAACCGCATAGTTAAGAGCTTCACTATAACTTTTTGTTTTTATGTATTTGTAAAAAAATGAACTCCCGAATACATCACCGCATCCCACTTGATTAACCGTCTCAACTTTTTCTACAGAAACGTGTTTGTACTTTAATTCATCACCTTCTATAAAAAAAATACCCGCGCCTCTTTCACCATAAGTGACCACCAATATTTTGGTTCCGTAAGATAAAATTTCGGCAGCTATTTTCTTTTCTTCTTTTAATGAAGAAATTGTTAACAACTCATTTTCATTTACCTGGATAATAGAAACATTTTTTGCCCATTCAGAAAAATTCGGAATTACTCTGAAATATCTTTCCATTTTATCGTTTATCCCACGGGCTAAGGAATGAACATCAAGATAAATTATTCCGGAATAGCTTTCTCTGATTTTAATTAGAGTATCGAGAGTAATATCGAATCCGGTAATCATGTTGATATATATTCCGTCAAAAGAATTTAGGTTTTCAAGATTCACATTTAGCGAATCTGTAATCTGATTATAACATTCATCGCGCTCAAAACCTGTACGAACGGTTAAATATATTTCGGGAATTTTATCAACTAATGAGGAATAACTTAAATCAATATCTTTATAAACCCATTCAAATAAGTGATAATTATTTTGTGCTATCGAAGTACATAAAAAAACTTCATCTTCAGGATCTTTTATCGATGTAAGTCCTGCTGCCGAATAGAATATTCCCCCGGGAGTTACCGGTTTTTCTATTCCATCAAAAACAATATGGTCTTCTACTGATTGCCCGATTAATAACAATTTCATAATAAATTAATTTCAATTATGTAAAAGGCCGGAAGCGTTTCACTTATTGCGTAATGGATTTTTTTTGAAACTATCAATTTTCCATATTCCGGTGAATAGTTTGATGTGTGTATGAATGACTCAAAATACTCACTCGAATAAATGAAGTTCAAATTTATTTTAACTTCATCATGCTCAAGTAAATATTGGCGAGTATCAAGTTTTGTAATTATAACATCCGGGTGAAAATTTATGTTCCCGCTAATGACATGCTTTTCGCCTCCGATAAATTCATCTTTAATTTTCAGTTTACTTTTTTCTTTGAAAAGGTGAAATGTTCGTTTAGAAATAACTGGATCGGGGAGTCTTACATAAGCATAATGTTGAGCGGAAAGAATATCTTCCTCGTTATTGGTTTTCCATTCAAGTAATTTTGGTTTAGTTAGATCATTTTTAATTTTGAATAAGCCTTCAAACTCTGCAAGTTGTTCATTATCGACATAAAAAGTGTTATGATTAAAAACAGAGCGAAGTTGATTTCTTAATTCTTTATCGGAGTAGAATGAATAAGTTCCGGCATCAACAAAAAATGGTTTATTTTTATAATTTAACTCAAAAGAAAAAGTATCGTTATGCGAAGGTGCTCCACTGCTTTTTGCCCCGATTCCTCCTGCCCTTACAAAAAGGTTAAAATCCCTTTTTCTGAAAATGTAATGTCCGCCTGCTTCAAATCCGCTCGAAATGGTTGGCGGTTTACTTATGGGAATCATACTCCAATTTTTGTAAGAATCCGCCCCGAATAAAAACATCAATTCATACGAAAAATATTTTGTATAATGTTTTAGTTCTCTATCCTTGAAAAGATAAGCTCCGCAGCATATAAGACTATTAATATAATTTTCATTATTCAATACAATCATCGAAATAACATCATCGCCAAATCTTGGCAGCGTTCCATCTTCCCTCAAATATTGAGATATAATGTTGAACATTTTATAAAGTTGATCATCATAGAATTTAGAAACTGCAATATTCTTTTTAAGAAGAAAGACCTTTGCAAGAAGAAAACATTCTGTTATAAGAAGATGGTGAGCAATTGATTGCCCTGTAAAAACTCCATCAGTATGAATAATTTCTTTAATTCCGGATTCAAAACCTTGCTTGACAAAACTTTTTATTCTCTCACTATAACTAGATTCACCCAACACTAACGAGGTTGAAAGAAGTCCTAAAAGAGATAAATAATATTTGTAATCTTTTACTTTGGACGAATTAATAAAATTTTCAATGTAAACTGCATGATACAAGATGATTTCAATAATTGAGTTTATTACTTCGGAATTAATTTTCTCCGATTTTGAAAAAATAATCAATGCAAAACTTAGGTTAACTAAACGAATCGCAGTAACAGATTCATCATACCACTGAATGCCGGCACAAAATGGGTTTTCTTTCTGAAAATCACGAACAAGCTCTAAAAAGAGATCGACATAATTTTCATCATCGTTAAGCAGATATGCCGCTGCAATGGTGTGAATAAAATTAAAACTTCCTATACGCCACAGCGGAACCGGATCAACACCTTTAGGAAAACGGAGAAGTTCTTTGTCCCAAATAAAAAGTTGCGGAAACTGATGTCCGGAACCTTTATCTAAATTCCAATCATATTTTGCTTCATCGTTACTGTTTTTAGAGAAGTATGAAAATATTCTTTTTGCTTCAGCAAAAATATTGTCAAAATCCTTATAATCATTTTTCTGAAGCTGGTTAATCTCTTCAATAGAAAAAAAAAGCGAGAGCAAATTTGATTTAAAATTGTTTAACTCTTCAGCATTAATTTTCTTAACAGGGGGTAATGAAATCGGCTTCTTTGAATAGAAGGCAGATTCAACCTCTCGCTTGAAAACTTGCGATTGAAAATTTGTAAAATTGAATACTGAGAATAAATCAGATAGCTTCAAGATTCTTTCTTATATGATGATTAATGAACTTTAAAAATAAGAAGAAAGTTTGAGAATGGTATAAACAAACCCATTCTTTAACTCTTTTAATTATCATCAATAATGATGTAAATTATGACAGATTTTTATTAACTTTTATGAAATGGTACGATGAAAATAGGAATTACTTGTTACCCTACTTACGGCGGCAGCGGTGTTATTGCAACCGAACTCGGAAAAGAACTTGCATTAAACGGTCATGAGGTTCACTTCATAAGTTATGCACTCCCTTTTCGGTTAAATCATTTTATTGATAATATATTCTTTCATGAAGTTGAAATGAGCAATTACCCCCTGTTTGAATTCCCACTATATAGCCTTGCTCTGGCAAGTAAGATGGTGGAAGTTGCAAATTATGAAAACCTCGACTTGTTACATGTTCATTATGCAATTCCACATGCAATAAGCGGTTATCTTGCCAAAGAAATCTTAAAGCCAAAAAGAGATGTTAAACTCATAACTACTTTACACGGAACGGATATTACACTTGTCGGGCTCGAGCCATCATTTGTCCATCTTGTTAAATTCAGTATTGAAAAGAGTGACGGTGTGACTGCAGTTTCACGTTTTCTTAAAGAAAAAACTTTAACCAATTATCATATTGAAGAAGATATTTCTGTAATTCCGAATTTCGTTGATACCGAATTATTTAAACCGGACGAAAGTTCTCAACTCAAAAAGAAATTTGCACCTAATGGTGAAAAGATATTAATTCATACTTCAAATTTTCGAGTGGTTAAACGTGTTGTTGATACTATTCATATACTCAATCAAGTGAGTAAAGAAATTCCGTGTAAACTTTTACTTGTCGGCGACGGTCCCGACCGTTCAGAATGTGAAAGATTATGTCGTGAACTTAATTTATGCGATAAAGTATTATTCCTTGGCAAGCAGGAAGCATTAGTTGACATTTTAAATAGTGCGGATATTTTTCTAATTCCATCTCAATCGGAAAGTTTTGGTTTGGCAGCGTTAGAAGCAATGTCTTGTGGATTGCCGGTTATAAGTTCAAGCGTTGGCGGGTTACCGGAATTAGTTGTCCATAATGAAAACGGTTTCATCGCTGAAATAGGTGATGTTGACAGAATGGCTAAATATACTCTAGATCTATTAACTAACCCGAGAAAATATAAACTCTTTTCTGAAAATGCGAGGAAGCGCGCCGTTGAAAAATTTGATAAACAAATTGTAGTTCCACATTATGAAAAATTTTATGAGGCGGTTTTAAGAAGTTGATAATATGAAAGAAAAGGAATTTGTACATCAACAAGTTAATGCGCTTGCAAAAGAGTTAAAAACATTTCCAGACGAATTTATTTCCGGTTATGAATCAAAAGTGATTTCTCTGCCCCCTAAAAATCTGCTTTTGGGAGAAGAGTTTTTTGGAAAATATGAAATTTTAACTGCCGATGGAACTCTTGTATTTCACTCCACTTCGTATGATGAAGCAAAATTTATTGTCTATTCAAGCCGCACCAAGCCAGAAAAAGTGCATCTTCCTATAAACAATGATGATCTTAAAAACTCTTTAGCTGCATACAGTAAATATCTTGATTCTATAATAAAAGAAATCTCTATGTTGTATAAAAAGCATTTTCCGGAAGGTAAAAATCTTCATATGGTAAGCAACGATATTTTCAGAATTCTAAATCTTGTTAGATATTGAAAAATAATCATATTGAAGTAAGTCAAAAAATAAACGACTATCTTTTGCTTTTGTTCGGTGCAATAGATGCGGCGAAATATGTAGAATATATCGGTCACGACCCGTTAACCTACTTACGCGTTAATCCCCTAAAAGCAGATATCGAAACCCTCACAAGCCAACTTAAAAACAACTATGAAATCACTTTAACCGAAATAGAAAATATTCCCAATGGCTTTATCGTTGATGATCCTCAAAGATTACTTGGTAAAACTATTGAACATATACTCGGCAAGTTTTATATACAAAGTTTATCATCAATGCTTCCGGCTATTGTTCTTTCTCCCAAATTTGGTGAAACTGTTCTTGATTTATGCTCTGCACCGGGTTCTAAATCAACCCAGCTTGCAGAACTAATGCAAAACTCCGGAAAACTAATTGTAAACGAAGTTCAACTTGATAGGCTGAAAACTTTGGTTTTTAATCTTGATAGAATGAATGTTTTAAACTCTGGCGTAATCCATTCAAAAGGTGAGTTGTTAAGCAAATCTTTCGATAATTATTTTGATAAAATTTTAGTTGATGCCCCCTGCAGCGGTTTAGGAATTATGCAGAAAAAAGGAGAAGTAAGTAGCTGGTGGTCACAGCAAAAAGTAGACAGTCTATCTGAGATTCAATATAAATTACTTCTCTCTGCAATTAAGATGCTAAAAGTAGGTGGTGAGCTTGTTTATTCAACTTGTACGATGACAGTCGAAGAAAATGAAATGGTTATTGACAAACTCATAAAAAAATATCCCATTAAAATTATGCCGATTGAGCTTCCGATCAAATCAATCAACGGTAAAATAAATTTTGGCGAAAAGAGTTTTGATGAGAGTCTATCTTTCGCACGAAGAATTATCCCATGGGAAATAAATTCAGAAGGGTTTTTTATCGTAAAACTGACAAAAATAGATACTTTGGAAACAAATTCATTCGTTGGAAAGCCCTTCAGGGAAATTCCATTTGTTAAAAGAAAAATTTTACACCCTTATTTTATTGAGTTAGAATCGACATTCGGTATAAATAAAGATGAATTTGATAAATATGTTTATCTGAAAAAGGGAAATGACATTTTCTTTCTCTCAAAAAATTGGGAAGATGAGGAGTTTGATTATTATGAACGACTCGGAACAAGATTCGGTACTATTGACAAGCATAACTCAATTGTTTTGCATACGCAAGCTGCACATATCTTTCAGAAACAAATAAACAAAAATATTTATACAATTACATCCAAAGATGAACTGAAAAAATATCTGGAAGGGGGAACCATAAAAATTGATCCTCCTTTTCGAGGACAAGGTGTGGTTTTTTATGATGACTCACTACTTGGAACTGCTTCATTCTCTAATGACGGAATAAAAAGCCGTTTCCCACGCTCAAAGAGAACTCAAGAAATATTTATAGGCATTTAAGTCTCAACGAAACTCTTTTTTTTTACTCCGTGGAACTCTGTGGTTAGTTTTCTCACGTTGACAGAGAGATAGTTAATGAGTATTAATAACTCTTCTTATGCCATGTTGAAGTGATTTGACATCATATTTAATAAGTAACCCGATACCAATAAATACATCAGCATAAACTACTCTACTTCAATAAAAAAAATGAGTACCCTATTGGCGGAATTGTCACATTCAACTCATTATTCTTAATTTCAACTTTTTCTCCCGAAAAAACTTCTTCAACATTCTTGATTGAATAAAAAGATGGCACTTTAATTTTTACAGTTTGCGGAACCTCTGATTTATTAAGTGCTACAAGAATCCTATCGTTCAGATCTGAACGTATGTATATATATAAGTTTTCATCAGCTTGTAAAGTTTTAAAATCACCATGTCGCAATGAGGAGATATTCTTTCTCGCATTAATAATCTTTTTAACATGTTCTAATGTTTCGGTTTCCCATACACTCAGCTCATCGTTGAAACGCATCATTCTGCGATTATCCGGGTCTGATGCACCTGTCATTCCAATTTCATCACCGTAATAAACAACCGGAATCCCCGGAGTTGATAAAACGAATGCAAGATGTAATCTCAATTTTTCATAACTCGATTTATTATCTACAATTGGGGGATTTGTCCAAGCCAATTCACCCGGATCACCTTCAATATCACCATCAGCATATGCAATAAACCTTACTTTATCATGGCTATCAACAACATTACCCATAAGGTGGTTTTCTCCGTAAACACCAAAAGTTCTCGACATTTGTTCATCGAGAGTGGCAAAAGATGAGCCTTCTTTAGTAAATACAGGAATTGCTGTATCGTAAATATTAAAATTAAACTGTGCACTTAATTGACCGTTATTCACATACGAACTTACAAGTTCATAGCTACCGAAAGTTTCACCAATTTGATATACAACTTTTTTTTCGGGGACTTCAATATTCTTTTTAATTTTTTCTGTCAGCAAACGCCAAAATTCATTTGGAACATGTTTTACTGCGTCGTGACGAAATCCATCTGCATTTGTTTCTTTTAGCCACCAAACAGCATTGTCGGTCATTACTTCTAAAGCTTCTTTAGAAGCAACATAATCAAAGGAGGGCATGTATGGTTCAAACCATGTAGTTAATCTCTGTTCATCCCATAGCCGCAAATTTTTCTTACCGTCAGGTAATTCCAATACGCCAAACCAATCGCGATGATCTTTCCAAAACGGATGTTCGATATGAACATGATTCGCAACAAAGTCGAGCAATACTTTTATTCCGCGCTTGTGTGCTTTTGAGATAAATTCCTTTAATAACTCCATTGTTCCGAATTTTTCCTCGACACGCTCATGGTGGATTGGCCAATAACCATGATAGCCCGAATAGTAACGATGAGGTGGAGGATATTCTTGAAACGCTTCATTAGTATTATCATTCACAGGGGAAATCCACATGGCATTAATCCCAAGTGAATCGAAATAACCTTCCTCCATTTTTTTTAGTAGTCCAAGTAAGTCGCCCCCTTGATAGTTGGCCGGATTTAATATTTCAGGGTGATTTACCGGAATAGTGTTATTCGGATCCCCATCATAAAATCTATCTATCATAAGTGAATATATTATTGCGTCGTTCCATGTTGAAAAAGTTTTATCATTCCCCGCAGGTATCCCGTTAAATAAATGAATGGTCTGCATGTTAGATGTTCCATTATTATCGGAGTATGCAACACGAATTGTTTTTTTTCCATGAAGTTGTGAAGACTCAAAACTTATTTGAATCTTATTTTTGTCGGTACGAATAGAACTCTTATCTACTATCGAATTGTCTACTAATGCAATGATATGGTTTCTACTTAGAGTGTTAATGTTTGGATTAGATTCTAATTCAAAATTGAAAGATATATCGCCTGATTCACTATCGGTTTTACTAATGATATGTAAAAAATATTCGGATTTCTTCTCGGGGGTTAAAGTTAATATTGAGTTATATCCTCCTAAACCATTCGGAAGTTGAACGGGATTTGAACTATCTAGCACATCTTCACCATCCACAAAGAACTTGTACTCATACCTCCCAGGTTCGAGTAATAATTCAATTTCATAAATACCATTTACTTTTTTAAGAGGAAGGTTTTCACGATTCCAATGATTGAACGAACCAAATAAATTTACATTTTTAACTTCTTTATCAGGGTGATATTTAAATAACTGACTAATTTTTTTTTCAACATAAACCGGTATTTGATAAACAAAGTTGTTCAAAGAAAACGGGAGTAATAACAACCCCTCGGAAGATTTATTGGGGGTTAATCGAAGAATTCTGTTTTCTTTGTCATAATCTATTTCAACTTGCAAATTCGATGGGAAATTAAGATCATAATTCGGTGCATAAAAAATATCACTAATCGGGATTTCTTTCGTGAATCCGCTTTGTAATCGAATCGGATGTATAATTTCATGCAGCGATTGCCCGAAGTTAAAACATGAAATTATTAGTATTAAAAAAGTAGATGCGAATCTCATTATCTATAACTCATTGGTAAAAAATATTTTCAGATTATTGTAATTAAAATTTATTTTATAAGCTCGGGAGCCTTTTAATCATTAGCTATAGTGGTAACTCCACAAAAAACGTACTTCCCTTTTCAGGTTCGCTTTCAGCCCAAATTTTTCCGTTGTGTTTTTGTACAAACTCTTTACAAAGAAGCAATCCCAATCCGGTACTTTCTTCCCCCTCAGTCCCTTCATGACCGACTTTTTCTTCAATTTTAAATAGTTTGTTTAGTAACTCATTTGTCATACCAATACCCGAATCTTTAATCGAAATTACAATTGAATTATTCAGATTATTAAATGAAGATGAAATAACTATTTTTCCCCCACGTTTGGTAAACTTAACAGCATTATTTACCAAGTTTTGGAAAATGGAGTTCAACATATTTTCATCAGCGGTTAAAAGTATTTTAGTATTAATATTATTTACTAAAGAAATTTCTTTCTGATGAGTATTGATAGAAAGGGAATGAATAATTTCAGATAGAAGTTTTGAAAAATCAATTTCCACAGGATTAAACACCATTAAACCACGCTGCATTCTTGCCCATTCTAACAGATTCTTAAGTAATTTAAAGAGATTATTCGCCTTTGAATTCATCTCTTTACTCAAAGACGCCAATTCATCAATTGAAAAGTCTGAAATATTTTCAGCCATCATTCCGGTTAAACCTAGAAATGCATGGAATGGGCTTTTCAAATCGTGAGCAATAATGGAAAAGAATTTGTCTTTTTCGGCATTTATTTTTTCCAATTCATCTACTAAAAGGTTTCTTGCATTTAGATTTTCTTCTATGATTGATTTAGAAAAATGAAGTTCCTCGTTTAAGGTTTCCAATTCTTCTGTATAACGTTTAATTTCAATTTCATTATTTTTTCTCTCGGTAATATCGCGACAAATTCCTTCGTGAAAAATAATATTATCGTTTTCATCTCTGATATAACGGGCGTAATCCTCCAGCCAAATAATTCTTCCATCTTTGGTTCTCAATCGGTAACTTTCTATCGTATTGACAAATTCCGGATTCTTGGCAATTACATCATCTCTTTCCTCTGTTTGAACATATAGATCATTCGGAATATTAATTTTTTTGAGGTCTTCAAGATTATCATATCCCAGCATTTTTATAAATGACGGATTTGCATCAGCAAAATTCCCTTCAGGAGTTGAACGATAAAACCCGTTGGGCATTGTGTTGAAAAGATTTCTGAATCTTTCTTCACTTGCCTTAAGAGCTTCTTCCGATTGCTTCCTTTGCGTAATATCTTCTGCAATGGCAATTACAACGTCTTTATCGTGGTAAATACCTTTGTAAACACTTACATGTTTTGGAAAAACCTCCCCATTTTTCCTTTTTCCCCAAAACTCAAATTCCTGTGGCTCGCCTTCAAAAGCTTTTTGAACCTTCATAATTACTTCTTCAAAATTATTTTTATATGGCTCAGCAACAAATTCCGGAGTCTTACCGATCATTTCCTCCCGGGAATAACCATACATTTTAAGAGCTCCATCATTAACGTCAAGAAAAACACCGTTTTCATCTTGCAGATAAATAGCATGTTGTATAGAATTAAAAAGTCCGCGATAACTTTTTTCGCTTTGGCGTAGTGAATCTTTAATTTTTTTCCTCTTAACCAAGGAAAAAAGTTGCGCAGCTATTGATGCAACTGTAGAAACAAACGCTTCTTCGTCACTATACCATTTCCTTGCATTCCCAACATGCTCTATACACACAACACCTGTAAGTTTTCCTTCTTGTATTATTCCGGCATCTAGCATTGATGAAATTGAAAGGATATCTAAATAGCCCTCTCTCAATTCAGCAGTAGTTGGGTCTGTCATGGTATCTTCGGCATAAATTCTACTTTCTTTTAATAGAGCCTCAAAATACTTTGGGATTTTTTTGCTTTCTAAAACCATCCCTGAGCTATGAATATTTTTATTGGATTCATAAAGGGAAAGACATTTAAGTTGAGAGTTATCTTCAGAAAGAATCCAAACACTTGCTCTTTGTACGTCAATTGTATGAGCCAAAATATTGGTTATGTTATCCAATGCAGCACTAACTTCATCTTCAGCCAAATCTTTATCGAAAACTAATTGTGCAATTGCCGTTCTTTGAAGTCGGGCACGTTTTTCACTTTGACGCAGAGAATCTTCAGCTTTTTTACGCTCAGTAATATCTTCAAAAGTTGCATATACTTGATATGGTTTGTCCTCTCCATTTTTAAATATCGGGACTGCACTAATTGAAATAAATTTGTAGTTTTTAATCAACGGATTGAATACACCCATAACTACATTCAGAACTTTTTCTCCAGTAGATAAAGCCACCATAGCCGGATGTGTTTCGCCGGGGAAATCAGAACCATCTTCATGAATTGTATTCCATTCAGGGTTTATAGATTTTCTTCCTTGAAGTTGGTCAAGTGATAAACCAAGAATTCTTTCTGCGGCTTTATTTGCGAATAATATTTTCCCTTCAGCATCCTGGTAAACAACTCCTTGTGCCATCGTTTCGAATAAAAGTCGATGTTTTTCTTCACTTTCTTGAAGAGCCTTTTCTGCTTTTTCAATTCTTTTTTCTGTATTTAAGTCATCAATAGCTCTTGAGATTAAATCGGGAAGACGAACAAAAAAAGCAGCATCTTTTGTCAGATAATCATAGGCACCTAGTTTCATCATGTCGACGGCAATTTTTTCATCCCCCTGTCCGGTTGAAACAATAAACATAGGGACTTTAATACCGTTTTTATTAAGAGTATTTATTAACTCTTTCCCCGTCATGTCGGGGAGGGAATAATCTAAAAGGATAAGTTCTGGAGACTCATTTTCAATAAGTTCAATTGCACTGCGTCCGGAAAAAGCGATTGCGGTTTCATGCCCTAATTCTGAAATTGATTCACTTACAAGGTCGGTGATACCCAGATCATCTTCCACAATAAGTATTTTCATAACGAACACCCCTAAATTTTAATTACCTGTATAAACAGCCCTAATCTTTTAAGTGTTTCTGCACACTTGAAAAAATCAACCGGTTTTGTTATATAAATACTGCAACCGATTCTGTAACATTCTTCCACTTCTCGTGGATCATCGGTAGTGGTTAACATTATTACCGGGATTTTCTTAAGTTCATCATTAGCTTTTATTCTTCGTAGAACCTCAACACCATCTAATCTTGGCATATTTATATCAAGCAGAAGTAGATAACTTGAAACTTCTTCTTGATTTTCTCTCTCTGATTTTTTCACTAGAAAGTCCCAAACCTCTTGTCCATCAATAAATCGGATTATCTTATTGCAAATACCTGATTCTTGCAATTCCTCTTTAATCAGTTCCGCATGCCCATCATCATCTTCTGTAAGAAGAATAACGATTTTTTTATAATTACCCAAAATATACTCCGATTTTTAATAATAAAAGTTAATTATTCGGTAAATTCAGACCCAAGTAATTCGACATAAAATGTACTTCCTTTTCCGAGTGTAGAATTAACCCAAATTTTTCCTTTATGTTTTTCGACAATTTTTGCGGATAAGTTTAATCCAATACCCTCTCCCAATTGATCGTTTTGCGAGTTAACACGAAAAAATATTTCCCAGATTCTTTTTTGGTTTACCTCATCTATTCCGATTCCGTTATCTTCAACCGAATAAATAACTCTCTTATTTTTCTTGTTCCCTTTAATGTTTATTATGAGCGAACTCTCCGGGTTTCTATATTTCAATGCATTAAGGATTAGATTCGAAAATAATTGATTTATCAAATTAACATCTCCAAAACAAGGTGGTAATGTTGAAACATTTAATAGTGCCTTTTCTTCCTCTATTTGAAAATTTAATGAACTTAAAACTCTCCGGATCAGGTCATTCATATCTATCTTTTGAATCAACATTTTAACCCTTCCGGTTCTTGAGATTGTCAGTAGTCCGCTTATTAGTGAATCCATTTTATTTACATTTGCAAAAATAAAAGAGAGCGAGTTAGGTATTTCCTCAAAAACAACTTTTGATAATTTGGTTTTAATTTCTTCAGTAATATTTAAAGATTCGACTTGAACCCGCAAACTGTCAATTTGTTTTTTAATTCGAGAACTAAATCCTTGAATATTAACCAACGGAGTACGTAAATCATGTGAGGCAACATAAAGATAATTTTCAAGCTCTTTATTTTTAGCGTGGATTAATTCTTCTGTTTGCTTTATGCCGGTAATATCGGTTGTAATTGTAGCGAATTGCCCGATTTCAGGCGAAACTACTGAGATCATAAAGTGTTTATCCATGGCGGGATAATAAGTGTAAAACTCATACGGTTTACCGGAAATACCGACCTTGCAAAATTCCTCAAGGTATGGGGCTTTATCAGCGGCATATACTTCTGTAGCCAATTTCCCTACCACATCATCTTTTTGAAGACCTGTTATTCTGGAAAAAGCAGAATTACAATCTATAATTCTATAATTAACAGCTTCACTATCATCATTTAAAACCACTTCATGCAGTACAACCATTTCAGTCATTGAAGCAAAAAGTGATTTGAACTTTGCTTCGCTTTTAGCTAAAGCCTTTTCTATTTGGTATTGTTCTGTAACGTCTCTCGCTGAAGCATAAATTAATTTCTCAAAGAGTTGAGATCTCCACTCAATGATACGGTAAGAACCATCTTTGCTCAAATATCTATTGGTAAAATTCAAAATCTTTTCACCGGATTTAAGGTTGCTCATAGCTAAAAGAGTTTCGGTAACATCCTCTGGATGAATAAAATCTAAAAAATTTCGTGTTGACAAATCCAATGTAGAATATCCGAGCAAGCGTTCCCATGCCTTATTTACTCTCATAAACCTGCCGTCTGTATCGGCTATGCATTGCAGATCCATATTAATTTCAAAAAATCTTTCCAGTTCTTCTTTTTGTTTTTTTTCGGAGTTTATGTCTGTAAAGATTGTAACAAAAAAGTATTTTTCGGGAGAGTAAGCATTAACCTTATACCAACAATTCAATTCCGAAGAAAATTGTTCAAAAACCCTTTCCTCACCGGTTAAAGCTATTCCGCCATAATAATTAATCCAGTTAAATTCAGATTTTTTTATGGTAGGAATTACTTCTGTAATTTTTTTATTAATAACCTTTTCGCGTTTCAGTCCGGTTAACTTTTCAAAAGCCGGATTAATCTCTAAAAATTGATAATCTGAGGGAAGACCATCGTCATCAAGAATAATTTTATGATATGCGTATCCAAAGGGAGATTGAGTAATAAGTTGTTTATAAAATTCATTATTCATAATTATTTCAGTTTTGTTGTATAATTCGTGAGAGCTATCATAATTAAGTAAAGGCAAATTCTAATAACAGCAAATAAATCCATGAATAGATTTACAATATACTATCGTAAATATAGTATTTTTAGTTGAGGGGTGTACTGAAGGTAAAACCATCGTGAAATATGGAAACATGCCTCAAAATAATCATTTCCCCTCATTTCAATGAGGTTCATAATAAGTTATTTTGAGGCAATTAAAAAAAATTGAATATGAACTCTATTAATTACTGAATTTTTTCTTCCAGAACATCTTAACTTTTTCTTCTAATCTCTCAAAAAGAATATACATAATAGGTATAACTATTAAAGTTAAAATGGTTGTTGTTGTCAATCCCCCTATTACCGCACGGGCAAGGGGTGTCCAGGTTTCAGAGCCTGAACCCAACTCCATGGCAAGCGGAACCATTCCCAGTATTGTTGTGAGTGCTGTCATCAAAACAGGGCGCAGTCTTGCAGCGCACCCTTGTTTAACAGCTTCTACTAATTCAAGTCCTTGTTTTTTTAATTGATTTATGTAATCCACAAGTACAATACCGTTATTAACTGCTATACCAACAAGCATAACTAATCCGACAAGAGCCATAACGCTAATGTTTGTTCCGGTGATAAAGAGAAATATGAAAACTCCTATAACCGAAAGAGGAACCGTAAACATAATAATTAATGGATCGACAAAAGATTCGAACTGAGCTGCCATTATCATGTAGACTAAAAGTATAGCTGCAATGAATGCAAGCATCAGATAGAAAAAAGCTTCCTGTTGATCTTCAGCCGTTCCACCGAGGATTACTTGATATTCAGAAGGAATGGGTGTTTGTGCAATAATATTATTTACTTCTTCAATTGCGGCAGACAAATCTTTTCCCGAAAGAGCAATTCCAACAGAAACATATCGACTTTGGTTCTCACGAAAAATTGTGGGGGTTGATTCTTCTTCATTAATTCTAGCAACCTGTTTTAAAGTTACCATCTCTCCGGTTAGGAGTGGAATCTGCATATTTTCAATTGTCTCTTTTTGATTCCTGAATTTTTTATCGTATTGAATTCGAATATTGTACTCGTCTCCTTTTTCACGGAACTGGGATACAACTTTCCCTTGCATAGCCGTTGAAATATTTCCGGCGACACCAAATGCAGAAAGTTTCAGATCGTTCATAACATCTTTATTAAGATGCACTTGAAGTTCAGGTGATGTTTCCTTGGTGTTTAATGAGATGTCGACAAACCCCTCGACCTTTTGGAATTTATCTTTTAGTTGATTGGCAATTGCTTTTGCTCCCTCAACATCAAAACCAACAATTTTAACTTCAATATCTTTTTCAGTTGAGAATGTCGCCCCTTCCTGAAAGAAATAAGTTACACCCGGAATATTATCCAATCTCGTTCGTAAGGAATCTTGAATTTGAAATTGGGTCATTGTCCGTTGTTCTTTGGGTTTAAGTTTTATTATGGTCTCAACCGTACTTGATGTGGTTCCAAAAGCACCTATACCCTCACGTTCACCGTAAAAAATTGCAACCGATTCCATCGCATCTTGTGGAACAACATCCTTAATAATGTCTTCAACTTGATAAGCATAGAGCCGGGTTCCTTCAATTGGTGTACCCGAAGGAGATTCAATAAGAAAATTCAAGAAACCCTGATCACTCTTTGGTAAGAACTCTCCTCCTAGTGCCGCGGTGAGGCTTAGCGAAATAACTAGAAGTAATCCGACTATACCAAGAACTGTTTTTTTATGTGATAATGACCAATCCAATACACTGCTATAATTCCTCGAGAGTTTATCGAACCATGAAGAGATTTTGTCTTTTACACGTGCTGAAAATTTGCCGGGTTTTTTAGTCTCAAGACGTAATATATTTGCCGACATAACCGGAACGACAGTCAAAGCAACAATTAAGGAAACAATTAAACTGAACGTGATTGTTAGAACCAGATCCTTGAATAATTGTCCGGTAATGTTAGGTACAAAAAGAACGGGAACAAAGACTGCAATTGTCGTTAGAGTTGATGCGGTTATAGCCATACCCACTTCTGTTGCCCCAATTTCAGCTGCGTCTAATTTGTTTTCGCCCAACTCGCGATGCCGATAAATATTTTCAAGCACTACAATAGAATTATCTACCAGCATTCCTATAGCGAGCGCAAGTCCCGCCATTGAAATAATATTCAACGTTAAATTTGTTGCATAAAGAACAGCAAAAGTCACTATAACTGATAATGGAATTGAGATTCCCATTATTAGACTTCCACGAATATTTCTTAGGAAGATATATATAACAATAAACGCAAGTATAAATGCATATAATGCAGTACTGCTCAAATTGTTAATAGACAGCATAATAAAATCTGATTGATCCCAAAGTTTGGTAAGTTTTGTTCCCTGCGGAAGTCTGCTCATAATTCCAGGAAGTGCCTCTTGAACACGTCGAGAGGTTAGAACAGTATTTGCATCAGATTGCTTCATAATAAATACAAGGACACCTTCACCAAAATCAGCTCGCACTTCTGAGGCATTTTCCTTATATGCATCTTCAACCTTGGCAACATCCTTTACAAGAATGGTTTCTGTGCCGCGCATTGTAACTATAGTGTTTCTAATCTGATCAAGTGAACGGTATTCACTGAAGACGCGTAAATTATAGCTTTTATCTTTAGTCTCTATTGTTCCACCCGGGAGTAACCCGCTCCCGATTTGAACTGCTTGTGCAACATCATTTGGAGCAATTCCATATGCAGCTAATTGAACCGGGTTAAGATTAATATTGATTTGTCGTTGCAATCCTCCTTGCG
This sequence comes from Ignavibacteriales bacterium, assembly GCA_020061995.1. Next base: position 30,955 of record JAGUXE010000166.1, on the reverse strand, counting down.
TTTGAACCGATGCGACTCCATCAACCCTCTCAAGCAGTGGTTCAATAGTTTCTTCTGCGAGTCTTCTAAGCTCTGCCGACCCCAAATATTCGGAACTAAGGTTTAAGAAAAAAATCGGACTCATTGATGGATCAAAAACAAAAACTAATGGTTCGCTTGCATCTTGCGGAAGGAAATCGCGTATAAGATCAAGATTTTTCCTTATATCAACTTCTGCTTGATTCATATTTATTCCATATTTGAATTCAAGCGTAACTATTGAGCCTCCTTTAAAAGATTGAGAACTAACTTTCTCTATATTTTTAACTGAGGAAACAGATTCTTCAATCGGGCGCGTAACAAGGTTTTCTATATCTTCAGGACCAACGCCTGAATAGTTTGTAATAACTCCCGCAATCGGAAACTGTATATCGGGGAAAAAATCTATTTTCAATTGTGAAAAAGAAAAAAGACTAAACCCAATCACCACCGCATACATCATCAGCAGCGTAATTTGTCTTCTAAGTGAAAATTTTGTTAATAACATTTTATCAACTTTCCTTAATCAATAATTTTAACTTTTTCGCCGGCTTTTACAATGTTTTGACCGACTACAATAACTACATCACCACTACTTAATCCCGATATAACTTCCATTCTTCCATCATTTACGATTCCCGTCTTAACTTCAACTAACTGTGCAACACCATTCTTTACGACAAAAACAAAATGTTTTCGCATTGACTTTTGCAGTCCGGTTTCACGATCTATAATTACTTCGGTACGGCTCTGAACCGAATTCTCCGGAATTACAATTGAATTCTCTTTTATATCCGTTTCTATTAAGAATTCACCGAACATACCTGATTTAATCATATTATCCGGACTTTTAATTAATATTTCAATTTGTAAGTTTTTAGTAAACTGATCAACCGCTTGATCTATTTGTGCTATTGTACCAAAATAACTTTTATCCGGAACAGAGGGGAAATTTATTTTTACATTCTGTCCTTTGAAGATTCCTTTAATATCACTCGAGGGTACCTTAATCTTTGCTTTCATGTTTTTAGGATTAATGACCTGTACAATCGGAATACCTGCCGTAACCATTTGATTAGTTTCTACAAAAACCGAGGCAGCAACTCCACTAAATGGGGCTTTGACAAAAGAATTATCATATTGTTCTTTCGCCTGTTTTAACTGAAGCTTTGCCTGATCAAGCATTAATTGTAGTGATTCGTTTTGAGTTTTTATCTGGTCATATTGTTGCTGACTTATCGCCTTCTGCGCGAAAAGGGTTTTCATTCTTTCATAATCTTGAGAAACAAGTTTAGCTTGAGATTCAGCTGATTTAACAGCAGTTTCCGCAGCTTCAACTCCTTGTCTAAATATCGCATTATATTGAACAGCTAGCGTTTGACCAATAGATACTCTATCCCCGGGCTTAATATAAATTCTCTCTATACGTTCACTCACTTTAGCATAAACAATTACATCTTCTCCCGCAGTAATACTTCCGGTTACTTTAATCGCATTTTCAATTCTATCATTTTTAACTTTATAGATTTTTACGGGAACTGTTTTTTCCGCTTTCGCCTTTTCGTCTTCTCCGCATCCTACTGTAAGAAACATTGTGAAGACAATCATCCACAAAAAGTATTTTTTCATTTTAATCCTCTAATGAATTATTTCCAAATTTTATTTAACAATCCTATTGAATACATAAGATTTAATTGACTTATATTATAAAAGTATATTCCCTGATAATATTGCATTTGACTCGAAGTATTGAACAACTGCGCGTTTAATACATCAAGCTGAGTGCTCATCCCCGCTTTGTATAAAAGATTGGATAAGCGAAGACTCTCCTTTGATTGAAGCATAACTTCTTTTAGACTTTCAAGATTTTTAACTGCCTCTTGATAAGAATAATAACTTTCCTCAACATTCAACAACATTCCCTTGTCCGCCTGCTCATATAAAATTTTCATCTGTTCTGTTTGAATTTTTGCCTGCTGATAATTTATATGCTTCCTACCCCCTTCAAATAAGGGCCAGGACATAATAATATTAATCGATTTGGATCTTATATAATCATTCCACATAACATTGGAATTACCAAGCTGAGCTTGATGTGCAACATTTGCAGATAAAGCTACGGATGGCAGAAAACTTCCTAACGCAATATTTTCTCCTTCTTTAGTTGCTTGAAGTTTATGGGCAAGTGATTTAATATCAGATCTATTTTCTTTAGATAGATTTTTGAAGTCCCCAAGATCAAGTTTTTTATAATCACTCATTAGGTCAATGCCGGCAAGTGTGTCAGTAATGACAAGAGAATCACTAAACTCAATATTTAGTAAAAACTTAAGTTGTTGTCCCGACATTATTTTTTCTGCTTTAGCTTTTTCAAGCGATGGCAGAGTTGCTGCATATTGCGCTTTTGCTCTTTGGAGATCCAATTCAGTTGCCGTTCCCACATTATAGAATTTTTGTACCTGTTCTAAATTTGCTTTCGAAACAAGCATCGCTTCTTCTGATGTTGAAAACAATGAGGTCGCAAGAATTACTCCATAGTAAGCCTTAAGGGATTGAAGTACGACTTCTTCCTCCTTCCCTTTCAATTCTTCACTTAAAGATTTCTTCATGCTTTTTTGAATATTCATATTAAACCAGCGTGAACCGCCTGTAAATAGAGGAATTGTCAAATCAAGAGAATGCTGAAATGTGAATTTTGTACCGACAACAAACTGTTGCCCCATGAAAACAAAAACAGGAAGTTCGAGATTATTGGTCGCAATTCCCTGATAATTAAAACTCGGGACAAATAATGAGTACGATTTCCACACTTCATAACTCTGGGCATCATATTCCAGCAATTTTGACTTCAGCGACAAATTATCAGTTCGTGATTTTCCTATTACTTCATTCATCGATAGATAAATTATGTTCTTCTCTGTGGTTTGTGCAATAAGAAAGTTTCCGAATAGGAGTAATCCGGCTAAAAGTATTTTCATAAAATTTATATTCATTTATTCTCCTTTATCACAAATGTTTGAATCCATAAGTCTACAAGTTTGTTCATTTTTTTAGTAATGGTTGTCTGTTTTTCTCCCATCACAATATGTTCAGCAATCAACATTATTATTGAGCCAATAAAATTTATAAATAAGATTTCAGCATCGTAGTTCTTTGCTAAAACATTAGATTTCTGATACTTTTTAAGTATCGCAACAAACTCTCCTTTTTCTTTCTCGTAACGCTCGGTTTTCATAGTAAGAATTTTATCGGGGACATTACTCGATTGAATAAATGCAGAGAAACGTGTTAAATATGGATATGTAATCAAGAAATCGCTATACATTTTTACTATACCTCGAAGAAGTTCTTCTAAACCATTTGTAGAACTCAGGTGTTTCTTTTTCAGCTCCTCAACACGATAATATGTCTCTTTCATTAATGCTTCAAGAAGATTTTCTTTGTCTTTGAAATAGTAATAAAGAACGGGCTTGCTTACTTCTGCCGACTCACATATTTCCCTAACCGATACTCTATAATAACCATCCCGTGCGAAGAGAAGAGCAGCAGCTACTAATATTTTTTGTCGTGCTTCACTTCCTTGATGTTTAATTGTCGTCGATTTCATCTTAACACCCCCATAATTGCTTAAAAACTTGTTTCAAATATAGTGCAAATATTTTTTTATCTTACCTACCGTTCGGTAGTATTTTGATGGGCGGTTCATAACCGTGATTAACGCCCTTAATTACTTTAAAACAGTTGAAGGCTTAAAACAGCCTAAAAGACGATCACCTCTTTATCGAAAATAATCTACAAAAAAAATGAATTGAGCTACCGATGTAGTAGTCGGACTTAAAAATTTAATCACAAGATATAGTTATCTTTCGGAGTTAAAATCTGAGTTTAAAATTACACAAACTGATTATATAGCTAAACTACCCCTATTAAATTATGAGAATGAAAGTAATAATAATTGAAGATGAACTGTTAGCCGCCGAAAAGCTTAAGCGGGTCCTTGCTGAGATTGATAAATCAATTGAAGTTACTGAAATTATTAGTTCGGTAAGCAAGGCTATCAGTTACCTTACCCACAACAAACCCGATCTTATTTTTCTTGATATTCAGCTTTCGGATGGAATTAGTTTTTCAATCTTTGATAAAGTTGAAATAACAACCCCTATTATTTTTACAACCGCCTATGATCAATACGCAATTAAAGCCTTTAAGCTCAATTCAATTGATTATTTATTAAAACCTATACGTCAGAATGAACTCGAAGCCGCATTAAAAAAAATGCATTCTCTATCTCAAACGGGATATCAGGGAATTAAGGAAGCGATGAAATCTTATTTCGGCAAGGATGATTCGTACAAAAAAAGGTTTATGATACAATATGGACAAAAGATCAAAAAAGTTGAGACTACAGAAATTGCTTATTTCTATGCTCTTGATAAAAATGTATTTCTTGTAACTTTTCAAAATAAAGTCTATCCGGTTGATTACTCTCTCGAAAAACTCATCGAATTGCTAAACCCTATAGAGTTTTTCCGAATAAACAGAAAAATGTTGATTGCTTTTAAGTCCATCGGGAATCTGACCCCCTATTCAAGATCAAGAATCAAGCTTGATCTCATTCCAACAGAACCTAATGGAATAGAAGCGCTGGTAAGCGTTGATAGAACTTCGGCATTTAGAGAATGGCTAAACAAATAGCGCAAAAAATTAGTCCTCTTTTGTGATAAAATTTTCTATTTTATGGTGTTAGTATTTTAAACAAATAAATTTCTGTTTCTATGCAAATACTTGTATCCAGACTCAGTTATGCTATTTTATTTTTTTTAATGTTTTTTTTGCTGGTTGGATGTGAAAGCGGGGATAATAAAGATAAAAGGGGCATAGAAGAGTTAATTTCCGAAATTGAAGCCGAGGGAATTAATAGCCCCGGCATTATTATTAAAATTGACTATTTGCATAATCTTGCAAGTGAAATTGATTATACTCCGGGTATAGCAAAATCATATTCATTCAGAGGACGAAATTACTTTTCAAAGGAGGATTACCACTCCGCATTAAAATATTTTACACTTGCCATTAAGCAAAACCAACCGAACGGAAATTCTAAACAGTTAGGAGAAGATTATGAAAACCTCGGTAGGACTTATAATCGACTTCGAAATATTGATTCAGCAATTACTTCATTTAAAAAATCCGTAGCAATTCGAACCGCTGTTAATGATTCGACCGGCTTGGGGAGTTCACTTAACAATACAGGATTAATGTATTGGCATCGATCAAATTATGATAGCGCAATTGTGTTTTTTGAAAAATCTCTGAAGCTACGTAAAAAATTACCAAATAAAGAACACCTGGCTTCTACAACAAACAATATTGGAACTGTCTATTATCAATGGGCAATTTATGACAAAGCGCTCGAATATTATATGGAAGCTCTAACTCTAAACCGTGAAATAAACAATTTTACTAATATTCCCGTAATACTTACAAACATTGGAATAATTTTCCAAGAAACTGCACAGGAAGATAAAGCAATTGAATATTTTCGGGAAAGTTTGAGTTATGCAATAGCCTCCAATGATACCCAAAACATAGGGTATGTCTATAATTCAATTGCAGGAACTTTTATCAATAAAAATCGTGACTCATCTATTTACTATTATAACAAATCTTTAGAAGCCTACAGAGCAGTCGGTTCCGCGGGGGGAATAATAATTTGTCTTAAGGGACTTGCAGAAAATTATATTAGATCTAATAATTTAGTAGCGGCAAGGGAATATTTTAATCAGATTTTAGACATTGCAATCAAAGAAAAGAATAGCTTGAGGATTGCCGAAGCATATAAGTATTTGGGTGAGATCAACAAAACAGAAAATAAGTTAGAACTTGCAAAAGAGTATTTTGAAAAATGTGTTAAAATCAGTCTTGAAATGAATACAAAAAGTTTTTTGCGTGATAGCTATAAAAATTTAAGCGAAATTTATGAGGCAAAAGGAAGTGTTGATGAAGCACTTTCTTCTTTAAAGGAGTATCTTAAATACAAAGGACAAATCGATAATGAGGATTCTCAAAGAAGAATAAATGAATTGAAAAATAAGTTCGAATTTGAAAAATACCGTCACGCTATTGATCTTCAGAAGTTTGAAAATCAACAACAACGTCTTCTCTTATTAGCTATTATCATAGTTTTATTTGGGGCTGTTATAACTGCAATAGCACTATTCACCATGAATAGCAAACGAAAAAAAGTAAACCTTATTCTACAACAAAAAAACGATCTAATAGAAGGTCAGGCTTCTGAACTTGAACTAAAAAACAAAGAGTTAATCGAGTTAAATAATTCTAAAGAAAAACTTTTTTCTATAATTGCCCATGACCTTAAAAATCCTTTTTTCGCTTTATTAAATTACTCCCTAATTATTAAGGAAGATTACTACGAACTCGGAGATGAAGAGCGACTTGAATTTATTTCAAACATAAGAGAAACTTCCGTTCAAACTTATGAACTGTTGGAAAATCTACTGAACCTCTCTGCTTCACGAACAGGTAAAATTGATTTTAATCCTGTAGAAATCAAGTTGAAAGATCTATTCGATAAAATCTCAAGTTTGTATCAGAACCAGATAAGAGAGAAAGGAATCCAAGTTGAAAATTTTGTAGACGAAACTCAACTTGTTTATGCGGATCAAAAAATGTTGGAGGTTGTATTCAGGAATCTTATTAATAACGCTATAAAATATACCAATCCAAAAGGGCTAATTGAGATTAAAACAAAAACATTAAACGGAAATGTTTTGACAATTATTAAAGATGATGGTGTGGGAATGGATGAACTTACACGGGAGAATATTTTTAACATTAACGTAGTTACGTCAACAACCGGCACAAAGGGCGAAAGAGGGACAGGCTTAGGGCTTGGACTATGTAAAGAATTTATAGAAAAAAATAACGGTTCTATCTCGGTAGAATCAGAGCCTAATAAAGGAAGTTCTTTCTACATTACTCTTCCAAAAGTGGGTTAATCAATATTTTATTTTAATTGTATTGTTTTCTCCTTAAACACTATTCCTTTTTTCTTCAATTCACTCAACACCGGTTCATATATAGCTGCATGCACTGGCTGTACGCAACCAAGCATCGGTAGTTGCCCCGATAAGACTAGTTTAACCGCAATCGCAGCAGGCAGTCCAACGGTTTTTGCAATTGCCGTATGCTCATAAGGTTTTCCAAACTCAACCAATGTTGAAATTGTCTTCTCTTTCTTTTCCCTTCCGGGATAAACCGCTTCGATTTCATGGTGTAATATTACAACATCTCTATCCCCTTCAGGAAGTTGAAGTTTTTCATTTAACAATTTTACCAGAACATCCGCTCCTGTCACAACATTATTATTAATAATATTTTCGGAGAATAGCCCTAGCCATCTTAAATTTTCCATTATTTTTCCTGTTGGACTAATATTAAGATAATTAGCAACTCGAGCTTCAACGCTTCCACCTGAAATATGGACCGGTAAAAACATTTCGGTAAATTCTGAATAAGTTTTATTTTTTAAGTGATGAATTTCTATATTCTCATTCGTCATTCCCAGCTTAACAATTTGAGACCAAGTTTCACACCAACCCGGGTATCTTAATGTTCCCCTAATCATAGTTTTAACTTTATTTACACGAAATAGCTTTTGGTACTTCATTGCATCACGATTCGGATATGCTTCTAATTCACCAATTCCGTCGATCATAACATTCCATGTTCTTTGAAAAATATTATTGTGATTAAGGAGTTTAACTTTTCCATTTTCCATATAATGAGCTCCCTGTTCTCCTGCCATAACGATATTTCGCGGATTCCAGGTTATACAATATCTTAATGGATTTGAATATACTTCCGGTGCCGGCAGTCCGCTTCCGTATGAAGAGAATTTATTAACATATCCGTCTTCCCTCCTTATTTTATGAATTATCGAAAGAGCAGACATATGATCAATCCCCGGATCAAGTCCCATTTCGTTTAGTATTAATAAACCTTTACATCTTGCTTCTTTATCAAGCAAAGCAACCTGGGCATCTTCATAAGATGCGGTAATCATATGTTTACCGAATTCTATACACTCGAGAGCAATATCGTATTGAAATTTAGGAGGAAGAAAATTAACAACTATATCGGCTTGTGATATCTCTGTTTTTCGCAAAGCTCTGTCATTTATATCGATGTCAACCGCAAGCCCCTTAGAATGGTCTTTCACTCTGCTTTGAGCGAGAGATAACGAACGGTCGGCTACTTTTACGAACCAATTATTTTGTGCTGCTTCTTCCAGCAGATATGTAATTAAGTAAGGGGTGCTTTGTCCTGCGCCAAGTATTAATATTTTTTTCATGGAATTGTCTGAGGTTTATTGTTGGTAAATTAATTTTTCTAAATGTTGATATTTTGGTGTTAATTTTCCTTTGTGTACAATTACAGCATCTCTAAACTCATGTGGAAGTTTTAATTCTTCATAAGACTTAGAAAGATCGACTTTCGCTAAATGTTCCAGAAACGGAAGTAAAGAATTTCCGAAAAAATTTGAGGCTTCCCGCGGTAATTCTGTTGGGAGTTTATCAACTGTCATCATTACAATACCATCACCTTCCCATCCTTTATTTTGATATCCGGTAATGGGATTATAAACATAAAGTGGATTTTTCCAATCTGTTGCTTTCACTGTACATTCTATTGAGCCTTCTATATCGCATGTAATGTCGCCAATAACTTTTAATCGGCTTTTATTACCCGACGAATAATAATTTCTTAAATACTCTTTAGTTAATAATTTTGGAAACTTTGGTTCCCAATATATTCCATTTACAAGAATAGATAAATAAGGAATAAATTTTTCCAAATTAGATTCATATTCGTTATGATGATGCATGAAATGTTTTGCATCATAACTACTTTCTCCATCTTTTGGTTTGTAAAGGTCACCCTTCATAAAGCGAACTACATAAACCGAATGTGGCGAATGATTTTCCTTCTTGTTAATAAAATCGGCAAGATCTTCCGGCGCAATTTCAACAATGGGTAACAAATCCAAAATTTCCATTACTCCCTTAGAAACTCTTCCTCTTCCCGTTACACCTATTACGAGAGGAGTAATTTCAGGTCGAGTTCCTTTAGTGCGAATGTTTTCTCCAACTTCCGATATTGCGGCTCTGGCTTCAGTTAAACCGTCATACACTACAGTTTGATTTATCGGTTTGAATAAATTATTTTTTCCTTCCCAAAAAATCCTTTCACCGAAAGCCCATAGAGTATTGATAATTCCGGCGTATCCGGCAAAATCACCAAAAAACACCAATCTTTTTTCTTTAGAATCCTTAATTAATTCATAATCAATTAATGTTGCTTTTTTTTCAATCAACGCTTTAAGAAGGGGCATGTTATAGGTTTGTCCTTTTACCGTGTGCGAAAAAAAGAGGTAAGTTTTTTCAGGCAGAATATCAACAATTGGAATTTCTTTCACACCCAAAATTACATTGCATGTTGAAAGATCGTTACTGATTTCAGCCCCCGAATTAATATATGATTCTTCATCAAATACTCTTTCATTCGACGGTTGAACAACAATGCGTATATTGTTTTTACTAAGTTGTTTGACGTGATTGGGTGTTAATGGAGCTCTCTTTTCAAAAAGATTAACGTCTTCTTTTCTGATGCCGATTCCATTCATTTCTTCCCCTCTTTTTGTGAAATTATTTCTAATATAAAAAAAATCTCACTGATAAACGAGAGCAATATATCATTAAAAGTTATATGCAAACCCAACCCATGGAATAAATGGAAATCCCGTCCATTCAGATGACGTTGCACGAACCATAGCAATATCTGCAGCTAAATTTTCTCCAAAAAATCGAATACCGAGCATCAAGACTATTAAATCAGTTTCAGGGGGAATCCAATTTTCGGAAATAATTTTCACATACTTAGAAACACGTAACTCAAACCCGATTAGTGCTAATGGCGAAGCAGAAAATTCACCTTTTGCAAATCCCCACCCAAGTCCGCCAGTCACAGCAAATTTCTGATTTTCATAAGTAAAAACACCATATGTTACACCAACATTATACTCTTCAAATTGAGTATAAAGCACTCCCGTGCTTATTGTAAGATTATCTCTATTTATTAAACGAACTTTCGGTGCAATGTAGAATAATTGCGATGTGGCACCAGGAATTAGTGTCATTCCTCCCGCTAAAGTAATATAATCTGTAACTCCATAAGCAACAAAAGGGAAAAAGATCATATAATCAGAAAAGTAACCCTTTCCCTCCGCCAAAGTTTTTCCGGTTGGAGAAAAGAAGAGACGCGTTTGGTTCGGATCATTTCTAAGAAATTCTGTTCCGATTAAGGTTCCTTGAATAACTTTTGTCTCAACTATCAAAGTTCTATTTAAGTTTATCGAAACACCGGCATTGGTACGGAAACTGATTAAAGAGTCTGTCTCTTCCATAATTTGTCCGATGAACTCCGAACCATCTATTAATGTTATTTTGATAACGGAGCTTGTATCTTTCTGTGCATAAACAAAGGATGAAACCGACATTAATAGAAATATACAAATTAAATAAAATAGATTTTTCATGACGACCTCATTTACCCGGAGAATTAAATTAATCACCGGAGTTTAAACCAAAATTAAAAAATGTGTCCGAAGTTAAAACAATTTAATGATGTTTCCTTTCCGAAAACAATATTAAATCTTAACAAGATAGCCTCAAATGAAAATACATTTAGTATTTGATATTGCCCGGTTTTGGTTTTGGTAAAACTTTGGTGCAAACTTATTAAATATTGATTCTAATTTTGTAATGAAGTTGTAGAAAAATATTCGGGTTTTTGTAAAAGCAGAGACGGGAGCCGTCAAGCTCCCGCCATTAAAATGTATTGATATTATTTGATTAGAATCATTTTGCGGATTAAACTTTGTTTTCCAAGGTCTACCGAATTTAATTCAAGTTTATAAAAATAAACCCCGCTTGATAATAAAGAGTTATCACCCATGCTGAAAGTTGCGGTGTAATTTCCTGCGGTTTTAAATTCATTCACAATCAGACCAACTTCATTTCCCAAAACATCGTAAATTGTTAATGATACATTTCCCGAAGAGGGTAATGAGAACCGGATATTTGTTTCCGGATTAAATGGATTGGGGAAATTCTGTGACAAAGTGAATTGAACCGGTAAAATATTTTCAACTTTAACTTCATTACTATATGAAAATGTTCCGTCAAAATCGAGCTGTTTCAGCCGATATAGAATTGTACCATAATCTCTTAATTCATCCGTAAAACTGTAAGACCTAAATTCAAGAGATGTTCCATTCCCATTAACAAAACCTATTCTTTCCCATCTATCTTTTGAATCAGAATTAGCTCGTTCAATTTCAAAGCCATAATTATTCAGCTCGGTTACAGTTGACCAATTCAGAGTAACTTTACTTCCGTTAAGCGTTGCATTAAAAGAACTTAATTCCACCGGAATAACTTCAGGATTTGTCCATCTTATTGTAGTTCCCGAACTGCCGACAACCCACGCATAAGAAGCATTTGGAGTCATATAAATATCATCAAAAGTATTAATAGTCAATCTTGGTTCAGGTACCCAATTAGCACCACCATCAATACTTTTATAAACATAACCGCTGGCGCATGCAGTCATTGCGATTGTACCGTTAAGACTTCGTGCTATATGAATTCCCCAAACGGATTGCCCTGGTTTTGTAGTTGACGGTGTCCATGTAATTCCACCATCAGTTGTAAAGAATGTATTACCGCTTGTTCCACCGGCAACACCATTCATTCTATCAACGAATGAAACCCCATAAGTACCCAAACCACCACCGGCATATTGTTGAGTCCAGGTTACACCACCGTCTGTAGTAGCAAAAATTCTTTCGCCGGTTCCTACTACATAAGCATAAAGTGAGTCGACCATATCCATATCCCATGGACTTGATCCCGTTATTGTAGAAATGATTGTCCATGTTAAACCACCATCAGAAGTGTTGGCTACAGTTCCGTTATATGCTGCGACAAGACCTCTGTTTTCATCTACAAAATCGATAGCAAGAATATCGGAATTAGTGCCTGTTATTCCTGTTGGAATCACCGTCCAAGAAGTTCCTCCGTCAGTAGTTTTAATAACATTACCGAGATCGGCTCCGGCAATAGCGGAGGAAGAAGATAAAGCTACAACTTCATTTATATCTCCGGTAAATGGAGAGGCAAATGTTGTCCAGGTAAATCCACCATCTGTAGTTTTAGATAGGAAATTTGTGCCCACGCAATAACCGTTCAGTTCATCAGCAAAACTTATATCACGGAGTCTGGTAGAAGTATAGCGATAGCTGATCGGAAGCCATGTTGCACCGGCATCTGTGGATTTATAATAATAGCCATTAGTGCCGCCAAGATAAGCGATGTTTTCAGAAGCAAATCTTACCGTATAAAATATTTGACTTGCAGGAAATCCTGTTACCGTTGCCCACGTGTTACCTCCATCAGTTGATCTTAGCAGAGTACTGCTGGCTCCACTTGCCAAGCCAATTCCCGAACTATTAAATGCAACCTCCCATAGTTGCACTGAACCGCCGGGATTATGAACCGCAGACCATGTTGAACCATTATCTGTTGATTTAGCAATTCGTCCGGCAGTTCCTACAACGAAAAGATTATTGGTTGAATTGAAAAAGAAATTTCTAATACCTTTATAATCGGTGGATGATGAAAATATTTGTGGTAGCAAAGTCCAATTATTACCGCCATCAATAGATTTCAATAACGCGTTTGAACTTCCGGAGATAAAAACATTACTTGAGTCAATTGCAGTTACTCCGTATAAAGTTCTTGTCGTAATTGTTGTGTTTGTTTGGGTAAACCAATTATCACCGCCGTCTGTAGTCTTTATTATCATACCGTTAAAGCCGACAATCCACCCTACATTTTCATTGATGAAGAAGACATCATATTTTGTTGTATCAGGGGCGTTTGTTTGCTGAGCCCAATTTAATCCGCCATTAGTAGATTTCACTATTCGTACTTGACCGCTTCCAACAGCTCCTACTGCCCATCCAACATTTTCATTTACAAAATAACATGCACGATAAATACCCTCTAAGGGTAATGGAGCTACTTGCCATGTAACACCACCATCATGGGTTAACACAATTTCACCTTGAGCTGATACGGTTATAAATCTATCCGGACTTGGTGCGGATCCAATATATGTATTGTTTGCTGTAGGGTGTGGATTTAAAGAGATCCACTGTCCATTAATTGTAGCAACCGAGAAAAGAAAGAAGCAGAGAAATAAAGATGATTTCATAAACGCCTCCGTTTTATTTTTTTCGTGTTGTCAATTTTATGCAAAACCATTCATTATGTCAAATCTTTTATTTGGTTATTTGGTGGTAGTAATAGGAAGTATTTTAATTTGTTGCTATCGAAAAAGTAAACCGATATTCCGGAGTGGAGACTTGCGAGAGGCGGGCAGAAAGATCAAAACGAAAAAAAAGAAGGAAACGGTTAATGGCAATTCCAGCTTCGTAATAATATTGTTCAATAGTTTCTGTAGTACTAGAAAGATTTGGGTTTAATGCTTTAACATTATTTATATCCCTAAATTTAGTATAACCTATATTTCCATTGATGATAAACTCTACTCCGAAGGATGCAACATTGGGAATCCTAAATATTCCGGGAATTACTTCTCCAAAATTATGTTCAATAAATAAAGTTGCATAGTCCTCACCATAGAACTCTTTTAACTTAACACCTCTGAACGCTCCCTTTTGTGCTATGGATGAAGCAGATGACTCAACACTGAAATACCTTTGCGGAGGAAGTTTTCCGAATGATTTTCCCGCTGCCAGTCGCATATCAAGAGTCCACAAAGGAAGGGTTGATGTTCTTAAACTAACAATTGATTTAATATTGCTGAAATCAAAATCGCTCTTTAAATATCTTTTTGATGAATATTCATAACCTATTTGAAAACCGAAATCCGACATTCTCCTTAAGGGAGAGTAGTCAAAGTTTATTTCCGTATATAATGAACGAAGTCGTCCATTGACTGAATATGGATTTTCACGAAAAGATTTTCTTCTGCCGAATAGAGCAAAGTCACTATTTACAAAAGCTGTCAAATGAGTTTCATCTCTAAGCCCCAATTTAATTACATAAGGTCTTTCAAAGATTTGCTTCCTAATAAATCTAAGTTGTCCAAATCCGGCTTTAAACTCTAAATTATAACCGGAAGAATAATAATAGTCTCCATAATCATTTTTAAAAAGAAGTGACAAAAGCGTAATGGATCTTTCTCCGAAAAATGATGGGTCATCGCGTCTATTTAAACGATTATAAAGATTAAAATTTACCGCTAGCTTTTTAAATTTATCCAAATAATATTCAATAAATATTTCCCCCTTTACTTTTTTATCAGCAAGAGCATATCCCGTTTTGATATGCGAACGAAAGTTATCATTATCGTAAATTATTAATCCTCCACCAATGTATGCCCCTTCAACCCTATTGTATCGGAAGAAATCATCAAAACCGGTAAATGGAGAACGGTCAAGTTTTGCAATCTCACGAGTAACAGGACCAATATATCTGTCAACAAAAGAAGATTGAAAAATTGAATCGGGATTTTCACGTGCTTCTTTTATTTCGTTGTATGCCTTTGCCTCTTTATCGGTTAAAGGAAGAATCGCATTATTGTCCCAAAACAAAGGATCAATTATATCTGCTGATTTATCGGCTTCTACTCTTCGTTGTTCAAATATTTTATTATCAATGGGAATATTAAACTTATAATCATAAGCGACATTATTAATTTGTACATCCAATCGTGCATCAAATAACCAATAAATATCAATCGGGATATTAGATTTAATTTGAAGATTTGTGGGAACTATGAAGTTCTCATTATCAGCAAAGTATTGCCTGTATGATAGAGATGCGTTGAATGGCAACTTTACCGCCTCTGATGGAGTTAGTGATATTTCAAAAGGAACTAATTTAAGTCCATCAAT
This sequence comes from Ignavibacteriales bacterium, assembly GCA_020061995.1. Next base: position 15,870 of record JAGUXE010000166.1, on the reverse strand, counting down.
ATAAACGTAACCGTAAAACAATTTCCGCAGAATGGTTTTGGGTGTAATTTTAATAACCGCAATGTTAGTGATGCTATCAGGAGAAATCCACTTTTCTAATTTGAAGTCATAATAATCAATGGCTTTAGGGTGAAAAGGAGTAGCAATCTCCTCATTAATAACGGTGATGTAATCATCGAATGCGTTAATGTTTGTCCCAAATGTAACAAAGTTCGCTTGTGGCGGGACATTTACACTCTGACGTCGCTGAATAATTTTATTGAAATATTTATCCTCTTTTTTAAAATATCCTTCTGAATAGGATTCGAAGATGGAAAAAATAGTAGTATCACCATCATTTGTTGATCTTCCCGCCGTAACCGTATCCGTACTTACAAAAAATTTTGTGTACAGTTTATAGGTGTATGTCTCAAGATTTGTTTTTTGTTCCATTTTGCGTTCTATCATTCGTCTCATTATTAACACTCCTGGGTCGTCTCCTGTAACAACCACCTCCGGAATTTCGTAAAATGCAGGTTCAAGAGAGATATTAAGAACTATTTCTTTATCGGTTAAGATTATTGTTTCCTTTTGGGTTTTATAACCAATCATTGAAAAATTTATCTCGGATTGACCGAGAGGGATTTTTAAAATGTAATTACCTTCCGTATCAGTTGTTGTTCCAACCGTTGTTGCGGTTATAAAAACATTAACAAAAGATAACGGCAATGATGTTTCTGAATCAGTTATTTTTCCTTTGATTGTACCATTGGCAGAAAACAATACTATGTTTGCAAAAAGCAATATGTAAAGAAGATATTTAATTCGTTTATTCCTATTTTTAAAGTAAACATTGATTTCTCTTCGGGAGTTTCATTGGTAAGATAATATAGTAAAATCAATTTAAGAAAATATGTTTTATGAATAACGAGTCAACTAAACGGGCTGATCTTCCATTTGACACATCCTTCTTCAAAAAAGAAAAGCTTAACAATAAATCGTACTCTCCCGTGGAGTCCTTTAAAATGATTTATCAAACTAATCATTGGAAAGATGATGTTTCAGCCTCAGGAAATGGCTCTAATGATATCCAAACAATAACCATTAAAGATGCTCTTCCAAATTTGTTCAAAAATTACTCAATCAAAACCCTACTTGATTTACCATGCGGTGATTTTTATTGGTTAAAAAATGTTGACCTCGGAGTAGATAAATATTATGGCGGTGATATTGTTAAAGAAATAATCGAAAAGAATGTCTCTTTGTACCAGAACGATAATAGAAAATTTGAAGTTATTAATCTTATTTCCGATAACCTTCCTTTTGTCGATTTGATTTTTTGCCGTGACTGTCTTGTCCATCTTTCTAACGATGATTTAATTAATTCAATTCGGAATATTAAGCGAAGTGGGATTAAATATCTCTTAACTACAACTTTCACTAGTTGTAATGAGAATGAAGACATTGTTACAGGGGATTGGCGAATAATCAATCTTGAAAAAACACCATTTAATTTTCCAAAACCACTCACCGTAATTAATGAAAACTGTATGGAGGGAAATGGAACTTATTCCGATAAAAGTTTAGGTTTGTGGTTGGTTCAACAAATTAATTTGTAATGAAAACGATTTCTTTGCCTCTCATAAATTTTAACCCAAAATGATAAAAAAATGAGCAACTGTGATTAGGATTAACTTCGGCAAAAAAATATATTAAGATGTTAAATAAATATGTTTTTGACAAAAGTTGTGCTTGGGGTGGTTCATTGAAAATAAAATTGCCGCTATTATTAGTCAACAACTTTTGATTAATTAAAAGATAAAGAACTGTTAATTTTTTTTATGGATAAGAAAAGAATATTATTGGTCGAAGATGATCAACTTAACTCGGGTGTCATTAAAGTCTTCCTTTCATCAGTTTTTGATGTTGACCACGCAGATAATGGACAAACTGCAATAGAGCTTGCTGATGAATCTACATATAGTGCTTTCCTGATGGATATTAATCTTGGTAGAGGGTTAAACGGATTAGAGGTTGCACAACATATAAAAAACCAAGAAAGGTATAGAAACACTCCCATTATTGCAATTACAGCATATGCTATGGAATCTGACAAACGTGAATTCCTTCAAAAAGGATGTACGCATTACTTATCAAAACCATTTTTTAAAAAAGATATTCTTGCCCTGATAAATCAAGCACTTGACGACGCTGAAAGTAAAGACTGAATGAGTTAAATTCTGTTTATACCTACACACATTTTCTATCAGGTTTTACTTTAAGTGTTTTTTTAATCTTTCTATTTCATCTCTCAACGAAGCCGCTCTTTCGAATTCTAAATCTTTTGCCGCTTTGTACATCTCTTCGGTAAGTTGATTTATCAAATCTGCCCGCTGTTCCTGACTCATATATTTAATTACCGGTTCAGCAACTTTTGAAAAAGATGCATCAATTGTCCCGATATCTTTTTTACGAACATCAGCTATTGAAGTTGAAGAGAGAATCTCTTCAATACTTTTGTGAATTGTTGTGGGAGAAATATTATTTGCCTTATTATACTCTATTTGAAGAATTCTTCTTCTCTTTGTTTCATCAATCGTCTTTCTCATCGACTCGGTTATTTTATCTGCGTACATAATAACCAAGCCGTTTTGATTGCGTGCTGTTCTTCCTGCGGTTTGCATTAATGAACGTTCGCTACGCAAAAACCCTTCTTTGTCAGCATCAATAATTGCAACAAGAGATACTTCCGGTAAATCAAGTCCTTCTCGTAAAAGATTTACACCTACAAGAACATCAAAATCTCCAAGCCTTAAATCACGCAAAATTTCCACTCTTTCTAGAGCATCAATATCGCTATGAATATACCGAACTCTGATGTTGAGTTTATCAAGATAATCAGCTAAATCTTCAGCCATTTTTTTTGTAAGAGTTGTAACAAGAATGCGTTCTTTTTTTTCAATTCGGATTTGTATTTCGCCGAGTAAATCATCTATTTGCCCCTTTATTGGGCGAACTTCGATTTGTGGATCAAGCAACCCGGTGGGACGAATAATTTGCTCAACATAAATCCCTTCACTCCGTGAAAGTTCAAAGTCAGCAGGAGTTGCACTTACAAAAATTGTCTGATTTAACATCGATTCAAATTCGTTAAATGTCATTGGTCTGTTATCAAGTGCTGAGGGAAGCCTGAAACCATAATCGACGAGCGTTGTCTTTCTTGCTCGGTCTCCGTTATACATTCCTCTAATCTGGGGAACACTAACGTGAGATTCATCAACAATAAGCAAAAAATCTTTCGGGAAATAATCGAATAGACAATAAGGTCTTGAACCCGGTGGACGTTGGTCTATGTGGCGTGAATAGTTTTCAATACCGGAACAATAACCGACTTCCTTCATCATCTCGATGTCGAATTTTGTTCGTTGTTCAATTCGTTGTGCTTCAATATATTTTTCTTGTGTTCTGAAAAAATCTAATCTTTCTTCCAGCTCTTTTTCAATTGTCTTAATTGCCCGTTGCAAACTCTCACGGTCAGAGACATAATACTTAGCCGGATAAACTGCGGTTGAGTCTATCTCTTTTAATGTTTCACCCGTTATTGCATCTATAATAGAAAGCTTTTCTATTTCATCATCAAAATACTGAACACGAATTGCTTCTTCATATTGATAGGCTGGAATTATATCAACAACATCACCGCGAGCGCGGAAGTTGCCTCTTGTAAGCTCTACATCATTTCTTACATAATAGATATCAGTAAGTTTTCGAAGCAATTTTTTCTTTGGGAAGATTTTCCCTTTTTTTAAAAACAATATTTGGTTGATATACTCTTGAGGTGCGCCAATACCGTAAATACAACTCACACTTGCAACTATAATGACATCGCTTCTTCCTTCAACTAGTGCTGTTGTTGCTTTTAGACGCAATCGGTCGATTTCATCATTTACGGCAAAATCTTTTTCAATAAAAAGATCACTCGAAACGACATAAGCTTCCGGTTGATAATAATCATAATAACTTATAAAAAACTCAACCGCATTCTCCGGAAAGAACGATTTAAATTCCGAATACAGTTGAGCCGCAAGAGTTTTGTTATGGGAAATTATAAGAGTCGGTTTATTTATTTTTTCTATTACGTTAGAAATAGTAAACGTTTTACCACTTCCGGTTACACCGAGAAGAGTTTGAAATTTATCACCCCGCTCAAGCCCTTCAATAAGTTGCTTGATGGCTTCCGGTTGATCTCCGGATGGTTGATAATTAGATACAAGTTTGAATTGTCCCAAAAACTTTTTATCCTGAAAATTTGTATTCTATTTCACCATAACTTCGGCAGCATGAAAGTACTCTTTGTGAAGATGCCCTCTCAAAGTTACAACTGTATTCATTTCGAATGAAGGGGGAAGCATAAGTGGTGCTTGAATTAAGACCTCAGTACCGTTCTTATCGCGTCCATAAAAAACCGTAACTCCATTTACTTCATCCTTTTTTATTCCGCGTTCTGAAACAATTTCAACCCTAATATCTTTATTTGCGTTATTGTTAGTATCAAAATCGGAAAATGATCCTAAACCTTCTTTTTGTGAAAAATATGTTAGATAAATAACTGCTATTACTACGATTAGCATAACCGGCACAAACATTTTTTTTACCATTCTTTATTCCTTTTATTTTTATTTTGACGTATAAAGATACGATTTTATTTCTTTTCGATTCAAGGGAAAGAGGATTATCGGTTGAGTTTTAATGATACAATATTTTACTATAGGAGATTTATGAAAAAGAAGAGCCATTGGATTATGATTAGCGGATTAATTGGTTTTCTTGGGGTTGCAATCGGAGCGTTTGGCGGTCACGGATTGAAGTCTTTAGTTAATGAACATATGCAGGAAATTTATAAAACCGGAGTTTTGTATCATCTGATCCATTCTGTAGTCATATTAGCGATTGCTTTATCGAATTTCAAATTAGCTCTAAAATCAATTCCATTTTTTCTAATGGGAATTATACTTTTTTCGTTTTCCCTTTATATCTATGCCTTAACAGGATTAAAATTTCTTACTATACTTACACCGATAGGTGGAATTTTCTTTTTAATCGGGTGGGGAATGATTATTTATTTTGGAGCGAAGGAGAAAGATGAACTATCTCAACCCTGACCTCATAAACAGTAGACACAAAATTAATCTTTTACACTTGCGAGATGTTTCTCGACATAAATGTCGAGTTACAATTTTGAGACGAATATCTATTTCACAACACGTAATTTAAAATAAACTTCTTCAGGTGAAAAAATTCCTGCAAAAAATCTTTCATACATTACAGGTTCAATGTTGACTATTAAATCCATCCATTTTAAAACAGAAAAGTGGGAAGTAATAAATTTCTTCTCGATAACTTCAAATTGCGCTTTCCCCTCGTAATTAGTTCGATGATTCAATTTCCATTTTTCATAAAATTTCAACTTTCTATTCCCTATATATTCATAGTTATCAAAAGTTCTAATTGAAAATGGAATTTTATGATCAGGCTCACCGAAATACTTTGTATTAAGAAAGAAAGGGGCGTAAACGATTATTGTTCCATTTGGTTTTGAAATACGGTACAACTCCGTTACAGTCTTGTGAAAACTATCAAGATGCTCAAGTATGTGTGAGCAAAAAATTTCATCAAAGTGGTTTTCGGGATAAGGATATGGAAAACTATTAATATCGTGAATGTCGTTTCCGCCATAATCGACAATATCAAGATTCACATAACCGGGTTTTATATCTTTTCCGCATCCTAAATTAAGTTTCATTTATAAAGACTCTCTTATTATTCTTTCTTAAATTTTATACAAATTTATTGAGAAGCAGCATCAAAAAGAAAAAAGTTTAAAAATATTTTTAGATAACACTAGATTGAGAAGAAAAACATCTCTCTCAGTTGAAATTAAACAGTTTATATCTCATCATTTGGGTTGGTTTACATTCCTCTCCTTTCCTATATTTAAAAGCTAAATTTTGAAACATTCTTTTATAGGAAAATAAATATGAAAATAAGTGTAATCGGAAGCGGATATGTTGGGTTGGTCTCCGGAACATGCTTCGCCGAAATGGGAAATCAAGTTATTTGCGTCGATAATAATCCTGAAAAATTAGCTAAACTTCAAAATGCTGAAGTTACAATTTATGAACCCGGATTAGATATAATTTTTTATCGCAACATCGCAAAAAAACGACTTGAATTTACTGATGATCTCAAGTTTGCTGTAAAAAATACGGATGTCATTTTTCTTTGTCTTCCAACACCGCAAGGTGGTGATGGAGCTGCTGATTTGCGTTTCGTTCTTGGAATTGCTGATGATATCGGAAAAATTTTAAAGGAAGAAAAAATTAGTGAATTTAAAGTAATCGTTAATAAAAGCACTGTTCCTGTCGGAACCGCTCAAATGGTTGAAGAAAAAGTAAAACAACATGGTGTATCCAATTTTGCTATAGTTTCAAACCCCGAGTTTTTGCGAGAAGGCTTTGCGGTTGAAGATTTTATGAAGCCGGATAGAATTGTGTTCGGGACTGATAGTCCAAAAGCCGCTGAAATAATGAGAGCTTTGTACGAGCCATTCGTAAGACAAGGAAATCCGATAATCGAAATGAATACTGCAAGTTCTGAAGTCACCAAATATGCGGCAAATTCTTATCTTGCAATGCGCATCACTTATATGAATGAGCTTGCAAACTTCTGTGAAAAAGTTGGAGCAAATGTTGATTTAGTTAGACGTGGAATGGGAACGGATTCAAGAATAGGTAAAAGGTTTTTATTCCCCGGTATTGGCTACGGAGGTTCTTGTTTCCCCAAAGATGTTGTTGCTTTGATGAAAACTGCAAAAGATAATGATTCCGAATTAAAAATTCTCACAACAGTTGATTCCGTTAATCATGCACAAAAAGAAGTTCTTGTTAATAAAGTACTAAATCATTTTAACGGAAATATTAAAGGAAAACATTTTGCGGTTTGGGGATTAGCGTTCAAACCAAATACCGACGATATGCGTGAAGCTCCATCAATAATTATTATTAATAAGTTAATTGAACATGGCGCAACCGTTGCCGCATATGATCCTGCCGCTCATGAAACCTCAGAATATTATTTCAAGGGGAAAATTCGTTATGCGGAAAATGAATATGATGCATTAAAAGAAGCTGATGCTCTTTTAGTATTAACAGAATGGAATGAATTTCGTAATCCCGATTTTAATCAACTAAAAGAAGAATTAAAAAACTCTTTAATTTTTGACGGACGAAATATTTTTTCACAAGAGAAAATGAAAGAATTGAAATTCACATATTACAGTATCGGACGTGTACCCGTTTTACCGGAATAGTTTTTTTATATTTAGGTTCTGATTAAAAGGCAGTGATTTGGTATTACTGCCTTTCTTTTTAATAACTTTAAAAAAAGTAATTTATGTTCATACTTGGAATATCGGCATTTTATCATGATAGCGCAGCAGCGTTAATTAAAGACGGTAATATAATTGCCGCCGCTCAAGAAGAACGCTTCACACGTAAAAAACATGACCACAATTTTCCGGCAAAAGCAATTGAATATTGCTTGAAAGAAGCATCCATAAATTCCTCACAAATTGATTATGTGGCTTTTTATGATAAACCATTTCTGAAATTTGAAAGAATCTTGGAAACTTATTTATCATATGCGCCAATCGGAATTCAATCTTTTTTAAAAGCAATGCCTTTATGGATTAAGGAAAAATTGTGGATGAAGGAACTCATCCGCAGCAAATTGGATTTCAAGGGAACAATTCTTTTTCCCGAACATCATGAATCACATGCTGCATCAGCATTTTATCCTTCACCATTTCAAGAAGCAGCTTTCATCACTATGGACGGTGTTGGAGAATGGGCAACAACAAGTTTTGGAGTTGGTAATGGAAATAAGCTTGACATAATAGCAGATATTAATTTCCCTCACTCACTCGGTCTACTTTATTCGGCATTTACCTATTATACAGGATTCAAGGTTAATTCCGGCGAATATAAAATTATGGGACTTGCGCCATATGGTGAACCGAAATTTGTTGATTTAATTTATTCGGAATTGCTTGACTTAAAAGAAGATGGTTCATTCAAATTGAATATGGATTATTTCAATTTTGCAGCCGGTTTAACCATGACAAACGACAAATTCCACAGATTATTCGGGGGGAACCCAAGAGTACCCGAAACAAATTTAACTCAAAAAGAAATGGACCTTGCAAGTTCGGTTCAAGACGTTACTGAAGAAATTGTCTTGAGGATGGGGAGACATGTTCATAAAGAAACATTGCAAACAAATCTTTGCCTTGCCGGCGGTGTAGCTCTTAATTGTGTTGCTAACGGAAAGTTGTTGCGCGAAGGTCCTTTTGAAAATATATGGATTCAACCCGCTGCCGGTGATGCCGGAGGAGCTTTGGGGGCAGCTTTGGCAATTTGGTATAAATATTTAAATAATGAACGCATTGCGGATGGAAAAACTGATTCACAAAAGGGTTCTTATCTTGGTTCTGAATTTACGAAGAGTGAAATAGCAACATTTCTTTCATCAAAAAATATCCCATTCATAGAATTACAAGATGATGAAATTCCGGAAAGGATCGCCGATATTTTGTCTGAAGAAAAAATTGTCGGCTGGTTTCAAGGCAGAATGGAATTTGGACCACGTGCACTCGGCTCACGTTCAATAATTGGTGATGCGCGATCTGCAAAAATGCAAGCCGATATGAATATCAAAATAAAATTTAGAGAGGGATTCAGACCATTTGCTCCTTCGGTTATTTATGAAAAAGTTTCGGAATATTTCGAACTGGAAAAGGAATCCCCCTATATGCTTCTTGTTGCGGATGTAAAAAAAGAGCGTCAAAAAAAGATGTCCGATGATGAAAAAAAATTATTCGGAATCGAAAAACTTAATATACTCCGTTCAGATATTCCTGCTGTAACTCATATCGATTATTCTGCAAGAATTCAAACTGTACACAAAGAGACGAATCCGTTATACCATAAATTAATTTCAACTTTCGATGAAAAATATGGCTGCGGTGTAATTGTTAATACCTCATTTAACGTTCGCAGTGAACCAATTGTTTGCTCTCCTTACGATGCCTATTTGTGTTTTATGAGAACAGATATCGACTACTTAATTATGGGAAATTTTCTTCTCAATAAAAGAGAACAAAAACCGTTGCAAAACGATGTTAATTGGAAAAAAGAATTTGTACTTGACTAGAAAGAACATTTATGATTATTCAAGAAATTAAAAACATAGACAACTCAAAACCAGCCTTAAAGAAATTCGGTATAACTATCGGAATTGTTTTATTTGTAATCGCTGGTTTGCTCTTTTACAACAATAACTCTGTATATATTTATTGGGGAATTGCATCATTAATATTAATGGTGAGCGGATTAGTTTTCCCGATTTTATTAAAACCTCTAAATTTTATTTGGATGAGTTTTGCTGTGGTTCTCGGTTATTTTATGAACAGGTTAATCCTGGGAATATTATTTTATATTGTAATGACACCAATCGGATTATTAGCTAAATTATTCGGTAAAGATTTTCTTGATAGAAAAATTGAAAAAGAAAAATCATCATACTGGAATTATCGTGAGCAGAAAGAATTTTCAAAAGAACTTTATGAACGACAGTTTTAAGGAATAACAATATGTCAAAGTTATCAATCTTGGTAGAGTTGTGGCAGTTTTTAAAAGTACGAAAAAAATGGTGGTTGGCACCAATTCTAATTTTTCTGATATTGTTAGGAGGATTGATAATCCTAACCCAGGGCTCGGCTCTTGCTCCTTTCATTTATGCAATTTTTTAATGACACAGGTTTTAAAAGATGGCAAAGTCAAAAGAAATAATTGTTGTAGATAAACCGAAAAAGCGAATTCCCGTTCCACAAAAGCCTTCGAAGGTAATTGATGACGGGAAACTATATAAACGGTCACGTGAAAAACGAAAGATCTTAAAGAAGCTGAATAAAAATGATTGAGCAAATTTTACGTTTAGCTGATAGAGATAAAAATGTTTTAATTGTGGAGTTCACCTCATCTCACGGTGAGTTGATATACTCGCAAATTCATTTTATGAAAAGACATGGTTTTAATGTCTCCCTATTTATTCATGAAAGAAATAATGCCGATACTTTTGAGGCAGATTCAATTCAGAAAATCCCTACCGGTTTATCACAATGGAAAGTATTGAAGAGTCTTAAAGCATACATCAAAAAAAATGAGATAAATAAAGTTATTTTCAATACAGCTCACGGACTTCAAACACGAAACGCCATTCTATTCCTTTATTTTAAGAAAATAGAATTTTTTGGAATAATTCATCAAGCGGAAAAACTGCTATCCAGTTTCACACAAAAAATAATTTCTTCTAGAATAAAAAAGTATTTTACCTTAAGTGATCATATTTTAAAATATTTTGATAAAAATAAAATTGATGGGATTTCTTTTTCTTCGTTTTATCCGATTTTTTTTCCATATGATAAAGCAAGAACAGAGATTAAAGACAAATTCATAATTTGCATTCCGGGGGGAATTGAATTTGCGCGTAAAGATTATTTCGGGTTAATAACTATCTTGAAAAAAGAAAAAGATAAAATTCCACGTAAAGTAGTTTTTCGTATCCTTGGAAATGCTTCTACTAAAGAGGGAATTTTATTACGTAAAACGATTTCCGGAAATCAACTCGAAGAATATTTTGAGTTATATGATGAGTTTCTGCCTAACAAAAAATATTTTGAATTATTAAACAGTTCAACAGTTATTGCTCCCCTGATCCAGCCGGGAGCCTCTGAATACAAAGCGTTTCTTGAAACAAGTATTTCAGGAGCATTTAATCTAGCCTTTTATTCCCAAAAAGCTTTATTGATGCATTCAATTTTTAAGAATTTTAAAGAATTTAGAAATTTCGCTTTTTTTTATAATGAAGATTCATTTACCGAATTAATCATAAAACTTATAGCTTCTCCGGAACTTCTTTCAGAAAAAGAAAGCAATATTGCAAAATCACCAAAGTTTTCGATTAAAAAGCAGTCCACGGACTTTGTCCAATTCCTAAATGGTGAATCTAACCCAAATACCTGATAAATTTTTACCCTAAGCCCGTGTGACGCAAGTCAAACCATTTTCAACTAAAAAATAACTTTTTATTGTTTATTTTAAGCCGATACATTATTTTTGTGTTCTTTTATTAATGGAGAAAACAAATGAAAAGAACGTACCAACCGAGTAATCGGAAAAGACGAAACAAACACGGCTTTAGAGAAAGAATGGCTTCTAAAAACGGTAGAAAAGTTTTAGCAAGAAGACGCGCTAAAGGGAGACACAGATTAACAGTTAGTGACGAATAAAAACTTTTTTGAAACTATATACGCTTTCCCGCAAGGAAAGAATAAAAAGCAAAAAACTTTTTGACGCTATTTACTATCAGAACAATTTAATCGTTTCTAATGATCAAAAAGTAAAGGCTTTGTTTGTTGTTGAAAATCAAACGGAAAATATTCCGGTTAAAGTTACGGAAGCTGTTTCAAAAAAAACCGGAAATGCCGTTTGGAGAAATAGGGTTAAACGACTGCTTAGAGAATCTTACAGAGTGAATAAGTATTTGTTGGTAGAAAGATGTATAGAAAAAAATATCTCGCTAGCGGTTGTTTTCTCCCCCTACTTTTTGAATCAGAAAAGAAATCCCATTGTACAGCTGTCAGATGTATTTCCGGGGATGTTAGATGTTATAACTAAAATTCGAAGCAGCATTTAGATGCGCTATTTTTTTATTTTTTTGATCAAGTTGTATCAAAAATTCATCTCTCCCTTATTTCCCCCCTCGTGCAGATTTTATCCAACGTGCTCAGAATATTCCAAACAAGCATTTGAAAAGTACGGGGTAATTAGAGGAGTCATAAAATCGATCTGGCGAATATTGAGATGCAATCCCTTTAACAAAGGCGGTTATGATCCGCTCACTTAAGAAAGTAATAAAGTATTATGGATAAACAGACAACACTTGCGTTCGTACTAATCGGTATAATTTTGATGGTTTGGCTCTATATGACTACGCCAACACAACCACCCCAAGAACCTGCCAAAGCGCAAGATTCAACTGTAATTGAAAAAACAACAGTTCCTCAAAAAGTTGATGCTGTCCAAGAGAAAAAAGAGGGAAAAGATTCACTAGCATATGGTAAATTTTTCAGCAAGACTGAATCTGCAGAAGAAATTATTACCATAGAGAATGATGTGGTAATTATTGAAATGACCAGTCGCGGCGCTAGAATAAAAAAATATTATTTAAAGGAATTTCAAAACTGGTACTTGAATAATCTTCCGGAAAATGCTTCCCCTTATGAGAAAGATATTCAACTTGTAAACTATGCTGAAGGCGGAAGTCTTGATATAGACTTCGTAACTTCAGACGGGAAAGCAATCTCAACAGCAAATCTAGAATTTGAATCGAATCAGACTTTTAACCGATTTGTCATTAATGAAAAAGATTCTTTAGTCCTTGAATATCAGACCAAAGCCGGCGTAGAAGGTAAAATTGTTAAGCGATTTACTTTCTATGGAAATCGATATGATGCAAGGTTTGATGTAGAGTTTGTTAAAATGAAAAAACTGATTAGCAATAATGTTTACGATATTGTTTGGGATAACGGAATCAGATTTGTAGAACATAATTCAGTCGATGAAGCAACCTACTCTAACGCAAGTGTTCACTATGGTGACGAACAAGTTATTGTAGATGCCCCGCACGATGATGAAAAAATTTCAAAGGATTTTAACGGCAGAGTTGATTGGGTAACTATTAGGAATAAATATTTTGCCGCCGTAATTGTTCCGATGAATCCATCAAATGTTGAGGGAGCTTATATAAAAGGTTACTCTAAAAAATTTCCCGGGAATGGAATTCGAGAATACTATTCAGCAAGACTTCAAATGCCTTTTAAAGAAACAGATTTACAAAAGGAATCTTTTACTCTTTTCATAGGGCCTGTTGATTATAAAATATTAAAAGATTATCCGGGTGAACTCCAAAAAATCGTTGACTTTGGCAGCTTCTTCGGATTAAAATTTATTGTAAGACCAATAGCGGAATTTGTATTATTACCACTATTTAATTTCCTTCACTTATTTATTTCCAATTATGGATTGGTTATTATCATTTTCTCTTTGATCATCAAAATAGTTTTGTATCCTTTGACAAAACAGAGTTTCCAATCAATGAAGAAGATGCAGGCGCTTCAGCCTAAGATTGCCGAACTAAAAGAAAAGTTTAAAGAGGATCCGGCAAAGATTAATAAAGAGACGATGAAACTTTATTCAACATACGGAGTAAATCCGGCAGGGGGTTGTTTACCAATGCTTCTCCAAATGCCGATATTTATAGCTCTTTGGGGATTGTTTCAAACTGCAATTGAACTTCGTCAACAGCCCTTTATTTGGTGGATTCAAGACCTTTCACAACCTGATGTTATTTTTGATTTAGGTTTTGCAATACCCCTTTTCGGAATAAGTCAAATTAGCGGACTTGCATTATTAATGGGTATAACAACATTTATCCAGCAGAAGCAAACCATTAAAGATCCTCAGCAGCAAATGCTTGTTTATCTAATGCCTGTAATGTTAACATTTTTATTTATGAGTTTTCCTTCGGGATTGAATTTGTATTATTTCATGTTTAATGTTCTTTCCATTGCTCAGCAAGCTTATATTAATCGCAATAGTAAGACTCTTGTTCTTGAACCGGTAAAAAATCCAAACAAGAAAAAAGGATTTATGCAGAAGATGATGGAAGCGGCAGAGAATAATGCAAAATCTGCACAACAGAAAAAGAAAAAATAAATTAGTTATTTATTGGCTTTAATCATTTGGGTCAGTATAATTATTTTAATAGGGTTGTTCGACAAAGAACTTGTTTAATTATGAAAATTTTTATGATTTATACTAAACTTTTTTTTGAACACCCCTTTCCTATTTTAAAATTCGGAGTAATTCTTTTCATCATAAGTTTTACTGCTTTCCCTCAAAGCACCTCTCATATTATTAAATTAAACTACACTTCAAAAAATATTCCTTATGGATTAGCATGTCAGCAACCCGAAGACCTGCCAAAGGTTGCTCTCGCTTTGAGTGGTGGTGGTTCACGCGGCCTATCACAAATAGGCGTCTTAAGAGCATTGAAAGAGGCTAATATTCCGATACATCTTATTGTTGGAACAAGCATGGGAAGTATAGTTGGCGGACTTTATTCAGCGGGATATGATATTAATGACCTCGATTCTATTGCAAGAACAACCAACTGGAATGACCTTCTTGCTTCAGATAGAAGTACTAACCGGCGTGATCTTTTTGTGGATCAAAAGCTTTCGGAAGACAAATCAATTATTGCTCTACGACTAGATGGATTTAAGCCCATTTTTCCCTCATCTATAAATGACGGACAAAAATTTTCTAATTATTTAAATCTCCTCGCATTACAATCCCCATTTCCCGTGAAGGACAATTTTGATGAATTGTCAATTCCATTTCGTGCGGTTAGTACAAATCTAGAGACGGGTGAACCTTATGTGTTGAAGGATGGATTATTAACTCAAGCATTAAGAGCAAGTTCAAGCGTTACCTTTTTTCTTTCGCCGGTTCGTTATGATTCACTAATTCTAGTTGATGGTGGTTTAGTCGCTAACATTCCGGTCGAAATAACAAAACGTGAAGGGGCCGATTTAATTATTGCCGTTAATACTACAAGCGATTTACACCCGCGCGCATCTTTAGAATTCCCTTGGATTGTGGCTGATCAAGTTGTTAGTATCCCTATGAAACTTCTTAATCAAGAGCAGCTTGATGAAGCTGATTTTGTTATTACCCCTATTCTCGATAAAAAACTCGCGTCTGATTTTACATTAATAGATTCATTAATCGAATTGGGGTATCAAGCAACACTCCCAATAATTGATGAAATTCAAGAGCGGGTTGATGATTTATTCAGATCAAGATTAAAATCAAAAGAAGTTTTCTACAAAAAAATAATAATTTCGGAACAATCCGTGATTGGTCGTGAATATTTATCCAAATATGTAAATAAAGATTCTGTTTCTTCGGTCGATATTCTTTTCGATTTACATCAAATAAATAAAACGTTGGAATATGAAACTATTTATGCAGTGATTGATGAATATGAAGACTATTCCATTCTTCGTTTTGAAGGTAAAAAGAAACCTTTAATACGTTCGTATTCGTTTGATGGCATAAATCTTTTTAAAACCGCAGAAGCAGAAGATGTGATAATAAATAAACTACTTAATCAACCCTTCACAGGTGGAAAAGTAGCCGAAGCAGTCAAAGAAATAATCCGTAAGTTTAGAAGTCACGGCTATACATTAGCAGAATTAGACTCGCTTCATTTTGAACCTGAGCGGGGGCATCTATATCTTCACTTTAAGGAAGGAATCATTTCCCAAATAAAAATAGCAGGAAATAAAATTACAGAAGAGACTATTATTTCCCGTGAATTTCCCCTGAAAGCAGGAAATATTTTCTACTATGAAAGTATCCAGCAAGGTTTACGTAATTTACGAAGCACCAATTTGTTTGATAATATCATAATCTCGGTGGAAAAAAGTAAAGACTCCTCCTTTATAATTATTAACGTTACAGAGAAAGTTTCAACCCTTATTCGGATGGGATTTAAAGTTGATAACGAAAATAAAGCGCAGTTGAATTTAGATTTTAGAGATGAAAATGTATTTGGAACCGGGACAGAACTTGGGACACTCCTCTATCTCGGTGACCGTTCTCGTTCATTTTCATTTGAACATAAAGCAAATAGAATTTTTGATAC
>JAGUXE010000088.1 GCA_020061995.1 Ignavibacteriales bacterium | reverse complement strand
AAATTACAGAATTGAATAATCTTTTATCTTATAATAAAATTTTCACTGAACGAACTGCAAATGTCGGAATTCTTCCCCTTGAAACTGCAATTAATTACGGAATGACAGGACCTAACCTTAGAGCAAGCGGTTTAAAATGGGACTTAAGAAGAGATGATCCTTATTCAATCTACGATCGATTTGAGTTTGATATTCCGGTAGGCAAAGGTTGGTTTGGAACTGTTGGCGATTGCTGGGATAGATATTTTGTTCGTGTTTTGGAAATGGAACAAAGTTTAAATATTCTTGAACAAGCACTAGCTCAAATTCCTGATGGTGATGTTACCTCGGCAATTCCAAAAAGAATTAAACCACCTGAAGGACAAATTTATACAAGAGTTGAAAATCCCCGTGGTGAGCTTGGCTATTTCATAATTAGTAAAGGTGGATTACAACCCCATAGAGTTAAAGTTCGTCCCCCCTCATTTATTAGTCTTGGTTTGATGAATGAATTATGTAAAGGTCATTTTGTTGCTGATGTTATTGCAATTCTTGGTAGTATAGATATTGTATTAGGGGAGGTTGACCGATGATTGTTTACGATTTTTTGAGTGATTTATTCGGAAGTCCTGTTTTAGCTTCATTCATTCAAAGTTTTATTCCGTTACTCTTTTTAATACCATTTGCTTTATTTGCAGTTTGGCTTGAAAGAAAAGTTTCTGCATTTATGCAAGATCGTATTGGACCTAATAGAGTTGGTGCGCATGGTTGGCTTCAAACGGTTGCAGATATCTTAAAACTTATCCAAAAAGAAGACATTACTGCCACAAATGCTAATAAACCTTTGTTCAATATTGCTCCTGTTTTAGTTTTTGCCGGAAGTTACCTTGCATTTGCAGCTATTCCCTTCTCCTCTGCTTTTATTGGTTCAGGAATAGATTTAGGTTTACTTTTTATAGTTGCTGCTTCGGGTTTTGTTGTCGCAGGAATATTAATGGGTGGTTGGGCAAGTAATAATAAATATTCACTACTCGGTGCTGTCAGATCTGCTGCACAAGTTGTAAGTTACGAAATCCCCACAGTTCTGGTTATTCTTTCGGTTGTAATGTTAACCGGATCATTAAGTCTTTATGAACTGAGTGAGATGCAAACAAGTTCATTTTACAATTGGGTTATTTTCGGCGGAACTGCTCCTTTATTGCAAAAAGTTTTATTAATTCCGTTTATGTTTATTGGATTTATAATTATCTACATAAGTTCTTTGGCAGAAGTAAACAGAACACCTTTTGATATTCCGGAAGCTGAATCGGAATTAGTTGCAGGATTTCATACTGAATATTCCGGGATGAAATTCGCAATGTTTTTCTTAGCCGAATATGCAAATATGTTTGCAGTTTCTGCAATTGTATCTGCTATCTTTTTAGGAGGTTATCAATCACCTTTCGGTTATCTCGGGAATACGATAGGCTGGGAATGGCTTGTTCCAATCGAACAATTTTTCTGGTTTACTGCAAAAGGAATCTTCTTTGTATTCGTTCAAATGTGGCTACGATGGACTTTACCGCGCCTTCGTGTAGATCAACTTATGGCTTTGTGCTGGAAATATCTCATCCCGATTGCGTTTGTTAATTTATTGATTATTGGAATAATTGTGATTTTATAATATGAGAGAATACTTTTCAAATATTTGGTCAGGGTTATTTACCGTTCTAATTGGAATGAAAATAACTTTTAAACATCTTTTTGAACCGGCTGTTACAATTCAATATCCGGATGAAAAGCCAAAGCTCCCTGAACGTGCACGTAACCGTTTGTACGTAAATATGGATGATTGTATCGGTTGCGATCAATGTGCCAGAGCTTGTCCTGTTAGTTGTATTGAAATTGAAACTGTGAAGGGTTCACCAACTGATGATATCGGCAAGACATCTAACGGAAAGAAAAAAGCTTTATGGGTAACAAAATTTGATATCGATTTTGCAAAATGTTGCTATTGTCAATTGTGTGTATTCCCTTGTCCAACTGAATGTATCTATATGACAGAGACTTACGAATTTGCAGAGTATAGCAGAGATAATCTAAACTATAGTTTTGTTACTCTTACATCTGCAGAAATCGAAGTAAAAAAAGAAAATTATGCAAAATTCGAAGCAGAGAAAGCAGCTCAAAAAGCTGCAGCAGCAGCTGCTCCGAAACCAGCACCTAAATCAGAAGAATAATTTAATTTACAGATTACAATGAATATTTACGACTTAATTTTTTATCTGTTTGCTACAATAACCGTTTTAAGTGCATTGGCAGTTGTATCAACAAAAAACATTATTTATTCGGCTTATAATTTAATGCTCACTTTTTTTGGAGTTGCCGGTTTATATGTTCTGTTAGGAGCAGACTTTTTAGCTATTGTGCAATTGATTGTATATGTCGGTGGAATTTTAATACTAATACTTTTCGGTGTTATGTTAACAAATAAAGTTAACGGAATGCCAATTCATACAGAAGTCACAAACATTGTTCCTGCTTCTATTACTATAGGTTTATTTTCGGGAATAGTTTTAGCTTTTTTTATGAATACCAATTGGAAATCTGTCCCAACAGAGTTTCCTGCCACAACAATTCAGAGTCTTGGCAAATTATTAATGAACGAATATATTTTAATTTTTGAATTGTTGGGAGTACTTTTATTAATAGCATTAATCGGGGCGGCAAGTATCGCCCGTAAGCAATAGGTTAATATATTATGATATCAATAGAATTACATCATTTTTTAATAGTAAGCGGACTTCTCTTTTGTTTCGGTATTTTCGGAATAATGACTCGCAAAAATGCAGTGATGGTTTTGATGGGAATAGAACTAATTCTTAATTCCGCCAACATAAACTTTATTGCATTTGCCAAGTATGGTAATTTCGGTTATCACGGACAAATGATCGCATTATTTGTTATAATTTTAGCAGCGGCAGAAGCAGCTATAGCATTAGCTATTGTATTAAATGTTTACAAAAACTTCGCTACAGTAAATGTAGATGAAATAAATAATTTAAAAGAATAATAGTATTATGAGCGAATATCAAATTATTGTCTTTTCACTCTTCACACTTTTTGCTCCATTATTTGGATTTCTAGTTACAATCCTTTGGGGTAAAAGGTTTAAATCGATGTACCTTTTTGAAGTTGCAGTTATCACTCTAGTTTTAATTGCTTCCATTGCAGTTATGGTTGTGAAACTCGGTTATCTAGCTGATACTAAAATAGTTTCTGAATTTGCTTGGATTTCATTCGGCAACCTCCCCATTCTCGGAGAGTTCAACCTTACTCTTGGAATAATGATTGATAATCTTACTGTAATAATGATGTTCGTTGTAAGTTTGATAAGCACGTTAGTGCATTATTATTCAATCGCCTATATGAAAGGTGATAAAAGATTTAACAGATACTTTGCTTACCTTGGAATTTTTACTTTCTCTATGATGGGTATTGTTCTTACTCATAACATATTGATGATGTACATCTTTTGGGAACTAGTTGGTCTCTCTTCTTATTTATTAATCGGTTTCTGGTACGAAAAAAAATCAGCTTCAGATGCAGGAAAGAAAGCATTTATCGTAAACAGAATCGGTGATGTCGGTATGTTTGCGGGAATAATGATGTTATTCATTACATACCATACTTTTACATTCGATACAATTTTTGAAAATATTGCCAGCGGTATTATTCCTTTTAATAGTGATTTTTGGCTTACAGTAACCGGCTTATTACTCTTCTGCGGAGCAATTGGTAAATCAGCTCAATTCCCTCTTCATGTTTGGCTCCCCGATGCAATGGAAGGTCCAACTCCTGTAAGTGCTTTAATACATGCTGCTACAATGGTTGCGGCAGGCGTTTATCTTGTAGCCAGGATATTTGTGATGTTAACGGGAGATGCTTTATTAATTATTGCAATTGTTGGAGCACTTTCAGCTTTAATTCCAGCAACAATAGCTCTAACTCAGAATGATATTAAAAAAGTATTGGCTTATTCTACTATTAGTCAATTAGGTTACATGATACTTGCTCTCGGTGTAGGTTCATTTGTTTATGGATTTTTTCATCTTATAACACATGCATTTTTCAAAGCCGGATTATTTCTAGGTTCAGGTTCCGTTATTCATTCAATGCATCATGAACAAGATATTCAAAAAATGGGTGCATTAAGAAAGAAGATGCCTATTACTTATGTAACATTTGTTCTTTTCTCGATTGCAATTGCCGGAGTTCCGCTGACCTCAGGCTTTTTGAGTAAAGATGGTATTCTTGCAGGGACTTATGCTTTTGGTTTATTAACCGGAAATTGGATATTCGCAGGAGTCGGATTTTTGGTTGCTATGATGACCGCATTTTATATGTTCAGATTAGTAATACTGACATTCCATGGCGAAGCAAAAGATGCTCATAAATATGAACATGCCCATGAATCTCCACTGTTGATGACTATACCATTGATGATTCTTGCAGCGTTGTCGATATTCGTCTTCTATACAGCAAATCCAATTGATGCCGAAGGAGGTTGGTTCTTATCTAAATGGGTTAAAACACCTGAAACAGTTGTCCCTGAATCGGCACGTTATTCATTTATGGTGAGTGACGCTGAGATTGCTTCTGCGGCGGAATCACATAAAGTTGTTCACTCAATTTCATATACAGAAGCATTACATCATGCACATATGCCCGCGGTTTTTCTATCACTATTTTTAGCGGGACTCGGTATTTTAACTGCATTCTTATTCTATCAATGGAAGAAAGTGAATGTAGACAAATTGGTGAGCGGATTAAAGCCATTATACAATTTTTCTTATAACAAATGGTATATAGATGAATTTTACGAGGCTACATTCCTTGCATTTACAATGGGATTGAGTAAAGCTCTGGCTTGGTTCGATCAAAAAATTGTTGATGGCATAGTGAACGGTGTGGCAACTGTAACAAGATTCTTTTCACGTTTTATAGGTGGATTTGATACTATAGTTGTGGATGGTTTAGTAAATCTTTTTGCTTATATGAGTGGTATGGTTGGATTAATTTTGAGAAAACTTCAGCTCGGAAAAGTGCAGGCATACGTAGTTATAGTAATATTTTCATTGGTGATTTTAGTTTTCCTCTTCACCAATATACAATTAAGATAAATTTTATTTATTAAGGGATATCAAAGAAATGCAACAAGTTCCGTTATTATCGTTAATTACTTTTTTACCCATCATAGGCATGATTATTATTCTATTTTTACCTAAGAATAATGATAAAGCAATTAAAGCGCTTACTCTTGCTGTAACCGGAATTCAGGTTATACTTGGAGTGGTTATTTGGCGCTTTTACGATTACTCATTGGGGGGTATCTATAATCAAGCAACATTTCAGTTCGTTGAAAAATTCAGATGGATTGAGATCTCATCTGTTTCTTGGATTGGAACAATTAAGATAGATTATTTCCTCGGTATTGACGGAATAAGTGCTCCATTAATTCTTTTAACTGCAATTATTACTTTTGTTGCAACACTTGCTTCCTGGAATATTAAAACATCATTAAAAGGATATTTTGCACTATTTCTATTATTAGATACTGGAATGATGGGTGTATTTGTTTCTCTTGATTTCTTTTTATTCTACATATTCTGGGAAGTTATGCTTCTCCCGATGTACTTCTTAATCGGTATCTGGGGTGGTCCTCGAAAAGAATATGCAGCGATTAAGTTCTTCATCTATACTTTACTTGGTAGTGTATTTATTTTATTGGCTATGATCGGTTTATATATGAGTGCAACCGAAACCCTTGCTGACGGAAGTAAGGTTTTCACATTTAATATGCTCTCATTAATGAATAGCGAAAACTACACCCCTGATGGAATTTTATCCCCTTTCAACCCAAATAATTTAAGGTTCTGGGCTTATTTGGCACTGTTCGTTGGATTTGCAATAAAAATTCCAATGTTCCCGTTTCACACATGGTTGCCCGATGCACACGTTGAAGCACCCACTGCAATTAGTGTAATTCTTGCCGGTGTTTTATTGAAGATGGGAACTTATGGTATATTAAGAATTAATTACCCAATGTTTCCTGAAATAACAAATCAACTTGTTTGGTGGATAGCATTATTCGGAATGATGAATATCATTTATGGAGCATTATGTGCACTCGCTCAAAAAGATTTTAAGAAATTAATTGCTTATTCATCGGTTTCACACATGGGATTTGTAATGCTCGGAATGGCATCGTTAAATACTGCCGGGGTTTCCGGTGCAGTCCTTCAAATGTTTAATCATGGTACAATTACAGCAATGCTTTTTATCATTGTTGGAATTATTTATGATCGTGCTCATACTCGTGGCATAAATGACTTCGGTGGACTTGCAAACCAAATGCCTGTTTATACAGGATTTGTAACTATTGCATTTTTTGCTGCAATCGGTTTACCGGGATTAAGCGGTTTCATTTCGGAGACTTTTGTTTTCCTTGGAGCTTTCCACGTTGAATCAATCAGATTGATAACTGTTATTTCTACTCTTGGAATTCTCTTAGGTGCAGGTTATATGTTATGGACTTTACAAAGAATTTTCCTGGGAGAATTAAATCCAAAATGGAACACTCTCAACGATTTAACATTCAGAGAATATGCAATGTTAATTCCGTTAACAATAATCATTATTGCATTAGGAATTTATCCTTCTTTAATGTTAGATCTAATGAATTCATCTGTTAATACGATGGTAGAATTTTTACTTAAATCGCCGGTATCATTTTCCGGTTTATAGTTTTAGTCATTCTTTAATCTGAAATTTTGACGAGTTTATAATAATGTCAATAGAATATTTCTTAAATAGTTTATACTTAATAAAACCTGAGATAGCAGTAACAATCTTTTTAGTTTTGATTGTTCTTCTTGATCTTT
>JAGUXE010000101.1 GCA_020061995.1 Ignavibacteriales bacterium | reverse complement strand
TGGATTTAAAATTGATGAGTTACTTGCCATAAATACATCTGGTGTCAAAACTCATAATGACGGTGAATTAGTTAGTTATTATAAATTCAGTGATAACAATAAACCATATCTTTACAGGCCCTTTGATGTTAGAAACATAGAGTATGATTTAACTAAGGTTGTCCGTCACCGATACAGTGTTATGAGAAATATGATGAGCGACAATATTTCACTTTTAACTTGCAGACAGCAAAGTAGTTTTAATTTTCAGCATGTTTTGATTACGAGATTTTTAAGTGATATTTGCTCAGTATCATTACAAACAAAGGAGTCAACCTATGCGTTCCCTCTCTACACCTACTACGAAGATGGTACAAAAGTCCCAAACTTAAATCAGGAAATTGTTAAAGAGATAGAAAAGATAATCGGCAAAACCGAGCCTGAAGAGATATTGGATTATATTTATGGAGTGCTCCACTCACCATCCTACAGAGAAAAATATAAAGAGTTTCTAAAGATAGATTTTCCCCGTGTTCCATATCCAAAAGATACAACCACATTCAAAAAACTTGTTAATCTTGGCACCGAACTTAGAGAACTACATTTATTGGAATCCCCTATAGTAAACAAGTTTATTACAACATTTCCAAAAGATGGTACTTGCGAAGTTGAAAAAATAACATACATAAAAGAGAACGGAGTTTCGATAGGTGAAGTCTGGATAAACAGCGAACAATATTTCGGTAAAGTCCCCGAAACCGCATGGAGTTTTTATATAGGGGGTTATCAGCCTGCGCAAAAATGGCTTAAAGATCGTAAAGGGCGGGTCTTAACCAATGAAGATATAGAGCATTATCAAAAAATAATTATCGCCTTATCAGAAACCTCCCGAATTATGGAAGAGATAAATAAAATAGAATTTTGTTAATTCAGCGTGACTGTTTATTGTGCTGTCATCCCGCCCGCCTTGGGCGGGTCGGGATCTTCAAGGCTGCTAAAAGATGCTGAATCAATTCGCCATTGGCGAACAGCATGACACATGCCCACCCTCGCTGTCATCCCTAAAGCTTTCGGGCCTGGATTCAATCTCATTCCTCAACTTGAAAGAGTTATGAGCTTATGCAGGTTATCTGTTGTAACTATTTTCTAATTTTCAAATTCAAGTAGTGCCCCATCGGTTCAAAATCTTTATCGTTATGTAATAATTCTATCTCGTTTTCAATACAGAATGTCCCTATAATTAAATCGACTGTTTTTCTAATGGTTATTCCCTTTGTTCTAAGATATCTATAATTGTCAGCACTCTTTATTGCTAATTTTTCATTACAAATATTAAAACAGGGAAAAGAGCGCATTATTTCTTTAGCAATCTTATAATCTTTATCATTTCTGAATCCTTGCAGAACCTCTGCTAATATATAATCTCCGGTTATTACTAATTCGTTACCGAGCAGCGCATTTAATTCATCTGTTTGCCAATTATTAATTCCATTGAAGTAATCAATTAATACTGATGAATCTACGAGAATCATTTGGAAGTCCTCATTTCATCCAAATTCCCTTCCCATTTTAATTTACCGCGTAATTTCTTAAGCTTGCTTTGCTTTTTAACTTGTACAAATAACTTTAACGATTCCTCTACTACATCTTTTTTTGTTGAAAGACCTGAAATTTTAATAGCGGCATTCATTAATTTATCGTCAATAGAAATATTTGTTCTCATTTGTTTTTCCTTATGATGTGTATTGATGATCGTTATTATACACATTCCAACTCAATTAATCAACTAACTATTTTTGGGGGGGAGAAATCAAAAAGAATTTTGCACTCCCATCTTCTTCGCAATGGCATTGCCATCACTATGTGACATAAGAGATAACCCAAAATCTCTTGCGGTTGGGAAATGGATAAAAATCATCTCTCTGATTCCAAACAAAAAAAAACCATCAAATGTTCATTATCAATAGAGAACAACCATTTCTTTAGAATGTAAAGTTTCACCAAAATAAATACTTCAAAGAGCGTGAATGGCGGGGAACTCTATTGAAGTATTTACTCTTAATAATTAAATAAATTTTTCCTTATAAAAGCTCTCATAACTGCCGAATTTCTTTTCGATTAATTTATGTAATACTTCGGCAGGAAATGGTTTTTTATTAGAAATAAAATAATCGACAGCTCCTAAAGCAGCCTTGTTTACCCCGCATGATTTACGTAGAGAAATCTTTACAACTTCTCCCTTACAAACGGGTACAGTTAAACTGTCATCTGTTATAATAATACTTTCTTCAGTAACCCTTTCAAATACCTTCTGTGCAATAGCCTCTTTTAATCCTTCTTCGGATGAAATCACAACTACAGATGGATAATCAGCCCCTGTATATAATATTTCTTCAGGCGAAATTATAACTTCCGATAATGAAAAACCTGAACCTTGTGTAACCGGATTATCATTCTTCTGTGAAGTAAATAAACCGCATCTTACTGCCGACTCACAAAGCATTGCTGCCGCTGATTGAACTTTCTCCCCCGCACTTCCTGAAATAAAAAAGCTGATTGGTTTAGTGAGATTGTTATCAGCTTCAATTACAATTCCGCTCTCTTTTGGTTTAATCGATTTCTGCTCGGAATGATACTTCCCGACATAATTTTTACCGAACTCTATTCTTGAGTCATCAGATTTGATAATACCGAGAGCGTGACCATGTTCATCAGCAATGTTTACCAGTTCACTCCCTTTAAGTTCATTTTTTGTAGTAGCATGTTCAGTACAAAGCTCAAGTACTTCTACTATTGAAAAACCATCATGACTAATTGCTGCTGCAAATACATCAACCAGGTCTTTATCTGATGCAATCTTTCGGGCTACAAATTCAGCTTTTGCCGATATTGCCACACTGCAAATATCGAGTGGCGGAACTATATTTCCTTGAGGAGTGGTTTGAGTAATAAAATCGATTGGTGAAAAAGAAGATTGCTGTCCACCTGTCATTCCAAAAAGGAAATTATTTGCAATTAGAACAGTAACATCAGTATTTAATAATGCTGCGTTAACAATGTGAAGCAGTCCAATCATCGAACCGCCGTCACCAATCATTACAATGGTTTTTAATTTTTTCTTACCGATAGTTTTATCGGCAACCGCAATTCCCGTTGCAAAAGCAGTTGATCTTCCGTGTGTGGTGTGAACTGTATGAACTTTATCGAACAATGCATCAATAAGTCCAATACAACCGATATCAGTCACCAGAACAACATCAGAAGGGGGATAATTTAATTTTTCAAGAGCTTCGTTAAGTTTCTTTGTTACGATTGTGTGTCCGCATCCTTTACAATAAGGCATTACGGCACCTTGAGTCATATATGTGCATTCGAGACCGTTATTCTTAAGCATGATAAACCTCCCCTTTAATAGCGTTAATAATTTCAGATGGAGTTATCATTGTTCCTATTTTATTTATTCCGATTACTTCTTGATCTTTAAACAAATGCTGAATAACACTTCTATATTGTCCGTTCATATTCTCTTCTGGAATTATAATTTTTGTTTTTCCTGATGCGGCACTTTGAATTGTTTTTTCAGGAACGGGGAATAAACTATAGATTATCAAATGAGAAACTTTCACTCCTTCGGAACGTGCATCTTTAACTGCTTGACGCGCTGTTCTTGCGGAAATTCCGAAACTAATAATCAATGTATCAGAATCAGCCTCAAAATCTTCTTCAACGAGAATCATTTCATCTTTATGAAGTTGAATTTTTTCTTCAATGTGGCGAAGTACGGCAAGAGTTTCGGAATCATTTTTCTTTAATTCCCCCGACATATTATGAGCAGAACCGGTTGCGGTAACTTTTATATCTCCCCCAACTTCAGCAAATTTTGAAATTTCATCAGGAGTATTGAAACCGTACATTTTCCAATTTTTGAAGTCCGAATCATTTTCGTTAATAAATATTCTATCTTCAGATTTTAACTGATCAAGTCCTTCAAAATTTACACTTTCGGTAGTCATACCAATTTCTTTATCACTTAAAAGAATTACCGGCGTACGATATTTTTCAGCCCATGAAAAAGCTTTAACGGTTAATTCAAAACATTCACGTGGAGTTGTTGGATAAAGTATCGGGAAAGTATAACCGCCGCTTGTTGAATAAGCAGTTAATAAAATATCTCCTTGTGCCCCTTGAGTAGCGCCACCTGTACATGGACCTAATCTTTGTACTATCGAAATAACCAGCGGTGTTTCGGTAATTAGCGCATATTGAAATGTTTCAATCATTAATGCCCATCCCGGTCCTGATGTTGCGGTCATTGATTTCACCCCACGCATAGAAGCACCAACGCAATAAGCAAGTGCGGAAATTTCATCGGGTGAACTTATTGCTACTCCATCAACGCCGGGCAATAAATCTATCATTCCTTTATATATTCCCGAAGCAGGAGTTATCGGGTAACCGGCAAAAAACTTACAACCGGCTTGAATGGCACCCTCCGCAATCATTTGATTGCCGTTGCGGAGTTTAATTTTTTTTTCTATCATAAAAAATCCCCTAAGTTTATACTCAAAATTACTTATTTTAAAATCGAGATGTAACTTTCTTTTCCTTTTTTCTTGAAGCATTTTTTGAAATATTTACAGTCAACAATTTTGATTTTTTACCAAGGTATATTTATTTAATGAACAAAATCTCTTTTTTACTCTTAACAATTTTTGCTGTGGCGATTATTACAGACGTTTTACCGCAGGAAGATCAGTCATCATCTGTACAAATGACCTACTATCCGCATGGCGCCGTAAAGACTAAAGGAACTTACATCAATGGGAAACTTGAAGGGCTTTACACCGAGTATTATCCAAATGGAAGAGTCTGGAAAGAGTGGAATTTTGTTGATGGAAAAGAAGAAGGAATTTCGAAGTGGTTTTTTCAAGATGGACTTTTAAGCGTAGAATGGAATTATAGAAGCGGTTCGCGCGAAGGAATTTCGAAATGGTATTATGAAACCGGTGAACTTTGGTCTGAGCAATATTTCATTAATAATAAACTTGAGGGAATTACAAAAACTTTTTATAAAACCGGAGAACTCCAAGGAGATTGGAACTATGTAGATGGTATGCTGCAAGGTATTTCAAAGACATTTTATACATCCGGTAAAGTTGAAGTTGAAAGAAATTTTGTTGATGGAATTCGACAAGGAAAAACAAAAGTATTTCATGATGTTAATGGCGTTATAGCTTTGGAAGCAACTTTTGTAAACGATAAAATTGAAGGTGAAGTTTTCGTTTGCGATGCAGGGGGACTTGTCCGCGTTAAAGATACTTACAAAAACGGCGAACTTATCGACAGAATCCGTTATGACTATCTAGGTAAACTCGAGGCACTCGAAAAATTTGAAAAATTCTATTACGATAACGGCGCAATGAAAGAAGAATATTTTAAACGTAATGGTATTAAACAAGGCTTTCTCAAAACTTATTATGAGAGCGGTTATCTTAAGGAGGAATGGAATTACGTAAACGATACACTTCAAGGAAAATCTTTTTTCTATTTTGAAAACGGAATAATGAAATCTGAAATCGATTATGTAAACGGAGTTCAAAAAGGATTGACTAAAAATTATTTTGATACGGGTGAACTTGAGTCCGAATCAATGTACTCAAATAACGAACTAAATGGAATAACACTTGTTTATTATAAAAACGGGAATCTTGCTGTTTCAAAAAATTATGAAAATGATAAGCTTGATGGACCTTACTTAAAATATCATCCTAATGGGGTTATGGAATTTGAAGAGACCTACAGTGGCGGTATTATCTCCGGAACAAAGAAATGGTATTACGACAATGGTGCTGTCTCAAAAACTGAAATTTATTTCTGGGGCAAACTTGAAGGTTGGTCACGTGATTTTTTTAAGGACGGAACACTCAAAAAAGAATCATTCTATCGTGATGGGGTTCTGATTAACTCAAAAGAGTATAATGAATTAGGAAATCTAATTTCTACAATCGGTTATTAATGAGGTTTTATATGGTTAAATTATTTTTGGTAACAATATTGTTTATTGCAAATCTTTTCCCTCAAGAGGGTGAAGTAAAAAAGTTTCATCCTAACGGAATTGTGAGTGAGGTTAGTAATTTTAAGAACGACAAGCTTGACGGCTTCACTTATAAATACTCGACGAAAGGTGTTTTATCTGAAAAATCTTTCTACAAAAACGGAATTCAGGAAGATGGATTTTTTCGATATAGCGATGAAGGAATTCTTATCGAATTTTATACTTTCAGAAATGGTATGTTTAATGGCGAATACAGAAGCTACTATGAAGATGGTACCATAAAGGAAAAAGCTCTTTATAAAAATGGTAGTCTTGATTCTACTCTCAAAACATTTTATCTATCGGGTGAATTGAAATCTCTTTATTTTTTTGTTGAAGGAAGAAAAGAAAAAGAAGCAGTTGAATATTTCACAAACGGGAAAATTTCAGTAACAGCAGAATATAAAAATGATCTTCAAAACGGTAAAACTACCTGGTTTTATGAGGATGGTTCTCTAAAAGGTGAATTCTTTTATAACACCGGACACTTAACCGATACTGCAAAAGAATATTATCAATCCGGTAAACTCAAATCACTTAAATTTTATGAATTCGGTAAACCTGAAGGAACTCACTTAAATTATTATGAAGACGGGAAATTAAAATCTGAAATCAACTATAAACAAAGTCGCAAAGATGGTATCTCAAAATCATTTTACGAAAATGGTGCTTTGTGGACTGAACAAAATTATAAGAGTAATAAACTGAGCGGAGAGACCAAAATTTATCGTGATTCCGGGAAACTTTGGTACATCGATATTTATGAAAATGGAGAATTAATATCCTCAAAAGAGTTTGATGAATCCGGCAAAGTAATAACGGAAACTAAAAAGTAAATATTTAATTATTTCGTTTTCTTGAAAATAGTGGCATCAATATTTAGCTTTACAAATAACTTATGAATAATTAATCGAGAAACAAACTTGAGTAAACATAATAATTTCAAAGTCGGACTATTACAATTAGCTTACACAAACGATTACGACTTCAACACAAAAAAAACCGTTGAATGGGTTGCTAAAGCAACTAAACAAGGGGCTGAAGTAATTTGTCTTCCTGAACTTTACCGCACTCCATACTTTTGTCAAAAAGAAGATGTTAATCTTTTTGAATTGGCGGAGACAATTCCCGGACCTTCATCTATAGCATTTAAACAAGCGGCAAAAGAAAATAATGTTGCAATAATAGTACCGATTTTCGAGAAGCGCGCACCCGGTGTTTATCATAACAGCGCATTAATAATTGATGCGACGGGTGAACAGATTGGATTATATCGAAAAATGCACATCCCCGATGATCCCGCTTTTTATGAAAAATTTTATTTCGCTCCCGGTGATTTAGGCTTTCAAGCATTCAATACAAAGTTCGGGAAAGTAGGGACTTTAATTTGCTGGGATCAATGGTATCCTGAAGGAGCAAGATTAACAGCATTACAAGGGGCAACGGTTTTATTTTATCCGACTGCAATCGGTTGGCATCCTTATGAGAAAGAACAATACGGCAAAGCGCAACGCGATTCATGGATAACAATTCAAAGAAGCCACGCTATTGCAAATGGTGTTTATGTTGCATCGGTAAATAGAGTCGGATTTGAAAAGACAGTTGAAACTCAAGCCGGACTCGAATTTTGGGGTTCTTCTTTTATTTGCGACCCTCAAGGTGTAGTAATTGCAGAAGCATCAACAGATAAAGAAGAAATATTAATCGCCGAAGTTAATCTTGAGCATCTTGAAGATATAAGAAGGAATTGGCCATTCTTACGAGACAGAAGAATTGATGCTTATAACGGCATCGATAAAAGATTTATTGATTAATCATTCATAAAAGTAATAATGCAAAAGAAAAAAATTACCTCTCAATTCAGAATGCCTGCTGAGTTTGAAAAACATGAAGCAACGATATTAGCATGGCCTCACAATCCAGATGATTGGCCCGGAAAATTTAGTCCGATAAACTGGGTGTATACTGAAATTGTGAAGAACATAGTTCGGCATGAAAGAATACGGTTAATCGTAAAATCTGCTGATCATGAAAAGCGCATAAAATCTATGTTAAACAAGGCTCATGTCGATATTTCTCAGATTGATTTTCTTCAATTTGATACCGACAGAAGCTGGATGCGCGACTCCTCCCCTTCTTTTGTAAAAGATGAAAAAGGGAATGTTAAGGGAGTCCACTTTTTATTTAACGGCTGGGCTAAATATGATAATTGGAAAAAGGATGTTTTTCTCCCCGAATTTCTTACTCAATCAATTAACAAAAAACTAATTGCAGCTAAATTCAAAAATCGTCATGTGGTACTTGAAGGAGGAAGCATTGATTTAAACGGTAAAGGAACATTGTTAACAACCGAAGAATGTTTAATGGATGATAAAATCCAGGTCCGCAATCCCGGATTTACGAAAAATGATTACGCTGAAGTTTTCAAAAAATATCTCGGAATCTCAAATGTTATTTGGTTGAATAAAGGAATAACCGGAGACGATACTCACGGGCATGTGGATGATCTTTGTCGGTTTGTAAACCCGACTACTTTGCTTATAGTTAAAGAAGATAATCCGAAGGACGAAAATTATTATAATCTAAACGAGAATATTGAAATCTTACAAGGTATAAAACTTGAAAATGGTAGAAAACCGGAAATTATCACATTACCGATGCCTTCGGCTTTATGGTTTGACAAAATGAGATTACCGGCAAGTTATGCGAATTTTTATATAACAAACGGTTCCGTATTAGTCCCAACATTTAATGATGGAAACGACAGAAAAGCTTTAGGAATAATATCAGAATGTTTTCCGACCAGAAAAGTAATCGGAATTCATGCAGTAGATTTAGTCTGGGGACTCGGTACTTTGCATTGCCTCGCACACGAAGAGCCTGCGTAAGGACGTTTCTTGTAGGTCAAGCACCAATTCTAAAGCGGAGTTTATTATTCCCCCACGCCGCTCTGTCGAGAAGTGGTTCTCAACAGCCTTGGAATCACATTTTACCACAAGGAGCACAAAGACACTCACAATGGTCACAAAGAATATTGATCGTAATTTACTCTGTGTGCATAGCTGTTTAGTTTATAAAAACGCTCTGCACTTTTAAAATGCCTCTCTCTGTTTTGCACCTTAAATAATTGCTTTGCAAAAAACCGACTCAACCAAACCCCCATCAAGTTTACCAAGCAAAGATTTCCGTTAAGCGGAAAAATCTGTCTGAACGAAGTGAGTTATTTTTCCGTAGGAAATCTTTGCGGTACTGAAAAATCAACTCCCAAATACAAGCAATTATTTAAAGTGCCTGTTTCTTTTGTTACTTTTCTTTCGCAAAGAAAAGTAAAGAGACTTTAAATAATGGCAAAACAATACCTCTATCTCAAAAAAACTGTCGAGAAATGGTTCTCAACAGCCTTGGATTATCTCACACATGAATAGCCGGTTTAAATTTATTGAGATATAGATTGACTTCCTTAAAATAAGATATTAAGTTAAGTCATATTTATTATCGGGGTTTTTATGAAACATCTAAATCAACTCAGTTTAGTTGTTGTAATCTTCTTAATCTTCTCCACTCAGAATTTCTCTCAACAAACTTCTTTTGATATTAATGCATACAGAACTTTTCTCCAGAATCATCAGAATGCAACATCAAGCGATCTTCTTCAAGAATATCCTGCTGGATTGTTTGTCAGAAATCTAAATCAATCATTAGATAACGTTCTCTACCTTGATACAATTTATCAGAAGTATAATTTTACCGAATATGAAAAACAACTCCTTCAACAGAATGGTTTTGTTGTAACCGAAAGATTATCAATGCCCTCTTATGGAGGAGCATTGGCAAACATATTTCACCTGGATCTTCCGGTTTATGTTTCAACCGATGCAATACTCCACGCCATTCACATGTCTTATGATGCATTATTGATGGATATTGAAGGGGAAATATTAATTCCAAGATTAACAGAATTACTGAACCAATTTTCACTGCATCAGCCTATTCTTCATAATCGTTATTCAAATGTGCCCGGTATGCAAATTTGTCTTGAGGATTATGATGTTTACATCACTTTAGCAAAAAAACTTTTAGGGATGAATGTAACACCATACTATACGATTAATAATTCACGTATTAATGAGTTAATAGAAAATATTAACAATGAAGCATTCATGTTTGAGTATTCGATTTTTGGAGAACCTGAGCATACAGTTGATTTTTCTCAATTCAAACCGCGTGGGCATTATGCTGATCCCGAAAACCTACTCCGCTATCCATTCTTGGAAAAATATTTCAAAGCTATGATTTGGTTGGGGCGAACAGAAGTTTATCTTGCTTCTCCAGGTTACAATAATCTCATTCATAGTACCGCTGTGCAAAGATCAGTGATTCTCGCTTCTCTAATTTCAGAAGCAGCAAAAGAATCAAATGCTAAATCTATTTACAACGAGATGAACAGCATCATCGAGTTTTTAGTTGGCGATCAGGATAACGTAAATCTTTCAAACATGGAAGATTTATTTTTGTTAACAAATATTACCTCATCTTCTCAGTTACTTGACTCATTAAAACTTTTTGAATTTCAGGATTCACTATTACTCCGACCATTCGCTTATCAGTTGATAAATTCTCAACTATTAATGAGTAATCCTTTTATAACTGACAGCATAATTCCCGCATCTGCATTTATGCTTATGGGGCAGCGATTTATTATTGATTCATATATAACGGCACAAGTCGTTTATGATAGAATCGTTTATAACGGTCAAAAGGTTAGACGAATGCTTCCTTCCACTCTTGATGTATTATTCGGACTTGGGAATGACGCTTCAGCACAATTGCTTAAACCCGAACTTGACCAATGGAATTATTCTACAAATCTTATGGGACTGCGTTATTTAATTGATGGTTATGATGAAAATTTCTGGAATGAAAATTTATTCAATAAATGGTTACGAGGATTACGAAAGTTAAACCCACCACCTCAATCAGAAAGAGAAAATCTTCCTTTGTTTATGCAATCGGCAGCCTACTGGCAGCAAAAAATGAATACACAATTAACGGGTTGGACTCAACTGAGGCATGATAATGTTCTCTATGCAAAGCAATCGTATACATCGGGCTGGATTTGTTCATATCCTTATAGTTATGTAGAACCATTTCCGGAATTTTACAGTAATTTTTCTTCCTATGCTCAAAAGTTGCATGAAATCATAACGCCGCTTCAATTTTCAAGTTCATATGTTAAGGAATCAATTCTCCATTATGCAAACAATCTCAAAGGTGTTTGCGATACACTTGCAATTATTGCCGAAAAAGAACTTGGTGGAATAGCATTATCAGAAGCAGAAATTTTCTTCTTGAAAGGTATGCTTCGATATACAAACAGCGGTTACGGTTCACTTTACGATGGTTGGTATTTTAAGCTGTTTCTTTACAGTGATAATCACTTTCAAAAAGAAGATTTAATAACAGTTGATATTCATACATCAGGTATGAACGAGAGTGGCAACGTTGTCGGTTGGGTGAAACATAGCGGAACTGGTAAAGTTAATATGGGTTTGTTCGTTGCTCCTGATGCTAACGGACAATCAATTGCATTTATCGGACCTGTAGGGAGTTATCATGAATTCACCACAACAAACTTTTTACGACTAACTGATGAAGAATGGAAAACAACTTATCTCGCTCAATCAAGCAGACCCGATTGGGTTAATAGTTATTTAGCAAATGGTGAAGGTGAATCACGCGGCAGTGGTGCTTCTTTACTTACATCAACCGAGGATTCTAATCCCATTATTCAAAATGAAAAAGATTGGGTGGTTCATCAAAACTATCCAAATCCCTTTAATGCGAGCACATTAATACAGTTCCGAATACCGACAATGAAGTCTCTTTCCAATACTTCATTAGACATCTTTGATATTCAAGGAAGAAGAGTAAAACAACTTATTAATGAAGTTTTATCTTCCGGAAATTATGTTGTAAGATGGGATGGAACAAATCAAACAAACGAACTCCTCCCGAGCGGAATTTATTTTTATCGACTATCAAATAATGGATATAAAAGTATCGGTAAAATGTTGATGATTAAATAGGGACAATTATACTCTGAATTGTTGTATTCCTCGGAAATAAGAAAATGTCGCTCCAATGGAGCTTGTTCATTTTTCTTTACATTGTGGTTACAAAAGTATCGCTCCTACGGAGCTTGTATTAAATTATTATTCAATTTGCAAATTTTCATCAATCGCGATTGTGATGCCATTTTTGAATCTGTTCAACATCCATAAATCACAAAACCCCGTTAGGGGTGATATTTTTGTAACTACGCGACAACCAACCAAACAAAAAACCCCGGCGGGGTGACATTTAATTTTAGGTTACAGAAAATAGCGCTCCAATTAATTCTAATAATTTCATAAACCCCGTTAGGGGTGACATTTTTGTAACTACGCGACAACCAACCAAATACAAAACCCCGGAGGGGTGACATTTTATTTCAGGTTACAGAAAATATCACTCCAATTAATTCTACAGAAATGTCGCTCCTATGGAGCTTAATTGTTTTTTCCTTTATTCATTCTACAAAAGTATCGCTCCTCCGGAGCTTAATTTTTTTTGTTTTCTTGATATTGTGTCATGCTGTTCGCCGCAGGCGAATCGTTTCAGCATCTCCCATCATGTAACGTTAGATTCCGGATCACGTCCGGAATGACAATTGTTATCATCCAAACATACGAGGTTTTCAAAACCTCGTATGTTTTTTGAGGATTTGATTAAAAATGCAAAAAAATAACCACGCCATTTATAGCGTGGTTATTTACAGAAAAGAAGAGAACGGCTTTAGCCAAAATTTTAAGAGCTTTACTTCATCAACACAAATTTCTTTGTTGATGTGAATTCTCCGGAGCTTAATTTGTAGAGATATATCCCACTTGATAATCTGCTTCCGTTAAAATCTATTGTGTGATAACCTGCAGTCAGTTCTTCATTTACAAGTGTTGCAACTTTTTCACCAACCAAATTATATACTTCCAATATTACTATTCCATCTTGCAGTAATCCGAATTTAATAGTCGTGCTTGGATTGAAAGGATTTGGGTAGTTTTGGTATAAAGCATAATCAGTCGGTATGTTTTCAATATCAACATCAACAACACCACTATATGTAAACTTACCGTCGTTATCTATTTGTTTTAGACGATATGAGTATTTTCCTTCAGTTATTGTTTTATCAGTAAAAGAATATTCTTTTGGTGAATTTGAATTTCCATTGCCTTTGATAAAACTGATAGTTTCCCATATCTCGGATAAGTCGCGACTTGTCCCTACAATTTTTCTTTCTATTTCAAATCCGTAGTTATTCACTTCCGTTGCGGTTTGCCAATTTAGGTTAACATTTTTATTAATTAATTTGGCTGTGAAAGAAGTGAGTTCTACGGGAAGGGGTGAATTATCATCACCGACAATAACAGGTGAGAAAGAACTATAATAATTGGTAGTTTCAACATACCTTTTTAAGCCATCTATTACTTCTGCTTCGGTTGGAAGAAGTACCCATGATGTTCCATCATAGTGATAGATTTTGGGAGTTCCTGTAAACGAGGCTGTTTGTGAAGGAAGATAATATAATCTTAATTTTATGCTACCGCCGGTTACATCACTTATTTCCCAATATTTATTTATAGTGACAGCGCCACCCGGAAGATTTGCAGGGATTGAATTCATTACAACAAAGCCTAAAGATACGCTACCGCTTTGAGCAGTAAAACCAATATTGGAACTTGATACTATATTTGGTGTTGTTGTTATTGTTGGAACTGAAACAGATTGCCAACTTAAAATCGGATAGCCCTCATTGAACCCGGAGTTCATTTCCCAGTAGTCATTTGTACCATTATCTGTTTCAACAATAAAATCCCAACCTGCACCTGTAAACGTAGATTGAGTTTTCA
This sequence comes from Ignavibacteriales bacterium, assembly GCA_020061995.1. The sequence goes on along the minus strand of JAGUXE010000101.1, from coordinate 1,364 downwards.
TATTTGCTGTGGTGGTAGCGGTTGCTCCCGTTGCCGAAGTTTGATTTGATACCTGAGAATCATAAAAATTATTGGAATAACTGCCTCCTGTATTCACACCAATAAAACCTTTATCGGTGGGGTTCGAGCCACCGGTATATATTACACTTCCTGTACTAAAACAATTGGTAACCGTGCTTCTATTCAGCCCGATAAATCCGCCAAAGTTAGCATCTGTTCCTGTTGTTCGGGTAGCGTTCCCAAAACTGTAACAATTGGTTATTGTACTGGCTGCGGTTGTTTCACCCGCGAATCCGCCTGCCTGAAACTGCCCCGTTGCGTTACCGGTACTATAACACAAACTTACCGCATTGATATTAATGATGCCTGCAAATCCCCCGACAGATCTTGTGGTTGAGTATGCATTGCCGGTTGCATAACAATTAGAAATCGGGGCGTTATTGGTAAGATTTCCAACAAAACCTCCAACATATCGTTGATACGAAGTAACATTGCCGGTTGCATAGCAGTTGGTTACGGTACGTCCGGAGGCGATTGTATTATTGATTGTGCCGCAAAAACCACCGACATAGTAGCCCTGGTTATTAACTACTCCTGTTACAGTGACAGTGCAGGTACTGTAACAGTTAGTAAGCGTTGCAGAAGAAGCATTACCTATAAAACCACCAACATTCGATCCTTCTACACTATTAACGCTACCCGTAGTATAACAATTAGTATATGATGATGTGCCGCCGTCATTTACGCCTGCAATTGCACCGACATATCCTTTGCCGGTAATGTTAACATCTGTTAAGCCAAGATTAGAGATATTTGTTCCCCATCCGCTTTGGCCAATCCACCCTACCAGATCTTCGGTAGGGCGATTAATAAACAGACCGGAAATGGTATAATTGCCGCCATTATATTGGGCGTTATAAGAAGTTCCGCTGCCCTGACCTGCAATAGGAATCCACCCTGCTCCGGAATTCCAGCTGGAAGTTGAAGAAGCATCAATGTTGGCAGTTTGGATGTAATAGGTTGTGCTGGCAATTCTTGTTGCAAAAGTGGGGCTGGGGACAACTGCATTTGAGGCACCCATCCAATAAAGATTTGCAAGTGTTTCTATTTGATAGGGGTTGCCGACTGTTCCAGCACCGGCAGGAGCTGTTGCTGTTTGTGCAAAGGCATACACTGTCATAATCATCGTTGCTAAAAAAAAGTAAATGTATTTCATATTACACCTTTCATTAAATTGATAAGTTCTTATTACTTACAGGGGTGTTCAAATATTATTTCTTATAAAATTTCTTTTGGTTAAAATCTGCTGTAAACTTAATTTGTGTAGTATGAGGAAGGAATACCCAGTTTAAGGTATATTTTGC
>JAGUXE010000132.1 GCA_020061995.1 Ignavibacteriales bacterium | reverse complement strand
TTGAATTTTCAGTCCGCTCGTATTTTAATGCATCGGAAATATTTGTTTTGGGTTTAGCAGCTTTTTCATCTTGTGCTAATATTAGACCGGCATGTAACAAAATAATTAAAAATAGAAATGAAAATCTCCACTGTAACATTGTTTACTCCTGACGATTATTTTTTACTCCGGAAAATTAGGAAAATAATAATTCAGATTCAGTTAAAACCGGGTGATAGCTGAATCAATCTTAAAAGTACTTTGTGCATTGGTGCCCTTGTGGTAAAAAAAGAAAAATGCCACAAAGTCACGAGGGCACGAAGAAAAATGTCATGGTGATGAATACGTGTCATGCTGATAGAAACATGTCATGCTGGTGATTCGCAGCGGCGAATCAGCATCTTTTCGCGTTGCAGATTCCATACGCTGCGGCGGATCCGTCGAAATGACAATTATTAACGAAAACAAATTTAAAACAAATAAAATCTTATTTACTTTAATAACAATAGCTTTTTGGTTGAAGTGTAATTATTAGTTTTCAATTGATAATAATAAACACCGCTTGCAAGTGAAGAGGCGTTGAATTCAACCGAATGTCGACCAGCCTGCATAAATTGATTAACCAAAGTAGAAATTTCTCTTCCGAGCATATCATAAATTTTCAGAGATACAATTCCATTTTCGGGAAGAGTCCAGTTGATATTAGTAGTCGGATTAAATGGATTCGGGAAATTTTGACTTAAAACAAAATCTGTTGGTATCTGATCGTTCTCATCTTGAACATTTACAACTATATCATTTTGAAAATCATCGAAGTAAATTGTACCATTAACAGAGCCGATGGAAGTTTGTTTAATCGAAAGTTCAGTTAAGAATTTTTCTCCTGTTAAAAGAATATTCCCTACCGGAAAATATTTCATCTTCCAGCCGGTCCAATTTATAGTATCGACAAAGATAGCGACTGTGTTGTTTTGAGTATCAGCGAAATAGTATTCAAGGATATTAGAACTCAAATCACCTAAAACCCATACTCCAACATCAGCATTATTGTCAGCTCCAACAGAGGGTTTATTAAGATTTGGAATTGCTGCAATACCGGTTGTTCCAGTAAACCTATAAATCAATCTACCTGAATTTGTCCCTGTAACTTTCTTCTCATTAGTAATTGCAAACTTGGAAATATTAGAATCTATTCCGACACTGTTCTCACTAATATTCGGATTACGCCATCCTCCCAAAGTTTCAAAGTTATCTATGATATTTCCAAAAACATAATTCTCAGTTGAAGTTCTGAAATTGATATAAACTGTATCAACCATCGGTATACTGTCTATATCGGTGATTTTCCCATTGAGAACAACAGTATAAGGTGAATTAACATTGAGGGGATATTTAGGTTCAAATGAAATGAAACCTTTTCCGTCTGAAGTGGTAACTTTAACGTTTGCAACAGTCTGTTGTGTACCCAGTTCATCAACTAATTTTACATTACCTGCTAATGAACCCTGAAAAATAGGAGCATCAAATTCTAGTCTTATTTGAACTGTTGTACTAATATCGTTTGAATTCAACCCCGGGTAGGATTTTTCTATATTCAATCTATTTCTGAATTTCGTACTAAACGTAAACGAAAAACTTTCAGCTAAACCGACATTCCAGATGCTGGTAGCTTGAGGAGTTATGGTAACAGTGTAAACTTGCTTTCTTTGATATGGAAGATCAGGTTTAAATGTAAATGACATGTTATCCGCAGTCCATGTGAATATACCTGAAGTTTGAGGAGTAAGTGAGAATGCGCTCTCAACGGCGGAACGATTCATTGGGCGACTAAATTTTATTTTTACGACATCAGATGTTTTTACACTATCAATTGAAGAATCAGGATAGTACGATTCAACAATAGGTGCGTTGGTTGTATCAAAAGTTAAAAACTTATCAGCAAAAACTGACTGGTTAGCAACAACATTCACAGTTGATGAATCTTTGAAAAAACCTTCTCTTTCAAAAATGACTTTATATTGACCGGGAACTAAATTATCAAATAGAAAATAGCCATTATTTTTCTCATCACCGTTATAAACCAAATTTCCGGGTTGAACTGTGATTTTAATATTATTTAAGGGTACTTTTTGATCGTTACCCGGAAATGCATAATAGGTAACATTTTTAGAAGGATCACGCACAATACCGGCAATTGCTCCGGTTGTTAATGTCCCACCATTGAGATGCTGTAATAACCCCCTAGTAATAGCAAGTGCTTCATGTCTCCTGTAAAAAGTATTCATCAATCTCCATGATTCAGGGATGTAATCATGAAAAGACCCTTCACTTAAAACGCCTTGCATATTTAATGGGTTTAAGACTCCAAGATTATATCCTAAGAAAGAAATATCTCCTCTGTTATATAATGCAGTAGTTCTTAAATTAGCGAATATTTTTGCCCCTACTCTTTCTGCATAAACTTTTGAAGCAGGATTAGCGGGTGCATTATCGGTACCTTTAAAAAGCATCAAAGAATAGTTAGCTGTTCCTTGAAAACCATTACTATGAATGGAATGAAATATATCAACATTATTATTATTAGCGATAGCAGCTCGTGTAGAGAGTCCCGGATCATCATTATTGGTATTCCCGGATCGAGTTAGATAAACGGTAGCACCTAGATCAATCAACATTTGCTTTAGGTGAAGTGCTTTGTCCCAATTACCTTCTGATTCCCAAAACCCGGTTGCAGCAATAAAACGGTCATTGGCAGGATCATATCCCCCGTGTCCGGGATCAATACATATTTTAGAGCCAAGTAGTGATTGTGAACTAAGATTCACAGTTACAAATAAAACAATCAACAATATATATTTTATGTATTTCATCTTTACCTCTATTCAAAACTTAAATACGTTGTGTAAATCATTCCCTCATCATCAGCGTAAACCAAATTACTCCCGTTCCAAACAGGATAAATTTCTTTAATTTCATTTGTCGAAGTAATTTGATGTGTAACCTTTGCGTCAGAAGAAATAATTCGAATATCTGATCTTAACAATCTTTCTCCCTCATCTTCATCCAACATATATGAAACCCAATCACCATTGGGTGACCATTGCGGATAACGTATATCTCCCAATTCTGCCAACAAACTTCCATTTAGATCTGAAATATAAGCTCCCTTGCCAACCGCATAAAATAATAGTTTAGTCATATCAGGAGAAATGGAAGTCCAAACATAATAACGATCACCAAGTGGTTGTATTGTTCTACGAATTCCGTTATTGTAAATAACAATTTCATTATTAACAGCTTTTACTACAGGCTCAATTAATAATGATATATCAACTTTAGAAACCCGATCACTTGATAAAATCTGTAGTTTTTCATCAATTCCGAAAACAACTTTTCCATCATTCATGACCTTTGGAACATCCACGTTTCTTGCTTCATCTTGTAAGATTCTGATTTCTTTAGAAGCTATATTCTGTTCCTTAAGTGTTGAATATTTCAGTCCGTTTATGTATCTGTCAGATCTATAAATTACATTCTTACCGTCAGGTGAAAAAGTAAATTCATAACCGGCGCCCAACTCATCGTTTAATTTTGTTAAAAGATTAGTCTCTTTATCGATGAAGTATATTCCTTTATAACCCTGGGAGGAAAAGAAAATTGCTCCATCGGGAGATACTTTTGGTGACATAAAAATGCCGTCGTTTTTATTTGTGAGTCTTATCGTTTCACCCACTCTAATGTTTTGTCCGAATAGGTTTGAAGAAACTATTCCGAACAAAAGAATGCTAAATAAAAGCTTTCTCATAAATTATCCTTATTCTTATTAAAGGTTAGTCTTTAAAATTCTTTTTTTCTAGAAGATTTATTTTATCTAATCTTTTTTGGTGTCGTTCACCGGCAAAAGATGTTTCAATAAATGTTTGCAAGATTAATTTGTTTGTTTCGTCACCGACTGATTTAGCACCTAAAACAATAATATTTGCATCATTATGTTCCCGTGCACTCTTAGCACTAAATTCATTATAACAAGTAGCTGCTCTTATACCTTTAAATTTGTTAGCCGTAATCGATGAAGGAATTCCTGTAGCGTCAATAAGAACACCAAAACT
>JAGUXE010000230.1 GCA_020061995.1 Ignavibacteriales bacterium | reverse complement strand
AGAGTCTCTGAAATAATGACACCGAGGGTTGTTGCAGCAATTGCAGATGAAAATATGACGCTTGATGAATTTCTGAAAGAAAAAGATTTTCTGCGTTTTTCGAGAATTCCGGTTTATTCGGAAAATGATGAACATGTTACAGGCTATATATTTCGACACACAGTTTTTGAAAAACTTGCAGAAGACCTTACAGGTTTAAAACTCAAAAATATCAAAAGAGAAATTGTGATAATCCCGGACACAAAACCTTTATTGCAAGTATGGGAAACTCTTCTAGAAAAAAAAGAGCATATTGCACTTGTAGTAGATGAATATGGTGGAATGGATGGAATCGTAACAATGGAAGATATTATCGAAACACTTCTTGGATTCGAAATAGTTGATGAAAAAGATACAATCAGTGATATGCAGCAGTTTGCCCGAGAAAGATGGAAAAAGCGGCAAGCAAAATATAACCACATTGAAGGAAACAGTAGTTCCACAAAAAATTTATAGATAAATTTGAAATAAATTCTTACACTTGTTTCTATTTTAACCTAATACTGATAAGTTTGTGTTGTTTTTGTTATCTACTAGCTGGATTAAAAAATGAGGGATATTTATATGAGAAAGAGAAATGATTTAAGATTAGCTGTTTTAATTGATGCCGATAATATTCCGTATTCAAATATCAAAAGTATGCTTGATGAAATTGCTAAACTTGGTGTTCCATCAATCAAGCGAATTTATGGTGATTGGACAAAACCAACAGTCTCCGGTTGGAAACCGGCATTACTTCAAAATGCAATTACTCCCATTCAACAGTACAGCTATACAAGTGGTAAGAACGCTACCGACTCAGCTATGATTATCGATGCAATGGATATTTTGCACAGTCAAAAAGTTGACGGTTTTTGTCTGGTTTCAAGTGATAGTGATTTTACCAGGCTTGCAACAAGACTTAGAGAGTCGGGTATGTTGGTAATCGGAATTGGAGAGAAGAAAACCCCCAATCCATTTATCGTTGCCTGTGATAAATTTATCTATATCGAAATTATCAGTCATGTAAAAATCCCTAAACCTTCACATTCAGCAACCACGACAGCAACTGCAACTCCAGCCCCTGTTCAAACGGTCGATATCGAACCGATAAACAATGATTTCATTCAACTTTTGAAAGTCTCTGTTGAAGATTTGGGAGATGATAATGGTTGGGCATTTCTTGCAGAAGTCGGTGCACTTATCATCAAAAAGAAACCGGACTTTGATCCACGTAATTATGGATTTTTGAAACTGACACCTCTTATTAAATCATTAGATGAACATTTTGATGTTGATGAAAGGGAAGTTGAAAAAACCCGAATAAAACATATTTATGTGCGAATTAAAAAATAAGAAAAGAACTCATTTTTTTCGCGTTAAAGCTAAACAACAAAAGCGTTCCAGATAAAAATCAAGTAATTCATTGATAATGATTGCTAACGTTTATTAGTCCAAGAGTTTCTTTCAATCAAATAACCGAACTTATAACCTCTGAAAAAATTATTTTTTCATCCCTTGACTATATGCGATAAATGGCATATATTTGTATGCGATAAATGGCATATATAAAATAAAGTTAAATTTATGGAATTTCAAACCGAAAAATTCAAAGCGTTAGCTGATGAAACAAGATTAAGAATTCTTAACCTTTTCATCAAGTTTGGAAGAAGTCTATGTGTTTGTGAACTCACCGATGCACTTAAGCTTCCGCAATACCATATTTCGAAACATTTGAATATTCTTCGTAATGCAGGGATGTTCAAACCGGAGCGAGAAGGGACCTGGGTTTATTATTATCTTGATAAATCTGATACCACAAACAAATCTCTTTTTGATTTTTTGAGGAAGTTTTTGATCGGGGATCAGTTTGAGGTTGATTTTGCTAATCTTGAGCAACGACTTTTACTTCGAGAAGAGGGAAAATGTGTAGTCGGTTTTGTTTCAGAAAATGATTTATTACAAAAAATTAAAATCAAAAAAGAAGAATAAAGAAAGGATGAGAATATGAATGCGTCAAAAGAACTGAAAGAAATCGTGAAAGAAAAGTATTCTGAAATAGCAATGAATGCTGAAATAGGAGGGTGCTGTGGACCTGTGTCATCTTGTTGTGGTGGCTCTAAATCAGTAGACATTACAATGATTGGTGATGAGTATAAAAGTGTAGACGGTTATATGCCGGAAGCTGATTTGGGATTAGGCTGCGGACTTCCAACTGAGTATGCAGGAATAAAAGAAGGTGATACTGTCGTTGATCTTGGAAGCGGCGCAGGAAATGATGTTTTTATAGCCAGATCAATTGTTGGTGAAACTGGAACCGTTATCGGAATTGATATGACAGAAGAAATGATTAGAAAAGCAAACATCAATAACGAGAAACTTGGTTATAAGAATGTTCAATTCAAGTTAGGTGATATTGAAGAAATTCCGCTTCCCGATAACATAACCGAAGTTGTTGTTAGTAATTGCGTTCTAAACTTAGTTCCAAATAAACAAAAAGCCTTTTCGGAAATCTATCGTATCCTTAAGCCGGGGGGACATTTTTGTATATCTGATATTGTTACGCAAGGAGAAATGATCGGGGAGTTAAAAAAATCGGCTGAGTTGTATGCGGGCTGTGTTTCGGGTGCGCTTCAACAATCGGAATATTTGCAAATAATAACCGAAGCAGGATTCATTGATGTTGAAATCAAAAAGAGTAAGAAGATTGAAATTCCTGAAGAAGTTTTGTCTCTTTATCTTTCGGTAGAGGGATTAAACGAATACAAAGAAAATCTTAAAGGTATTTTCAGTATTACTTTGATTGGGACAAAAAAGTAGGCCTAATTGATGATCAGCCCACTACTATAATGTTGTGGGCTGATAGAAAACATTCGGAATAAGTAAAATTACTTGCTGTTTCGTTTCTCAACATAACATATTAGCGTTTATCACATTTTTGTGTAAGATTAATTCTCCTTTTTATATTTTTGCAAATTGTTAAAACATCAAAATGGAGGTAATATGTACAAAATACTTTCTCTAATCATGCTCATCGGATTTTTTATGACTACAATTTCATATTCACAATTGAATTATCCCACCACTAAAAAAGGGGATGTTGTGGATGAGTATTTTGGAACCAAAGTCGCTGACCCTTATCGTTGGCTCGAAGATGATAATTCTGAAGAGACTAAAGCATGGGTAAATGAACAGAATGATGTCACTAATACTTATCTTTCAAAAATTCCTTTCCGTGACAAAATAAAAACACGTTTTGCTGAGTTATATAATTATCCAAAATATTCATCTCCATTTAAAGGGGGTGATAATTACTTCTTTTTTAAAAATGACGGCTTACAAAACCAATCTGTATTATACATTCAAAAGACTCTTGAATCGCAACCTGAAATTTTTCTTGATCCAAATAAATTAAGTAGCGACGGAACTGTTTCATTAAGCACACTTGCAGTTTCAAAGGACGGAAAATATTTTGCTTACGGTACTGCTTCCGGTGGATCTGACTGGAATGAGTTTTTTGTAATGGAAGTTTCAACCAAAAAGAAACTTGATGATCATTTGAAATGGATTAAGTTCTCTGGGATTTCGTGGAAAGAAGATGGCTTTTATTATCATAGATTTCCGGAGCCTGAAAAAGGCGCCGAACTTTCTAAAGCAAATCAATTCGGACAAGTTTATTATCACAAACTCGGGACAAAACAGAGCGAAGATATTCTTGTTTATGAAGATAAAAATAATCTAACAAGATATTTCGGTGTTTCTACAACTGAAGATGAACGATTTTTATGTATCTCATTTGCAGAAGGAACTAATAATAACGGATTACTTGTAAAAGATCTTTCACAGCCAAACAGTCAATTTGTAACTATCGTTGGAAACCTTGATAATAATTATAATGTGGTTGATAACATTGATGATAAATTACTAATCCAAACAGATTATAAAGCACCAAATTACAGATTGATTCTCGTTGACCCCAAAAATCCAGACGAAAAAAACTGGATAGAATTACTCCCTGAAGCAAAGAATGTGTTACAAGGAGTAAGTTTTATCGGCGGGAAAATGGTTGTCAATTATTTAAAGGATGCAAGTAGTCACGTTTATCTATATGAAACCAATGGTAAGCTAATTGAAGAAATTAAACTTCCATCGGTAGGAACTGTTGGCGGTTACAATGGTAAAAAAGATGATAATATTGCCTTCTATACATTTACTTCTTTTACATATCCTTCTACCATATTTAAATTTGATGTGAACAGCAGAAAATCAACAATGTTCAGACGCCCGGAATTGAATTTTGATTTCGATAATTATGAAACGAAACAAATCTTTTACAAAAGCAAAGATGGTACAAAAGTTCCTATGTTTATCGTTCATAAAAAAGGGATAAAACTTGATGGTAACAATCCTGTTTATCTATATGGTTATGGTGGATTTAATGCTAGTATGACTCCGGGTTTTAGTGCAGCAAGATTAATACTCCTTGAAAACGGAGTTGTATTTGCGATGGCAAATATTCGTGGCGGTGGAGAATATGGTGAAGCATGGCATGAAGCCGGTACAAAATTAAAAAAGCAAAATGTATTCGATGATTTTATTGCAGCCGCTGAGTATCTTGTTAACGAAGGTTATTCATCATCAAAAAAAATAGCAATTGCAGGGGGCTCTAACGGTGGATTGCTTGTTGGTGCAGTTGCAAATCAGCGTCCTGATTTATTCAAAGTTGCGTTGCCCGCAGTTGGTGTAATGGATATGCTTCGATTTCATAAATTCACAATAGGCTACGCCTGGGTTAGCGATTATGGCTCAAGTGAAAATGAAGAAGAGTTTAAATACATTTATAAATATTCACCGATTCATAATATTAAATCTGGAGTTGAATATCCGGCAACGCTTGTAACAACTGCCGATCATGACGATAGAGTTGTTCCGGCACATTCATTTAAGTATATAGCAACATTGCAGGAAAAACATAAAGGGAATAATCCTGTTCTCATTAGAATAGAAACTAAAGCAGGACATGGAGCAGGTAAACCGACTTCCAAAATTATCGAAGAAGTTGCAGATATTTATTCTTTCGTGTTTTATAATTTTGGAATTACACCAAAGTATTGATATCGTATTTTCAACCTGCCGGTTAACCACCGGCAGGTTGTATTACGTTTTAATAGATTTAAAAAAGTAATTGAATGATAAAAAATCTTTTTTCCGTTTTATTCTTTATGATGATTTTGGGTGGGTGTAAAACACCGACAGAACCATCCAACCTTGAACCACCAAAATTAATTTTATCAGCCGATAAAACTGAAGGAAACTCGCCTCTTAATGTAAAATTATCAGGTATGATTGCCGGTAATACGGAAGGTTTAACCGGACATGTTCCCGACTACGTTTTATTGGCTCCAAGTTCGATGACAATTGTAATCCGTACAACTCCTGATACAGTGCAATCTTTAAAAACGTTTTGGAATAAAGATACTACTTTTACTACAGGAGAGTGGAAGCTATATTTATGTTATCTGGGTGTAAAGGATGGAAACGAATTCTTTTTAAACTCTGATACTTTATCAATAAAAGTATATTAGAAAATCCATAGTAAAATAAATCGTATTGGAGTTTTTAATGCTATTACTTCAATAATCTATTTAATTTAATAACCTTTCCCGTTAAAATCTTCTTCACTTATAATTTAGTATAATATTGACTTCCCTTATACGTTTAAGGATGTCAAGAATCTGCCACTGATTCCCAGAAGTAATAATCAACAATAACGAATTGCTAAGCTATTTTTCATATGTGATGATTTTCAAAAATAAGTTACACTAATTAGCAAGTTGTGTATGTTCTTACGAATAAAGGGCATGGGGGATATAAAATTTCGAAAAAACGATTATAAATTACATAAACGATATAATCCTTCTTCCCAAACCTTCAACTACACAATTATTTTGCCTCTTTAAATTCTCCCCGGCAGTTATTAAAATAATAACCGGATTTATCAGAATAATAAGTAAACTTTAAGGACTTAAAAAGGAGATAACCTTACAAGTCCTAAATCATCAAAAATATCCGCTAAAATGGATTTATAACTCCTGGCACTTTTTGTGCTGTTAAGTTCAGGTTAAATAAATTAAAAATGGAATGACTCACAATTTCGGAACATTTGACGGAATAATTTTAATCAGTTACCTGATCGGGGTAATGATACTCGGATTTTACTATTCGCGTAAGAGTAATAAAACGATGAATGATTATTTCCTCACCGGAAGAAATTTAACCTGGCTTGGAGTCGGGATGTCCCTCTTTGCTACAAATATTTCGAGTGAACATTTCATTGGTCTTGCAGGTTCAGGGGCAAGCAGCGGTTTGGCTGTAGGACAATTCGAATTGATGGCGATTTTTATACTGATAATTCTGGGGTGGTTTTTAGCTCCGATTTATATTAAATCAGGCGTTATCACAATGCCTGAGTTCATTGAAAAACGGTACGACGCAAGAAGTCGCAAAATATTTACTTTCATCTCTATTGTTGTTTATCTTTTTACTAAAATTTCAGTAACTCTTTTTGCAGGGGGAATTCTATTTTACAAAATATTCGGTTTGAACATATATGCTTCAGCTATAATAATTGTGTTAATGACAGGTATCTATAGTGTGGTTGGCGGTTCATATGCTGTAATGAAAACCCAGATTGTTCAAGGTTTTATGATGCTAGCCGGTGCATTACTATTAACTATTTTCGGTTTGAATGAAGTAGGCGGATTTGCTGCATTGCAAGAAAAACTTCCGATCGATTATTTTGCAATGTTTAAACCAATGGATCATCCAGATTTTCCATGGACAGGAATGATTTTCGGTGCTCCAATTATTGCTTTTTGGTATTGGTGTGCTGATCAATATATAGTTCAGCGTGTTCTTTCAGCCCGTTCAATTGATGATGCTCGACGCGGATCTCTTCTAGCAGCTTTTCTAAAAATCACACCAATTTTCATACTCGTTTTACCGGGTTTAATCGCTTATGCACTTTTTCCCGGTTTACAAGGGGATGAAGCTTATCCGGTTTTAATTGCGAGTAATATTTTGCCTGTTGGTGTTAAGGGATTTGTTTTGGCAGCACTTCTCGCAGCAATTATGTCTTCTCTTGCAAGTGTATTTAATAGTACTGCTTCTCTTATAACAAATGATTTTTATAAACCGAGACATCCGAAAGCTTCAGAAGAAAAACTTGTTCTTGTTGGAAGATTAACAACAATGATTATAGTTGTTACAGCAATTATTGGAGTTCCTCTTGTTAAATTAATCAGCTCTCAACTCTATTTATATATGCAAAGCATTCAGGCAAATATTAGTCCCCCAATTACAGCAGTTTTTATTTTCGGACTTTTTATGAAAAAGGTAAATGCAAAAGGAGCACTTTGGACATTGATAATAGGGGAGAGTATCGGTATTTCTAAATTAACAGCCGATTTTTTAGTAAGATTTGATGTTGTGCAGAGTCCGTTTCTTGTTGCTCTTGCGAGTATAAATTTTCTGCACTTTGCAATTTTTTCGTTTATTATTAGTTCAATTTTGTTAATTGGGATTAGCTATGCAACCCAAGTAAGTTCAGAACCTACCCGTTCTAATCTTCAACTTCTTTTTTCTGAAAATCTTCAGGATATCGGGTTTAACCTGAGGCATTTGCGAAGTTCGGTTCGCACTTACAGAACTAATGTTTTCTTTTCCATTTTCATTTTAATGATAATAATCGGTTTATGGAGCCTCTGGTTTTGATAGATAAACAAATAAATAACCAAACTAAATATGTTAATTCAGTTGTATATCAGGTGCAATTGATTGACAATTTCTTAATTAACTAAAAAAGGATGGAAGTTATGAAAAAACTCATTCTACCTGTTCTCTTTATGTGCTTATTTTCTTTCTCTGTTGTTTATGGACAGATAATAGAAAGTTTTGATGGGGATATATCTACCGATACTACTTATACCATTTCGTTAGAAGGTCCTCCCAGTTTTATGAACTTTACAACAAACACAACAGATGTTAAAGAAGGAACTGCTTCTGCAAATGTTGATGTAAATATCGGTGCTTTTCATGAATGGGGCAGTTATGCTCAATTAATCAAAAGAGTTCCCGAAGGACAACCTTTGATGAATTGGGCTATTAACGATTCATTAGCAATCTGGATTAAAGTTACAAAAGCTCCTTCGGTTCCTGCTAATATGGTTTTCAGAATTCACATTGCAGATCGTCCGGGTGAAAATGATCCGATAGAAGAATATATTTACGAACATGCAACAATTCTTGATACAGAATCAGGTTGGGTTCAATTAAAAATTCCTTTAACAGAAATTCCTTCAGACGGAAGCGTGATTCCGAGTGATGCAGGTTTTGTTATTTCTCCTTCAAATTGGGGTGGGTTTACTTACAATAACCGTAAACTTGATTTCGACAAAATTATCGGTTACAATATTTCTGCAATTACTTCAGGTTATACACCAGGTGTTAATCTTCCCGCAGATTCTCTCAAATTTACTGTTGATGGTTTTAGAAGGTCTGGTGTTAGAGCCATTCCAGCTATAGTTTTCAACGGTATGACTTTATCAGGAAATTTAAGTTCTTGGGCATGGGGACAATCAAGTATTGGTGTTGAAATAGGTGTTGGACCTGTCGCAGGAACAAATGCTCTTCAATGGATTCAAGGAAACGAATGGGGTAATGGCTGGACAGGCATGGGCTTTACTGCAGACCCTACATATAATCTAGCCGGTGCATGGCAACAAGATAGTGTGAAATTCAAATTGAAAGCTCAAGAGGGTGTTGGCGCATTAAGAGTTCAATTTGAAGGTGGTTCAGGGAAAGTTGGAACGGTTTTCACTCCTATTGCCGATAATCAATGGCATTCATATTCATTCCCATTGCGCGACATGCTTTATCAAGATAATAGCAGCGGTTTTGATTCTTCAAATGTACACGTTGTCGGAATGATGGCTGAAGCTTCAGCTGTTGCCGGAAAAGTTATTCTTATTACAGATTGGTGGACTGGTAATCCTGAGTTCGACGTTATTCCTCCGGTTGCTCCTACAAATGTTGCCGCATTTGCAGGAACTTTCCAAAATGTTGTTACTTGGAATGATGTGCCAAATGAAACAGGTGAAAAATATGATGTTTATTATAGTACTGCTCCAATAACAGATATTACTGCGGCAGGTGTTGAAGTTGTAAAATTTGGCCTAGGTGAAGGTATTCAATTAATTGAACATTTGTTATTAGCACCTAATACAAACCAATCAGTAAATTATCATTATGCTGTTGTTTGTAGAGATGCAGCCGGAAACTATGGACCGGTTAGTACCAGTTCACCGGCTGTTTCTAATACTGCAAAAGGTTATGCTACTGTTTCTTTAAATGCACCTACCTCTACATTTGTAGCTGATGGTAACTTTACTGAATGGACAAATATTCCTCCAATGAGAATGTTCCCTTCAGATGGTTCTGGTTATATTGTTACCAATACATCAATTTCTGGTGATGCAGATCTTTCAGTTAAAGCGCATCTTGCAATGGATGCTAATTATCTATATGTCGGTTTAGATATTGAAGATGATATTGTTAGTTTCAATCCTAGTATCAGTTCATATTTAAATGATGCCCCGGATCTTTTCATCGGTTTGTATAATTGGCATGGAGCTCCTCACACAAGTTACAAACGTGGTGCACAACCCGATTATCATTTCCGTTTTGCAAAAGATAGAGCGATGTTAGACGGGTTTAGAGATAGCATTCTTGTCCCAGGTGTAAACTATGCATGGACTACGAAATTCCCTACCGGTTATACTGTTGAAGCAAGAATTTCTTTTGATGATTTAGCTGCAAGAACAGGCGATAACAGATTTGTACCGCTTGAAGGAATGAGACTTCCTCTTGATTTCTCAATAAATGATGCTGATGCTACAGGTGAAAGAGAAGGAATCTTAACATTCTCACCTTATAACGAAGATCAATCATGGAATTCAGTAGCTCGTTGGTTACATACATGGATTGGTAACGCATGGTTTGTAGGTGTTGATGATGAAAGTGATAGACCTGCTACATACGCACTGTCACAAAATTATCCTAACCCATTCAACCCAAGTACAGTTATCAATTATTCAATTGAAAGACCGGGTATGGTTTCAATTAAAGTTTACGATGTTCTCGGAAGAGAAGTTGCAGACTTAGTTAATGAATTCAAATCAGCCGGAAGATATAATGTCTCTTTCAACGGAAGCGGATTAGCAAGTGGAATTTATTTCTATAATATTACCTCAGGCTCTTTCAATTCAGTTCGAAAAATGATGTTAGTTAAATAATCTTTTCTCGGGGTGCAGTTTCTGCACCCCTTCTTTTTACAAAAATGTATTAGTGATTTATGAGAATTAAAATACTTCTTAAAAGGACAATGATGGAAAAATTAAGTAATGCAATCAAGCTATGTTTTTTCTTTTTCATTGCAATAACAATCGGAGCTCAAGCCGGTACTACCGGAAAGTTATCAGGCAAAGTTACAGATTCAAATTCAGGGGAACCTGTTTTTGGCGCGAATGTAGTAATTGAAGGAACCTATTTTGGCGGTGCCGCCGATATGGATGGATATTATGTAATTAATAATATTCCTCCCGGAGAATATCGAATTATTGTAAGTGCTGTCGGTTTTTCGAGAGTTATTGTTGAAAAAGTATTAATAAGAATCGACCTTACAACAAACGTCAATGTTAAACTATCATCAACTGCGGTTGAACTTGGACAGGACGTTGTAGTTACTGCAGACAGACCTTTAGTAACAAAAGATTTAACATCTACATCGGCAACAATATCCGCAAACGATATTAAAATGATGCCTGTTGAGGATGTTGGTCAAATTATTAATCTACAAGCCGGCGTAGTTGGAGGACATTTCAGAGGCGGTCGCTCTAATGAAGTTGCATATTTAATTGATGGGGTATCTGTAACCGATGCATTCAATAATAGATTAAGTGTTGAAGTTGAAAATACATCTATTCGTCAAATGGAAGTTATAAGCGGTACTTTTAATGCTGAGTACGGACAAGCAATGTCCGGTATCGTAAATATAGTTACACAGGACGGTTCTCAAAAACTTGAAGGAACCGTTAATGCTTATGCCGGAAACTATATTACCAGCAATACCGATTTATTTAAGAATCTTGATAAACCCTTAAATCTTTCAACAAAAAATATTCAATTCAGTCTTAGTGGTCCTACCGGACTTAAAGGATTAACATTTTTTGCGACCGGAAGATATTATCAAAATAATGGTTACTTATATGGTCGAAGAGTTTATAATGTTACAGATAATGTCCCCCTTGAATTTGCGATTCCGGGTGAGCCAACGTTAGTGATTTTCAGAAATACCGGTGATAATGCTTACGTTGCAATGAATCCTGATAAGAAATTTTCTTTTAACGGAAAAGTAACTTATCAAATTCCAATGTTTAAATTCAGTTATTCACTCTTCTGGGATGATAATTATAATCGATATTATGATCATTATTTTTCATGGACTCCTGATGGTATTCTAAATCATTATAGAACTAATACTATCAACAATTTACAAGTTTCGTTTTACCCGACTCAAAGTACTTTTACGAGTTTGAAATTTGCCGTAAACAGACATAAATATTGGGGACATTTGTATGCAGACCCATATGATTCTAGATACGTCGAACCGCGTCAAGGCATCCCAACTTCAGGGTACACTTTTAGATCTGGTGGTAATCAAGTAGGTCGTTATACCAGAAACACAAAAACCAGTGTGGTTCAATGGACTTTGAGTTCGCAAGTATCGAAGGAGCATAAAATTGGAATGGGGGCTGAGGCTCGATTCCATGATATGTTTAATCATTCACGTGATATCGTTAACTTAACCGAAGATCAAGAAGACTCACTCGGCAACAAAATTTTTACACTTGGTTATCGTGATTTAGGAACTCTCGGAAATCAAGCTTATCGAAAAAAACCAATGGAAATTTCAGCTTATATTCAAGATAAGATGGAATACGATATTATGATTATAAACGCAGGAATTCGCTTAGATTATTTTGATCCAAATTCATTATTGCCAGCAGATTTACGAAATATTACAAAAAATCCTAACTTCCCGGGGGCAGGTGAATTCGTTAAAACAAAAGCGAAACTCCAACTAAGTCCCCGTTTAGGTGCTTCATTCCCTATTACTGATGAAGGAATTATTCGTTTTTCTTATGGACATTTTTTCCAAATACCAAGTTTTGAAAACTTATACACTAATTCGGATTATTTAATTACAACCGGTGGTGCGCTGGCTTCAGTAATGGGAAATCCCGATTTGGGTGTACAAAAGACAGTTATGTATGAAATTGGTTTACAGCAAGTTCTTTTTTCAAATATGGTTTTAAATCTTACGGTTTATTATCGTGATATTCGAAATCTGCTTGGTATGGAAATCATCAATACTTATGAAGGCTTCAAGTACGCACGTTTTATTAATCGAGATTACGGGAATGTAAGAGGATTTATCTTCACCTTCGAAAGAAGATTTATAGATTATTTTGGTGCAAAAGTAGATTATACATATCAAATAGCTGAAGGTAATGCATCAGACCCGTATGCTGTTTATAATAATAATCAAACTAAACCTCCCGTTGAAGAGACTAAAAAAGTAGTTTCATTGGATTGGGATCAACGCCATACATTCAATGTTTCGCTAAACACAGGTAAGCCGGGTGATTGGAATGTCGGCATTATATTTCAATACGGTGCAGGCTTTCCGTACACTGAAGATAGAAGAGTTTCGCAAGGTGTAAGGTTTGAAAACGGCGGCATAAAACCTTCAACTTTTAATCTTGATTTAAGAGCTGATAAAGTATTTGATATTGGCGGAATCCGTATTAACGCATTTTTATTAGTTTATAATCTGCTTGATATTAAAAATGAATATGGCGTTTATGGCACAACCGGAAGAGCAACTAACGATTTGAATGTTAAAGATGCCGGTGAAATTATCGGCTTAAACACTATAGAAGAATATGTGAATAATCCTTCAATGTATTCAACACCGCGCGAAATTCGTCTCGGTTTTGGATTTGGTTTTTAAGAATTAGGAGAAAGAATAATGATTTTACGCTTTTCAAATATTTTATTTTTATTGATGCTGGCAAGCTCAATAAATCTATTCCCTCAAACTGATCCTAAAATTATCAAGTATCGTAACGATGCTTACGGTGATATTCAGTATCGTAGAGAAGGTGTGATGGACGGAAACCAAATCAGAACACTCTTTTATAATAACGGTGAAGTTGGGCAATGGCCCTATCAACCATCAGGTGAGTGGCCTAAGGGAACCGGTCAATCATATCTTGATGGTGTTGCACTTTTAATTTCTACCGAGATTACAGCTCCCGGGAACGGGCAAGTTGTACATCCTCTTGAAACATCTTATAGAGAATGGATGGATAGAGATCCTGCAACAAATTTAATATGGGGATTAGAGCCTGTCCCCGGTTATTCAAATGCTTCGTCCGAAAACCCTGCAATAAACGTTGATAAAAACTCATGGCCTGCATTCTGGCCAAATGCACTCGATTTAACTCCGGAATGGGATGGTTACTGGTATGGTTATTTTGGGCGTGGTGTTCTTAATTCTGATTTCGAAACTTTTTATGTAATGGATGATTCAAAGGATAAAGAATTTACAAGAGTTCCATTTTCATATTATCCGATTGCTTCTGATTCTAACAGAGGAGGACTCGGACTTCGTGTAGAAGTTAGAGGTTTCCAATGGTCGCAAGTGCTTGCAGAAGATATTATTTTCTGGCATTACGATATTGTAAATATAGCTGATATAACATACCCTAAAACATTATTTGGTTTTTATACAGATTGTGGGGTTGGCGGAACGAGTGACTCCGGAGATGATATGGCAAATTATGATAAAACTTTGGATTTAGCTTATTGTTATGATTTTGATGGTTTTGGTGCCCCCGTTCGTTGGATTACCGGTTATTATGGGTATGCTTATCTGGAAAGCCCCGGCAATGCAATAAATGGAATTGATGATGATGAAGATGGGATGATTGACGAAAGACGTGATGACGGATTAGATAATGACGGTGATTGGGTCTCCTATACCGATCTTAACGGAAACGGTAAATGGGATGCAAATCAGAACGAACCTTTAAATAATGACGTTGGTAAAGATGGCGTTGGTCCTTTTGATCCACAATATATTGGTCCTGATGAAGGTGAAGGCGATGGTAGACCGACTGCAGGTGAACCAAACTATGATGCTACAGATAAGGATGAATCTGATCAAATTGGTTTAACAGCTATTTCAATTTATCGTCTTGGTGACGGTGGAACCGGCGGCGGTTGGCCTAAAGACGATGAATCAATGTGGACAAGAATGAATTATGCAAACTTTGATACTGCATTGCAGCGTGCAAACATAAGTATGTGTTTTGCATCCGGTCCGTTTCCACTTGAACAAGGAAGAAGAGAAAGATTCTCTATGGCACTTGTTTTTGGAAATAACCTGGAAGATTTAATCTTTAACAAAGAAACAGTTCAACAAATCTATAATGCAAATTACAATTTTGCTCGTCCTCCGTATAAACCAACTGTGAGTGTAGTTGCTGGCGATGGAAAAGTCTTTCTTTATTGGGATAGAATAGCCGAAGAATCGCGTGATCCATTCCTTGGTTTTCAAGATAACGATCCGACTAAAGGATACAAAAAAGATTTTGAAGGATATTTAATTTACCGTTCCGAAGAAGCTGAGTTTAATGATATTAAGATTATCACTGATTCAAAAGGTGAATCTAAATATTGGAAACCAATCGCTCAGTTTGATTTAGTCGATTCAATTAAAGGACCTGATCCTGTCGGTATCAACGGCGCACACTTTTGGAGAGGTGCAAATACCGGATTGCAACATTCCTACATTGATACAGATGTAAAAAACGGTAAAACATATTATTACGCAGTTGTTTCTTATGATATGGGTGATCCTAATTTTGGTACTGCGGGATTGCAGCCTTCAGAATGTACAAAAATTATAACAGAAGATTTTGCGGGTAAATTGCAATTTGTAGATATCAACTGCGCGGTTGTTACCCCCAATGCACTTTCAGCAGGTTATCAACCTCCTCAAATAATCGGAGATCTTAAGCATGTTAAAGAAGGATTAGGTACCGGTGCTTTGCAAGTAACTATTCTTAATCCTAAAGAAATTAAGGATGGAGCAAGTTATTTCTTCAATTTCAATTCAAGCGGTGCAGTACCTCAATATTCAACTTCGAATTATAATATCTTAAGAGTCATGAACGGTGCTACAGATACGCTCCATTCAAAAATTGATTCTACAAATTTTGGTACAAATAAATTCAGTCCTCCATTTGACGGAATGGTCGTTTCAGTTTTGAATGATACCGTTATAGCACCAATTGATTCTTCAACCGGGTGGTTAAAGGGATCAAGCAATCTTATTATGATGACCTTCAAAAATACTACGGGAATTGGAGTCGCTTGGCCAGCTGATTATGATATCGAATTTTTTGATACGCCTGTTGATACAGCATTCATTCAGCAGTTCCCATTCTACACAAAATTTCCGTTGAATTTCAAAGCAACGAATCTTACTACCGGCCAAAAATCAAAAATTGCTGTGTTGGATTTGGATACATCGAAGAGCCTAACGCTTGGCGACGTTATACAAATCTTGGAGTTCAGAGGAACACAAACAATGTCAAACCTCAGAATTTCCTGGCAGGTAACATACATGGGGCCTGTAGATCCAGGTGTCACTCCAACTTATCCGCAGCCCGGTGACAAATATCAGATTAGAGTTACAAAACCATTCATGACGGGAGATTACTTTAACTTCTCTACAAAACCTGCAACTGCAGATGCATCATTGGCAAAATCACAGCTCGCAAAAATTGATGTAGTCCCTAATCCATATCTTGGTGCCGCAGCCTGGGAAAAGAGAAATCTTAACTTAAGCGGACGGGGACAGCGAAAAATTGATTTCATTAATTTGCCGGCTAAGTGTACAATACGAATTTATACTTTAGCGGGAGCATTAGTTACCACTCTTCAAAAAGATTCCGAAATATCCGACGGCGCGCTTTCGTGGAATTTAGTATCAACTGACGGAATGGAAATAGCATATGGTGTCTATATCTATCACGTTGATGCTGAAGGGATTGGTTCTCACATCGGAAAATTTGCGGTAATTAAATAGAGGAGTATGAAAATGAAAACAAAAATGATAACAATAGTAATTCTTCTTTTTACAACTGCATCTCTATTCGGACAGTTTGTGAGTAATGTTTCCAAAAAGGGAACAACCGCCGCACCGTTTCTTTCGATAAGCCAAGGGGCGCGTGCAACTGCAATGGGGAGCGCATTTGTCGGGCTTGCTGATGATGCAAGTTCGATTTTTTGGAATCCTTCAGGGATTGCAAAAATGAACTCTGCCGGAGCGATGTTCGATTATACTGATTGGTTTGCTGATATTAAGTTTAATTATGTTGCGGTTGCTTATCCGGTTCCTGGATTTGGTTCGCTTGGTTTAAGTTTTACTTCTTCAAGTATAGGTGAGATGCGAGTAACTACAATCGACGAGCCAAGTGGAACAGGAGAAACCTTCAAAGCTGCCGATGTTGCTATAAGTTTAACCTACGCAATAAATCTAACTGAAAATTTCAGTATCGGTTTTAATCCGAAATTTATTCAACAAACAATTTGGAAGATGAGTGCCTCTGCATTTGCAGTTGATCTTGGTGTGCAATACGTAACTCCCTTTGACGACATGGTTCTCGCAATGTCAATATCCAATTTCGGAACAAAAATGAAGTTGGAAGGGAATTCAAATTTAGTACTCCATGATTTGAATACACAGTCAACCGGAAATAACGGAAATATTCCTGCATACTTGCAAACCGATGAATGGGCTTTACCTTTGACATTCAGAGTCGGAGTCGGTTATAAAAAAGAAATATTTGAATCTCATACAATTCAATTAGCTCTTGATGCGCTTCATCCAAATGATAATTATGAAAGTATTAATATCGGTTTTGAGTGGACTATGTATGATATGATTTCTCTTCGCGGAGGTTATAAGTCTCTATTTTTAGAAGATTCTGAAGAGTCCTTTACACTTGGGTTTGGGGTAAAACAATATTTGATGGGGAATATCGGTTTATCATTTGATTATGCTTATGCAGATTTCGGAAGATTAACTAATATTCAAAAATTCTCAATAGGTTTGCTTTTTTAGCATAGTGTCTCCTTTGTTGAAGCTGCGCTATCTCTGATTTTGTATTTAGAGTTCTTCAGATAGCGCAGCTGATACTTCTTCAGATCTCAAATAACAGATTTTAAAATCAAAATAAATCCGGAGACTCATGAATCAACTCCTAAAAATTTTTCTGATAATCTTCTTCATCCAATTAATCTCATTTGCAAAAGATTACAAAGGGGGAGAGTATAGAACTAAAGAATCTTTTCTTTATGGTAGATTTGAGACAAGATTGAAATCACCCCAAAAGGAAGGGGTGTTGGCTTCGTTTTTTACTTACCACGATTTTTCTTCCGGGCTTCAGAATTGGAATGAAATCGATATTGAAATTCTCGGAAGATATAACAATGCTGTCCAGTTTAATGTGATTTCTCCGGGACAGGTTAATAACGTTCGTCAACACTTTGTTAGTTTTAATCCTCATCTCGATTATCATGTTTACGCATTTGAATGGACCCCAGATTATGTCGCCTGGTTTATTGACGGAGTTGAAGTCTACCGACAAACTGAAGAGCATATTGCTACAATAAATAAAGCACAAAAACTGATGATGAATATTTGGAATCCTGCCTACAATAATTGGGTAGGTGAGTGGAACGCAAATATTCTCCCCGCATTCGCTTATTATGATTGGGTTAGTTACTCTGCCTACACCCCCGGAAATGGTTCTTACGGAACCGGAAATAATTTCTCTCCACAATGGCGTGATGAATTCGATAGCTGGGATACAAACCGCTGGGATAAAGCAACTCATACTTTCGGCGGTAATAATTGCGATTTTATTCACGAGAATATTGTCTTCAGAGATGGGAAGATGATTCTCTGTTTAACAGATAATGTTAATATTGGTTATACAGATAAAAAGGGACCTTCTCCTTTGTGGGCTCGTGCGACTGGCAATAAAGTTAGAATAATGTTTTCGGAAGAGATGGAAAAAGCCTCAGCCGAGACTCCTACTAATTATGTAATCATAAATTCAACTGTTCAGAGCTCAGTCTTATTAGAGGATGAGAGAAGTGTAGATTTAACTGTAACCGGACTTGATACAGCGATTACCTCAAACCTAATCTTAATGAATTTAAAAGATAAAGCCGATCCTCCAAATAATATGGGGTTGAAGGCAATTACAATTCAGAATACTTACTTCCCGACTTTTCCGTTTAAACTTAATGCAGGCGGAATCGGAATTAACGGATATGTAGCAGATCAGGGATTTAAACCAACAATTGAATACGGTTATCTTGATGGAACTAATGTAAGTTATTCATCATCAATTCAAATTAACGGAACGGATGAAGATGTTATTTATCAAACAGACAGAACAGGTTTGGTGAAATATTTAGTACGTGTTCCAAACGGTGTTTATGATGTTAAACTGATGTTTGCAGAAAATTATCACACAACTTCCGGGAAAAGAATTTTTGATGTTTATGTACAGAGTGAAATGGCTGAAAACAAACTAGATATTTTTCAGAAAGTTGGAGCTAATTCGGCTTATGAAAAACTTGTTCAAAATGTAAATGTAACTGATAATATTCTCGAAATATTTTTTGCCGCACATATTGATAATCCGTTAATAAACGGATTTGTAATCACACAAAAATCGTTAGATACGAAAGATGAAAGTTCGGTTTTACCCAATCAATTCTTTCTCAACCAAAATTTTCCAAATCCCTTTAACGGACAAACTAATATCAGTTATTATCTTCATCAAAATGATGATGTAACACTCAAGATTTACAATATGCTGGGTAATCTTATTTATGAAGAGAAAGAATCTAATCAAAGCGCCGGGTATCATTCGATTAATTGGAATGGTGAGACATCTTACGGAATAGAATTAGCTTCCGGAATTTATTTCTTCTCTTTAATCGGCTCAACTTTTAAACAGACTAAAAAAATGGTGCTTCTAAATTAAAAATGGAATTAATACAATAAATCAAGGATAAATAGACATGAAATCTGTTCTAATATTGTTAATTATAGCCGGGATGACTTTCGCAATGCCGAATAAACCTGCTGATAAGTCAGGTGAAATAGAAAAAAAAGTTAAAAAACTTTTAGCAGAAATGACTCTTGAAGAAAAAGTCGGCCAGATGACTCAAGTAACTATGCAAGCCATTTCAAAAACACAAGGGACAAAATCTCAAGCTCATGAACTTGATGATGCAAAATTAGAAGAGGCCATTCTGAAATATCATGTAGGCTCTCTTCTTAATGTTTATGATGTAGCTTATTCAGCAGAATATTGGCATGAAATATTAACTAAGATGCAGGATGTTGCAACTAAAAAATCACGATTAAAAATTCCCGTCTTATATGGTATTGATGCTATTCATGGTGCCACTTATACTGTTGGAGCAACTCTTTTTCCGCAAGCAATAAATATGGGAGCTTCATTCAATAAAGAGTTAGCAAAACGTTCCGGTGAAATTACTTCAATTGAAACAAGAGCTTCCGGTATCCCTTGGAATTTTTATCCGGTTATGGATCTCGGTCGCCAACCCGTTTGGCCAAGACTTTGGGAAACCTTCGGTGAAGATGTTTATTTAGCTTCCATGATTGGTTCGGAATATATCCATGGT
>JAGUXE010000344.1 GCA_020061995.1 Ignavibacteriales bacterium | reverse complement strand
TGTATTTATTCCACCAAAATAGAATAGGTTTTCTAAAATCGGAGTATAATTTTTAGTATTACTCTGCAATTCTCTGTTATAACCAAACGATAAAATCGATGTATAGTTCTCAGTCCATTTATGATTTGCCTGAATGAAATATTCTTCGTGCTGTGTAACAATATCAAGATTTAATTTATTTACTAATTGATGGAAAGAAGTTTTTGGAAGTGTTTTGGTCCTTCCAAAAGTTAAACTTAAAAAAGAATCATCATAAAAATTATAATTTGCCTCAATCTGAAAACCTTGTTCATTGGTCTGATCTAGGGGTGAAGGGTGGCGGTTTAGAAGAGTATAAGAATATTCTTTTCTTAATGATGGGGGAGTATTGTATGTTACGGTACCATCACTATTGACTAATGCAAAATTGTCATAATACTTTACCTCACCCAAAATTGAAAAGGAAGAGTAGTAATAACTTAGGTTTCCATATAATCCACGTCCAATAATTGAACGTTCATTATTAAAAACTTTCTCTTTTATTTCATCATTTTGTTTGATACCAAATTCGAAATACATATCAAAATTTCCGAGTGAAGGTTGAATTCTTGCAGAATTTAATGACGTAGCTGAAACATTCGGGATATCCGGCGAACTTGAAACATGGCTCAAACCAATTATTAATTTTGGAAATATTGTATATTCAATATCAAGAGCATGGAGAATGTCTGAACGGGTTGCATTGAATTTTTCAGGCATACCTGATATTGCAGTTATCTTGAGACCCATATAATCTGCATTAATTTTGATTCCAAATAAATTATTATCCACCCTAACATCTCTATCTTCGTAGATTTTTAAAACCATGCCTCGTGCAAAAAGAGCATAATAATTACCAAAAGTGGTGGATGTATTAAGCTTATTATAATTCAAATCAACTTTTAAATACTTGAATGCAATATCGGCGTAACGGAATTTCCCCTTATTAATTGATGGGTCAGTATCATTTGGTTGAAATATATCTAAACGAAAACCAGTAGACAAAATGCCATTTGTATAATCCAGATTTAACCAATTTTCAAGAGTTGGTTTTTTAGCGTCTGTATCATAAGCATAGTCTAATTGATTTGAGATCCCTAATCCTTCGGGCAAAGGATTACCGGTATTTTGAGATTTGAGTTCTGAACAAATCAAAGTTATTACAAGAAAAAAAATAAATCTTTTCATTTGGTCCGATGATTATTTTAGAATTAATTATTAATAAGCAGTTCTTCGATTATAGTTTTAACCTTTTTTTCATCCCCCTTCATGAAACCCATATGAGAATAGACAATTGTTCCTGCTTTGTCAATGATAACTGTAAATGGGATTTGATATGCATAATATTTTCTGGCAATTTCAGAATTAGAATCGGTTATTACAGTAAAACTGAAGTTTTTTGATTTTATAAATGGTTTAACCTTAGCTAAGGTTTTTTCGTTGTCTGTTGAGATGGCAATAAATTCCATACCTTTCTCATTAAATTCTGAAAATATTTTTTGATACTCATTTAATTCTTCAACACATGGTTTACACCAAGTTGCCCAGAAGGAGATAAGAATGGGAGCTTTTCCCAATAATCTGTTAAGCTCGATGGAATTACCGTCAAGATTTGTTCCTTTGAAATTGGGTGCTTTTTTCCCTTTGTATGGATCTTCATTTTGAGGCAAAATTGCTGAAGAAAAAAGTATACATACAAAAAGCAATAGTAATATTTTCATCTATTTCTCCAATATCATTTTGTTTACTGCTGAAAAATCATTTGTGACAAGTTTGTAAAAGTAAATCCCGCTTGATAAACTACCTGAATTAAAACTAACGGAATAATTCCCTGGTTGCCGAATTTCATTAACAAGTTCAGCAACTTCAACTCCCAGAACATTAAAAATTTTCAAAGAAACTTGTCCACTCTTTTTAATTCCAAATTTAATTTGAGTTGAGGGATTGAAGGGATTCGGAAAATTATTTGCGAGATAAAAATCAAATGGAATATCATCCTTAACTGAAACCACATTTACATTTGCAATAAAATTAATTGTTGTTCTTTCATTTTCAGAGAAAGATCCTACTTGAATTTGCAAATTACCAGTTCCAATTGTAACCAATGGAAAGACATGTATTGCAATTTCACGTGATTCACCGGGTAAAAATGATGAACTATTAAACGCAGCGGTTGTTGCGACACTATCCAATTCTGTTGGGAAACAAGCATCAAAACAGAGAGCAGAATACCATGTTGCCGGTATATCATTGATAGTCCTGACAACAAAAACATCTTGATTAAATTGCGAAATATTTGTAACAGTTGCGGTAAAAATCATTTCAGAATTTAAAGTATCCTGAAGTTCCGTAATATGGGGTGTGACTGTTAAATTTTGTGCAACAATAAAAATGTTCAATACAAAAAACCAACTTATAAAAGCTCTTCTAAACATGGATTTTTAATTCCCCCCAGTCGTTCATAATTAATAAATGAAAAAGTAATTAAATAGGTTTGAAAGATAATAAATCTACAATTTCAAATCACATTTAAAAGATTTTGAAATGTTTTTTATTCGTAGTGATGTGTTTGGAAATTACATCAATTTATTTAGTTAATGTTAATTGAAAAGGTGAAAATAAAACCCCTCAATCACAACATCGAGGGGTTTGTGGGACAAATTTATAATCTCTGAGGACCGGCATTAATAACATCTTGTGAGCAAACTTTTTTAAAGACTTTGAAGTTTTCTATGAATCGCGCAGCTAGAGCATCATACTTATTCCAATACTCTTCTTTATTGCCCCAGGAATTTGAGGGTTCAAGAACATCTTGAGGTACTTCTGGACAGAAGATAGGAACTTCAAATCCGAAAATTTTATCTACTCGATATTCTACATTATCTAATTTCCCTTCCAGTGCGGCATTTAGGAGGTTACGAGTATGCCTTATTGAAATTCTTTTTCCTACGCCAAATCTACCACCAACCCATCCGGTATTGACGAGCCAAACGTTTGCATTATATTTTAACATTCTTTGCTTTAACATTTCAGCGTAAGCTGAAGGATGTCTAACCATGAATGGTGCGCCAAAACAAGCACTAAAAGTTATTTGTGGTTCAATTCCAAGTCCTATTTCAGTCCCTGCTATTTTTGAAGTATAACCACTAATAAAATGATATTGGGCTTGTGCCGGATTCAATTTTGCAATTGGCGGTAAAACACCACTCGCATCACAAGTTAGAAATATAATATTCTTTGGATGTTTTCTTACATAACCGTTTTTAACAACGTTAGGAATGAAGTTAAGAGGATATGAAGCACGTGTGTTTTCAGTAATCATATCGTCGTCAAGGTCAATTTTTCTGGTAACGGGATCAAAAACAACATTTTCTAATATTGTTCCGTATTTTCGCGTACAAGCATAAATTTCTGGTTCGCTTTCAGCTGAAAGACGAATAACTTTGGCGTAACATCCTCCCTCAAAATTAAAAACACCCTCATTACTCCAACCATGTTCATCATCACCAATTAAATTTCGCTTTGGATCGGCGGATAATGTAGTTTTACCGGTTCCACTAAGCCCAAAAAATAATGCAACATCCCCCTCAGCGCCAATATTTGCAGAGCAGTGCATTGGTAGTACATCTCTAAATGTTAAGAGATAATTGAGGACGGTAAATACTGATTTTTTGATCTCTCCACCATACAAAGAGTTGGCAATTATTGCAGTTCTTTGGGCGAAGTTTAAGATAATTGCTGTTTCTGTTCTTGTACCATCAATAACTGGGTCTACTTTGAAGCCGGGTACAGCGATAATGGTAAATTCAGGGAGAAATCTTTTTAATTCATCACGATTATCTGTGGTTATAAACATATTACGGGCGAATAAACTGTGCCATGCTTTTTCAGTAATAATTCTTATAGGCATTTTATAATCGGGATCAGCGCCTGCATAGCAATCCTGAACGAACAGTTCTTCGCCTTGTGCCCATGCTTGTAGTCGGGCGAATAGGGAATTAAATTTTTCTAAAGAATATGGTCGGTTATAAACACCCCACCAAATTTTGTCCTCCGTTGAATCCTCTTTAACAATGAATTTATCTGCTGCAGCTCTAGCAGTATGTTTTCCGGTGTTTACAAGTAAAGAACCATAAGCTGAAAGCTTACCTTCATTTCGAAAAATAATTTCTTCGTGTAGTGCAGACGCTGGTAGATTCCAATAGACTTTATCTAAAAAGGTTAACCCTTGATTTTTCAATCTGAAATCAGCAGCAAGTTCCATGGCTTCTTTACTTGCTGGAGTATTAAATTCTAAATATTTACTCATAACCAATCCCTCACTAACTTTCTATCACCAATGTAGAGTTCATTTGGTGAATTTGGATCAAGTGCCCATTTAATTCTTTCGATACCTTCAGTAATATCTTTAATTGATCCACAGAAGCTTATTCTTAAATATCCTTCCATGCCGAATTCTTTTCCTGGGACTGTGAGAACCATGACTTTATCTATCAAAAATGCTGAAAGTTTATTCGAATCTTTTTCGTAGTTACTAAAATCTGCAAAACAATAAAATGTTCCATCGGGTTTAGTAACTTTAACCCCTTCAAAAGAATTTAGTAAATCAATTAGTATGTTACGATTATTTTCTAAGGTCACCCTTAGATTTTCAACACCTGATTGAATTCCATTCAACGCACCCACTGCTGCTTTTTGAAGAAGCACTGATGGACCTGAAGTTTGATGTCCCTGTATATTAGTCATAGCTTCAATAAGTTTTTTGTTAGCCACTGCCCAACCAATTCTGAATCCAGTCATGGCGTATTGTTTTGATACTCCATTTATAACGATTAACTTAGATTTTTCGGATTGATCCTTTGCATAATTATAGCAATTTATCGGTTTGCGTCCATCAAAGATTAATCGATGATAAATATCATCCATAATTAAGTAGATATCCTTACGTTCGCAATAATCAACAATATCTGCAATAAACTCTTCAGAATACATTGCACCAGAAGGATTATTTGGACTATTAATAATAATAGCACGGGTATAACTACCAACTTTTTGTTCAAAATCTCTTATGTTAGGATAAAAAGAACCATCTTCAGCATAAACGGGAATTCCGTTTGCACCACAAAGTTTTGCCATATCAGGATAACTTACCCAATACGGGGCAGGGTATAAGACCTCTTCCTGAGGATTAAGAATGGCTTGAAGTGCTACCATAATCGCTTGTTTTGCACCTCCTGAAGCCATAATATTTTCCGGTGCCACTTTTCGATTATAAAATTCTTCTGTATAACGAATTATTGATTTTTTAAGTGCTGGAATTCCATCAGCCGGAGTATAGCGTACCTCACCGGTATTAAGTGTTGTAACGGCTGCCATAACAGCATCCAGAGGTGCCATACTTTTCGGTTCACCTCCGCCGAGATGAATTACCGGATCACCTTTTTCTCTAAGAATAGCGGCTTTCTCGTTCAATTTGAGAGTTGGTGAAGCACTAATAGATCGGGCGATTAAACTTAAACTCATTTATTTCTCCCCATTATTTAAAGTTTTAATATTTACATATACAACTTATTTTTACTGATGAATTGAAGCAAGTGAAATCTGTCTAAATTAAAAAAATAAAGTTTGCCTCGATATTGATTTTAATCAGAGTTCAGTACTATCTTTGTTTCCTGAAAGTCCTAATCAAATTAACCAAAATGTGCAAATAACTTAAAGTAAGGAGGATTCCACTGCCTACTAATTCAATTTTATTATCTTCTATTGAAGAAAGTCCAACAATGGCATTATCAGCTTTAGTGAACAGATTAAAAGCTGAAGGTAAAAATGTGTTAAATTTTAACGCCGGTGAGCCTGACTATAATACACCAGATTTTATTAAAGAAGCTGCAATGAAAGCCATCAATAATAACTTTACAAGATATACCGCAAATGAAGGCGCCCCTAATTTAATTAAAGCGATACTTAGGAAATTTGAAATAGAGAATGATCTACATTTTTCAGCTGACAATATTATTGTATCGAGTGGTGCAAAGCATTCACTTTACAATATCCTTAAATCAATTTGCAATCCTGGAGATGAGATTATATTCCAGACACCTTATTGGGTTAGTTATCCTGAGATGGTGAAATTAGTTCAGGCTAAACCTGTAATACTGGAAGCGGGAACTACTCAAAACTTTAAAATTACCCCTGAACAATTGAGGGCTGCAATTACTGATAAAACAAAGGCATTTATCTTTAATACTCCCTCAAATCCAACCGGTGCAGTTTACTCCAAAGATGAAATCTTAGCATTAGCCGAAGTTTTAAAAAATGAAGATATTTATATAATATCGGATGAAATTTATGAAAAAATCACGTTCGATGGCGAAGAGCATTTTGCTATTGGTTCAATAGATTTCTTGAGAGAAAAAACCATTACCGTAAATGGTGTCAGTAAATCTTATGCAATGACTGGGTGGCGTATTGGCTATGCGGGAGGTCCAAAAGATGTAATTCGCTTAGCTAGAAATTTGCAGAGTCATTCGACATCAAATGCTTGTTCTGTTTCTCAAGCAGCCGCCATTGCTGCATTATCAGAGCATGCAGAAGAAATCCAAGAAATGGTTAAAGGGTTTCAGCAAAGACGAAATATTATTGTGGATGAATTAAATGAAATACCAGGAATTATTTGTCCGCTTCCCAAAGGGGCGTTTTATGTTTTCTTTGATGTTCATTCATATTATGGGACACATATGAATGGTTATGAAATTGCAGATTCAGCTTCGTTCTGTCATTATCTATTAGATGAAGTTAGTGTCGGTTTAGTGCCCGGGTCAGCATTTGGAAATGATAACTGTGTTAGAATGTCTTATGCCTGTTCAATAAATGATCTCCAGGAGGGATTTAAGAGAATTCAATTGGGTTTAAAGAAGTTAATTAAATAATTAATTATTCAGATTAAAAAACTACTTCAAGATCTAATCAGCAATATACTGAATCAATGAATTACGAATTTCCTCTACCGGCATTTGATGATTTGTCCAGAGTTCAAATGCTTTTGCAGCTTGATGAACAAGCATATTTATACCATTTAAAGTGATTGCTCCTTCACCTTCAGCAATTTTAAGAAGGGTAGTTTTTGGGGGATTATAAACCATATCAAAAACAATTTGCCCTTTGGTAAAAGCACTTGGTAAGTTGATAACGCTGTCTTCAATATCCGGAGACATACCTACAGACGTTGCATTTATTATTACCTTTGATGATTGAAACAATGGAACTAAATCAGGAGGGAACAATTCAAATGCTTTAAAATTCTCAAATTTCATTTTTGTAGAAAAATAATTTTTAAGTGATTCTGCCCGCTGCTCAGTACGATTTATAATATTAATTGATGAAGGTTTAAAATGTCGTATCAAAGAATAAATAGCTGCCCTTGCAGCTCCACCTGCACCGATAACAGAGACCTCATTACCCGCAATTTCATCTTTAAAAGGGGCTAAGGTTTCAAATACGCCATGCACATCTGTATTGTAACCAATTAGTCGTCCCATGTCATTTACAACTGTATTTACTGAACCAACAATACTAGCTTCATCAGAGACATTCGAAAGGAAAGATCCTAATGATTCTTTATGAGGGATTGTTACATTAAAACCTTTAATTCCCAAAGCAAGCATTCCTTTTAGTGCATTTCTTAAATTAGATTGAGGTACGTCAAATGGGAGGTAAATATAATCCATATTTAAAAGAGAAAATGTTACATTCTGGATAAAAGGAGAGTATGAGTGCTTTATAGGATGTCCAATCAACCCCAGTATTTGAGTATTTTGATGAAAAGTATTTTTCATTGTGTCCCTAAAAAAAGTGCAATATAAAAGTACAAAGATATTAATCTTTTGGCTTAAGATAAAAATCTTCGTCTTCTAAAAGGATTATAAAAAGTTTTGAATTATTAATTTCCGGGTATTCTTTGGAAAAAAGTTCCGAAATTTTGTCACTTGATTTTATCGCAGTTTTTAAAAGATAGAACCCTTCTTTTTCAAAACTAAACGAATAAAAGATTTTGGCAAATTTGTACAATAGTAAGTTGAACTCCGATTCATTCTTTAATTCGGGAATCTCAAAATTCTCCAAACTACTTTTATTTGCACCAGCACTATTTCCAATTATTGTCTCTTTATGCTGATCTGTAATTTCAGATAAATAGTCTCGAAGATTTTGAAGTGTTTCTTTACTCTCGCTTAGTTTTTCATCCTCCGAATTAATCAAATCATCAAACTCTAAACTATTAATTAAGATTGCGGATTGAAAATCGAGAAGTGCCATGTCAATATTGCCAGATAGGAAATAGCAAAGACCCCTTCCCAGAAAGGCACTTAAATATTTTTGGTTAAGATTAATTGCATTTGAATAATTCTTTATTGCCTCCGGAAAATTGTTGAGTTCTTCATGAATTGTAGCAATGTTAAAAAATGATGAGTCATCATATGGGTCAAGTTCCGTTACCTTTAAGAAAGACTCAAGCGCTTTATCCATTTTATTTAGATCTGCATAGAGGTTCCCAAGGTTAAAAATTGCATCAGCAAAAAATTGATTAAGAGCAATTGCAACCTCATAATGATTAATTGCTTCTTCAAAACGTAATTGTTTTTCAAGGACTATTGCTTTATTAAACCATCCGATTTCACAGTTTGGTTCTAATTCTTGATAACGGTCATAAGTAGTTAAAGCTAAATCAAGTTCATCAATAGCTTCATAACAGACGCTCAACTGAAAAATTGAGTCAACATATTCGGGGTCAATCTCAATAGCCTTTTTAAAATACCGGATTGCTTTAGAGTTATATCCTTTTCGTTGGTAGAGTCTGCCAAGTCTGTAAAAAATTTGCTCATTATTAGGATCAAAACTAAGTGCTTCCAGTAAAACTCTTTTCGCTTCCGAATATTTTTTGAGATGAATCAAAATTACAGCTTTTTCTAATAGAATTTCGGAATCAACAGGATTGAGTGAAAGTGAACGATCGACTGCTCTAATTGCACGTTTGTATTGTCTGAGATGGTTATGACAAATACATTTCTGATACCAGAGATCAGAGTCATAAGGAGAAAAACGTAATAAATTCTCAATTATGTAAAGAGCTTCTTTATATTTGAAATGCTGCATACATTGCTCGACCACATCCTCGAGAAAACTCGCGCTCAGAAAAGTTCGACCTTCAATAATGATTTCTTTACTTGCTTTGATATTATTAAAAAGATCATTTCGTGTAAAAGAATCATTTTCGTTTTCTCCGAAAAATTCAGAATCGAAATATGACATCCACTCTCCAAATATTTGTATTATTCTAGCTAAAAATCTATCTCTAAAAGAATCGAAAATCAAGTTGATTTTGAAGTCGTTTTTTTTAAGGATAGGGAAGAATTGCTTTGATTTACTAACTTATAAACCCGCCATAAAAAATTACAGCGGGTTTATTTATAATTTACTTTTTAAGAACAGAAGTTACTTTTTCAGCAGCATCTTTAAGAGTTTGTGCCACTTCAAAATGCAAATCTGAATTTTCTAAAAGAATACCGGCTTCTTTAGCATTTGTTCCTTCTAATCTTACAACAATCGGTATTTGCACCTTAATCTCTTTTGCTGCATCAATCACACCTTGGGCTACTCTATCACAGCGTACAATTCCACCGAAAATATTTATTAATATTGCTTTAACATTCGGATCGGATAATATAATCTTGAATCCGTTAGCGACAGTCTCCTTATTAGCACCGCCACCAACGTCAAGAAAATTTGCTGGTTCTCCACCGGCAAGTTTAATAATATCCATTGTTCCCATTGCTAATCCGGCACCATTTACCATACAGCCGACATTGCCATCGAGTTTTATATAATTAAGATTAAACTTTGAGGCTTCAATTTCTAACGGATCTTCTTCGTTGAGATCACGCAAGGCTTCGTAAGTTTTTTTTCTGTACAATGCGTTATCATCTATTGTAACTTTTGCGTCAAGAGCAACAACTTTATCATCATTTGTAATTACTAATGGATTAATCTCTAGCAGTGAAGAATCAGAATTTTCATAGGCTTTATAAAGGTTCATTATGAAGGGGACGAAGTTTTTGAAAACTTCACCCTCAAGACCTAAAGAAAAAGCTAATTTTCTTGCTTGAAAAGATTGAAAACCAATTGCAGGATCAATCCATTCCTTAATAATTTTCTCGGGTGTTTCTTCTGCAACTTTTTCGATTTCAACTCCACCTTCGGTAGAAGCCATAATTACATTTTTAGAGACAGAACGATCAAGCAAAATACCGATATAAAGTTCCTTTTGGTAATCTAAACCTTCCGCAATGAAAAGAGTTTTAACAATTTTACCTTCATCACCTGTCTGATGAGTAACTAAAAGGTTGCCCAAAATTTTCTGTGCATAATCTTTTGCTTTGTCAAATGAAGTAGTAAACTTTACTCCACCTTCCAATATAAGATTCTCACGATTTTTGGGATCATACACTTTTCCTTTTCCTCTTCCGCCGGCATGTATTTGTGATTTTACTACATACTGGAAAACGCCTCTTGAATTGAGGGTTTTAATCGCTTTATCAAAATCTTTCATCTTGGTAATAGCTATTCCATCTTGAACCGGAACCCCAAATCCTTTTAGGATTTCCTTTGCCTGATACTCGTGTAATTTCATTCAAGTTCCTTCATTAATTGATTTTAGTATTTATTAAACTTTTTCACTCATTAATTTTGCTTGTAAAAAGAGGAGTAAATAATCTCTTCCTCCGGCTTTAGAATCAGTTCCTGACATATTGAATCCACCAAATGGGTGAACACCAACTAAAGCACCTGTACATTTTCTGTTAAGATAGAGATTACCTATAAGTAATTCTTTTTTTGCTTTATCCAATTTTTTACGATTGTCAGAATAGACCGCACCAGTTAATCCAAATTGTGTATTATTGGCAATTTTTACTGCATCATCAAAGTTTTTGGCTTTAATTACAGCTAAAACTGGAGCAAATATTTCTTCTTGAGAAATTCTTGCCATTGGTTTGATGTCAGTGAAAACAGTAGGTTGCAAGTAGAACCCATTTCCCTCAATAATATTCCCACCATAAAGAAGTTTTCCTTCTTTCTTACCTATTTCGATATAGCTTAAAGTATTTTGCCGAGCTGATTCATTAATAACAGGACCCATAAAATAATTTTCTTCAGCCGGACCAACTTGAATTTTTTCAACTTCAGTTTTTAGTTTTGCGACGAATTCTTTGTAAACTGATTGATCAACTATTGCACGAGAACAAGCAGAACACTTCTGACCTTGAAATCCAAAAGCTGCAGCAACTACACCTTTTACAGCCACATCGATATTCGTTTCGTTATCTACAATAATGCTATCTTTTCCGCCCATTTCAGCTACGACTCGTTTGAGCCAAATTTGTCCTGGTTGAACTTTTGCTGCTAATTCATAAATATGAATACCAACTTCCATTGAACCTGTAAATGAGATAAACCTTGTTTTAGGATGTGCAACAAGTGTATCGCCAACTTCACCCCCTGAACCCGGTAAGAAGTTGAGCACTCCTTTAGGAATTCCGGCTTCTTCCATAATTTCATAAAACAATCTTCCCATCATCGGTGTATCACTTGATGGTTTTAAGACAACAGTATTTCCTGTTACAATTGCTGCTGATGACATCCCCACTAAAATTGCAAATGGAAAATTCCAAGGTGGTATTACAACGCCAACTCCAAGCGGAATATATACGAGTTCATTCTTTTCTCCTTTAATTGGAGTGATTGGTTGCTTGGATGCGTAACGGATCATTTCATGCGCATAAAACTCGATAAAATCAATAGCTTCAGCGGTATCTGCATCTGCTTCTGTAAAATTTTTACCGGCTTCCAGTACCATGTATGCATTAATCTCAGAACGTCTTCTACGTGTGATTGCAGCAGCTTTGAAAAGCAATTTTGCTCTCTCTTCAGCCGGAACATAACGCCAAGTTTGAAAAGCTTTCTCAGCTTCTAAGATTGCTTTATTGGCAAGTTCGGCTGAACCTTTATAGAAGGTTGCAATTAGTTCTTCTTTATTGGAAGGATTGTATGAACTGAAAGTTTTCGGAGTTTTTATTTTTTTACCACCAATAACTAATTCATAAGTCTTACCTAATTTTTTCCTTACTTTATCAATTGCTTCTTTTTGGAGTTGAATATTTTTCGGTTTTGAAAAATCTGTTATAATTTCATTTTTGAACGGTCTTATTTTCATGTTAATCTCCTGTTTTTAAAAAAATGAGCCATGAAAATTACTCTTTTTAATCAAGAATATCAATTTTCGTTTGAGGTTTGATATTTAATTATATAGTCTTAATTTTGAGTTCAATTAACTTATTAACAAAATATGCAGTTATGACAAATCAGAGATTTCGGAATATCGATCAATTTACTCCAAAAGAGTCGGAAGAGTTTTTAAAATTAATTAAGTCGGATGTTTCAAGTCTTAGTCAACATCAAGTTTTGTTCATGTCGGAATTTATTGATGCACTCAATCAAAAAGTTGGAATAAAAAATTCAAATGATGGACATGATCAAGTACTACCAATCATTAACGGAATCAGAAAATGTCTTTTAGAACCTTATACAGAGATAACAGATATTGATTCAATTTCGCAAGAGGAATTCTCAAATTTATTAGCGTTATTGAAACTAAAAGAAAACGACTTTAAATCCCTTCGCAAAAAAGAAAATGATTTTCACATTCTTATCGAAACTTCTGTTGATGTTATATTCAGACTTTCATCTACGGGTAAAATGTTATACATAAGCCCATCAGTTTTAAATACTTTCGGTTATGAAGTCTCTGAAGTGGTAGGAAAATCACTTGTCAGATTTATACCAAAAGAAAAAATCAGGGAAACCTTTTCTATTATAACTCAGTTTTTTAAAGATAAAACTCTAAAAGAATTTCGCACAAAGATCATCAAAAAAAATGGTGAACTCTTAGATGTTGAGATTAATGCAATGTTAATTGAAATTGATGGCAAATTTGTCGGCCAAGGTACAATGCGTGATATTAGTAGTCGAATTCAAGTTGAAGAATCATTAAAATCATCAGAGATCTTCTTTAGGGAGGTTTGGGAAAAGTCCAGTGACGGTATGCGGATTATTGATGGTGATGGAAAAGTTTTCCTCTGCAATTCCGCTTATGCCGATATGGTTATGCAAAATAAAGAAGATATAATCGGTGATTATTTTGTTCAATCATACTCTGAAGAAATCGCTCAGGGAATTCTTGAGAGATACAGAATTAATTTCCAAAATGATAATATCACTCAAAAATATGAAACCTTTTTGGCTTTGAAGTCGGGGACAAGTAAATATTTTGAGATTACAAATACTAAACTTGTAGGTAAAGATTCAGATCAATTAATTCTAAGCATTTTCAGAGAGATTACTGAAAGAAAGAAATCCGAATTAGAGCTGAAGAAAAAAGACAAAATTCTAGAAGGTATTGCAGAAGCTTCCAAAATTCTTATAAGCGAAAATGATTTTGAAATTGCCGTAGAAAAAGTTTTAAAAATACTCGGTGAATCTACCGAGGTTGATAGAGTATATATTTATGAAAATGTTATTTTCAAAAATAATAACTGCTTAATCGAAAGATATGAATGGGCTAATGATGAGACAATTTTACAGCTTGATGTTTGGCAGGGAGAAGTAATTCCGTATAGTCGGTTTGAATCTGTTAATATGTTTGAAACTTTGAATAGAGGAGAGATGCTTCACTTGGATATCGAAGATATGAGTGAAGAACAAATTAGAGCATTTATTGATTCAGATATTAAATCAATTCTATTAGCTCCAATAATTTTTGGTGGTCAGTTTTGGGGCTTTCTCGGTTTTGATGCTTGTAAAAAATCACGTCATTGGACAATTAATGATAAACAAGTTCTTGAAACAATTGCCTCAAGTATCGGTGGAGCAGTTAATCGAAAAATTGCTCAAGCGAAATTAATTGATAAGAATAAAGAACTTGATGATGCTTTAAAACAAGCTCATGAAGCAGCCAAAGCAAAGAGCGAATTCCTTTCTATGATGAGTCATGAAATTCGAACCCCAATGAATGCTGTTATTGGAATGACCGGGCTTCTACTGGATTCTCAACTAAATGAAAATCAACGTGAATTCGTCGATACAATAAGACTCTCCGGTGAACAACTGCTGGTTATTATTAATGACATTTTGGATTTTTCTAAGATAGAATCAGAAAAATTAGATCTTGAAAATCAACCATTTGAAATAAGAGATTGTGTTGAGGATACACTTGATTTACTAGCTTCTAAAGCTGCAGAAAAAGGAATTGATTTATTATACCTTATTAGAGAAAATACACCCGGAACTATTAAAGGTGATGTTACCAGACTAAGACAGATTTTAACAAATCTCGCAAATAATGCTATTAAGTTTACTGAAGCTGGTGAAGTATTTATTGAAGTTAAATCTACATTATTGGAGAATAATCTCAATCAAATACAATTCTCAGTAAAAGATACCGGAATCGGGATTCCTGAAGACAAACTAAATAGATTATTTCAACCTTTTAGTCAGGTTGATTCTTCGACAACCAGAATTTATGGTGGAACCGGTTTAGGTTTGGTTATCTCAAAAAGATTAACCGAACTTATGGGTGGTAAAATGTGGGTTGAAAGCGTCCCCGGGAAAGGCTCAACCTTTCATTTTTCAATAATTGCTGAAACGGTTCCTGCTCAACTCAGAATATTTGTAAAAGGTATTATTTCTCAACTAGAAGGGAAAAAAGTTTTAGTTGTTGATGATAATTCTACAAAT
>JAGUXE010000358.1 GCA_020061995.1 Ignavibacteriales bacterium | reverse complement strand
AATATTGGTAAAGATTTGAAAACGAATGGCTTGGAAATTAATGCAGAGATTCTTGGAATTGCTCTTAGCAAAGCTTATAGTGGTGACTCTATTCAATTATCAGAAGACGAAATGATGAAGATTATGATGGCATTTCAACAAGAAATGATGAATGCTCAAAATGAAAAAACAAAAGGCTTAAGTGAATCTGCAAAAAAAGAAGGTGAAACATTTCTTGCAGAAAATAAAAATAAACCAGGTGTCAAAACAACAGCAAGTGGGTTACAATATAAAGTTTTAAAATCAGCAAATGGACCCTCTCCTAAAGAAACTGACCAGGTTAAAACACACTACCTTGGCAAACTTATTAACGGTACCGAATTTGACAATTCATATAAACGCGGTGAGCCTGCAGTTTTTCCATTGAATGGTGTTATAAAGGGCTGGACAGAAGCATTACAACTTATGAAAGTTGGTGAGAAATTTGAACTTTATATTCCGGCTGAATTAGCTTATGGCGATCAAGGTGCTGGTCAGATTATCCCTCCCGGAGCCACACTAATTTTCGAAGTGGAATTGTTGGAAATTGTTAAATAATATTTGTAGGGAAGATGTTCATGAAAATTCTTAAAAATGAAACTCGTTTATTAACCTATCTATTAGTGATGTTGTTTATGAATTTTAGTTGGTTCTCTCAATTATTCGGACAATCGAAAAGTTTTGTAAAGCATACCGAGTGGAGTAGGAGTGCCTTCATTTATGAAGTTAATCTTAGGCAGTACACACCAGGAGGAACAATAAAAGAATTTCGTGAACATCTTCCACTATTAAAAGAACTAGGTGTTGGAATCTTATGGTTTATGCCGATTCATCCAATCGGAGAATTGAATCGTAAAGGTACTTTAGGTAGCTATTATTCAGTTAAAGATTATTTCGATATTGATGCTTCTTACGGAACCAAAGATGAATTTAGAGAATTAGTAAACGAAATTCATTCGATGGGGATGTATATAATTCTAGACTGGGTTGCAAACCATACATCTTGGGATAATGAATTAACTAAATCAAATCCAGAATTCTTCAAAAAAGATAAAGAAGGTAAATTTGTCCCTCCGGTTGAGGACTGGCATGATGTAATTTCTCTTGATTATTCAAATAGAAAAGTTTGGGATTATATGTCAGGAGCACTTGAGTATTGGGTTAAAGAATTTAACATAGATGGTTACAGGTGCGATGTCGCCGGAATGTTACCGATTGAATTTTGGGATTTTACAAGACCACGTCTAGATCAAATAAAACCTGTGTTTATGCTTGCTGAAGATGAAGCACCGAAAATGCATAACAAAGCGTTTGACATGACTTACTCATGGGATTTAATGCACTTGATGAACCGTGTTGCTAAAGGAGAATCTAAAGGTTCAGAAATTTTGGAAATGATTATTAAGGAAGAGAAAAAATATCCTATCGATTCCTATAGAATGCGTTTTATAACTAATCATGATGAAAATTCATGGAATGGTACTGAGTTTGAAAGACTCGGTGAATTTACAGAGAGCTTTGCAGTACTTACAGGAGTAGTTCCGGGGATGTTTCTAGTATATAGTGGACAAGAAGCCGGTCTAAATAAAAGACTTAGCTTTTTCGAGAAGGATTTAATTGATTGGAAAGAACATCGTCTTGGGTTCATTTATAAAAAACTGGGATTGTTAAAAAAACAAAATAAATCACTCTGGAACGGAACTTTTGGTGGTGATTTTTACAAGGTAAAATCAAACAACAATGATGATGTAATAGTTTTCATGCGAAGGAAAGGTGATAAAAAGATTCTTGCCATATTTAATCTTTCTTCAAAGAAACAAGAACTTAAAATCAATGATTC
Organism: Ignavibacteriales bacterium; assembly: GCA_020061995.1. The sequence goes on along the minus strand of JAGUXE010000358.1, from coordinate 20,429 downwards.
AAATGTTGAGGGGAATTATCTTGAATGGTTTACAGAAAATAGAACTACTTTTACTAAAACTAGTATAATTGGACTTCGACCTTATGACTACAGAGTATTTGTTCTGGAATAATTAAATTTTATGAATAATAAATACGAAGCAGTTATAGGGCTTGAAGTTCATGCCCAATTATCCACAAAAACAAAATTATTTTGTGGTTGCTCTACATCATTCGGAAACCAGCCGAATACAAATGTTTGTCCGATTTGTTTGGGGCATCCCGGAGTATTGCCAAGCTTAAACAAAAAAGTGGTTGAGTATGCTGTTAAGTTAGGTTTGTCACTCAATTGCAAAATAAATCATAAATCAATATTTGCAAGAAAAAACTATTTTTATCCTGACCTTCCAAAAGGATTTCAGACTTCCCAGTATGAACTTCCTATTTGTGAATTCGGTTTCGTAAATCTTAATAAGGAAAATGGAAACGAAACAAAGATTGGTATTACCAGAATTCACATGGAAGAAGATGCCGGTAAATCGATTCATGACCATAGTGATGTTACACTTATTGATGTCAATCGTTGCGGAATACCACTCTTGGAAATTGTGAGTGAGCCTGATATACGTTCAGCATCGGATGCAGCCGCCTATCTAATAAAACTACGCCAAATAGTTCAATATCTTGATATTTGCGATGGTAATATGGAAGAAGGTTCTTTTCGATGTGATGCTAATGTTTCAGTCCGATTAAACGGTGAAAATAAATTAGGGACTAAAACCGAAATAAAAAATATGAATTCTTTTCGATATGTTGAAAAAGCAATCAACTTCGAAATAGATAGACAGATAGAAATTATTGAAGATGGTGGGAAAATTATTCAACAAACTTTACTTTGGAATGCCGACAAAAATGAAGTATATCCGATGAGAAGTAAAGAAGAAGCTCACGATTACCGTTATTTCCCTGAACCTGATCTTATGCCCGTTATAGTTGATGAAAGTTGGGAAGATGAAATTAGAAATTTATTACCAGAACTTCCAGAATTCAAAAAGTTGAGGTTTATAGAACAGTATAATATCCCATCTTATGATGCAGATATATTGACGCAATCAAAAGATTTAGCTGACTATTTTGAGTCTGTTGTTCATTTTACTTCGGATTATAAAATAGTAAGTAATTGGATTATGGGAGATGTTTTAAAAATCTTGAATGAAAAAAAAATTGTAATTAGTGATTTTTCTATAAAACCCGAATCGCTTGGTAAATTGATAAAATTAATTTCTGATAGTAAGATTAGCGGCAAAATCGCAAAAGATGTTTTTGATGAAATGCTTTCATCAAATAAAGAAGCTGAAGATATCGTAAAAGAAAGAAATCTTTTGCAAATATCAGATATTACGGAACTTGAAGTTATTGTCGAAATAGTATTATCTGACAATCCAAAACAAATTGAACAGTTCTTAAACGGAGAAGATAAAGTCATTGGGTACTTTGTTGGACAAATTATGAAAGAAACCAAAGGTAAAGCGAATCCCAAAACAATAAATGATTTGTTGAAACAAAAATTAAATTCAAAACGACCAATAATAAGTTGATTAATTTTTAAATTTTATAGTAGATATTAAACGGAGTATAAATTGTCATTCAAAGCAAAAGTAAAAAAGTTCATAGGAATAAAAACCGAAGAAGAATTAAATAGAGAACTCACTCCATTTGAAAAGATAAAGGAGTTTATTGAATCTTTTTTATTTGCCGGTATTGCTGCACTTTTTATCATAACATTCATTATTCAAAATACCAGAATCCCTACAGGTTCTATGGAGGGAACAATTCTTGTTGGTGATTTTGTTTTGGTGAATAAATTTATTTTTGGGTCGAGTTCCCCGAGATATGTTCCATTCACTGAAATTGCACTTCCGTTTTTCACTCTCCCTTCAATTAGAGAGCCACGCAAAAATGATATTGTGGTTTTTGAATATCCGGGCGATCGAGATGAATTAGTTCCGACTGAATTAAATGTTAATTATGTTAAACGATTAATCGGGATGCCAGGTGATACAATTCAAATCATTGATAAAGTTGTTTTTGTAAATGGAAAGGAGTCATGGATTCCCCCTTATATTCAATACCTTTCTCCTTATCCAATTTCAAATGATAGAATAAACACGAGAATTTTTCCTTCCGGTAAACCTTGGAATGAAGATAATTATGGTCCACTAATTATTCCAAAGAACGGTGATGAAATTAAGTTAACAACTGAAAATGTTGAGGAGTGGAGAACGATTATTGATAGAGAATTTGGTGAACGTGTTGTTAATATATCCAATGGGAGCGTGACTATTAAAGGTGAAGTTGTCTCGTCTTACAAGATAAAAAAAGATTACTATTTTATGATGGGAGACAATCGCGATGATAGTGCTGATAGCCGTTTCTGGGGATTTGTTCCGCGTGATTTAGTTGTTGGGCAAGCGTTTATAGTCCTCTTTTCGTGGGATAGAGAAATCCCATTTACTCAAATCTTCAAATTACTTGGGTCAGTTCGATTGGAAAGAGTGTTAAAGTTATTAAATTAATTGGGTGACAAAAATAATGAAAAGACAATCAGTTTCCCAATATTAATTTATTATTAAATCAATTCTTCATATTGCATTTTAAACCTTCATTAGGCATTTTTTAATGCCCTAAATTATTTATTTTAAATGGAGGTTAGATGAAACAATACAAGCTCTTTTTGGCCGTTCTATTAGTCATAACATCAGTAAATTTAATTGCACAAAGTTATGATATAACAGGACGAATACTCAACTCAGAATCCAATGAACCGTTAATCGGTGCTAATGTTTATGTGTTATCGCTAAATGTTGGCTCAACGACAGATGAGAAAGGATTCTACACAATATCAAAAGTTCCTTCAGGTGTTTATGAAGTCCGTGCAAGTTATCTCGGCTTCACACAGGAAACAAAAACATTAAGAATCACCGGCAATCTATCTGTCGATTTTAGATTGCAGCCTGCAGCAGTTTTACTGGGTGAAACAGTTGTTAAGGGAACACGTGCTACTCTTCGAGAGACTCCGGTTGCATTTTCTGAAGTTCAAGGGAAAGAATTGGAATTTAAATTAGCCTCACGTGATGTTCCATATATCCTTCAATCGACACCGGGTATTTATGTATCTCAAACTGGTGGTGGTGCAGGAGATGCGAGAGTTCAATTGCGAGGTTTTGATCAAAGAAATACTGCTATCATGATCAATGGTGTTCCTGTTAATGATATGGAAAATGGATGGGTTTATTGGTCAAATTGGGCTGGTCTAGGTGATGTAACTGACAATATTCAGGTTCAACGTGGTTTGGGAGCTTCACCTTATTCTGTTTCTGCAATTGGTGGTGTGATTAATGTTTCAACAAAAGGCGTTGGTTCTTTGGAGCAATTCACAAGACTAAGATCAGAATTCGGCGAAGATAATCTTCGTAAAACTTCTATTGCATTTGGAGCTAAATTATCAAGAAATATTGGTCTAACAGCTTTAGTTTCCAGGAAAACCTGGGATGGTTATGCTGATAAAACCTGGTTAGATGAATTTACATATTTCTTCTCTTTAGGTGGTATTTTCGGAAATCATGCACTTGAAATTCAAGCAGTTGGTTCTCCTCAAAAACATGGTCAAAGATCAAATCAGCAATCAATTAATACTTTCTATTCACGAGGATTTGCATACAATCAAAACTGGGGTTACTTACATGGTAAACCTCTAAATGAAGTTGTTAATTTTTATCATAAGCCAGCTTTCAACTTAAACCATAACTGGCAAATTAGTAGTGATCTTATAATGTCCAACATCGCATATTTTTCTTTTGGTGATGGCGGTGGAACAGGAAGATTAGGTAGTTCATGGGCTTATACTCAGGAAGGTTTAATTAATTTTGATGCCGCATGGAGCAGTAATTCAACTAATGTAGATAGTACTTACAGTACAAGTCTCAAAAAATCGACGAGAATTATTCGTGCCTCACGCAACAACCATATATGGTATGGACTACTTTCAACATTTAAATACAAGATTCAGGACGGATTAGTATTAAATGCAGGTTTAGATGGCAGATTCTATCGTGGTTTACATTATCGAACGATTGAAAATCTTCTAGGAGGAGATTATTACATCGATAAAAATAATGCCAATAGAAAATCTGATATGGCTTATATGAATGATGTTGTTGATTATAATAATGATGGTCTTGTTAGACAACTAGGTGGATTTGGACAATTAGAATATAAAGTTGGAGTAATTTCATCATTTGTAAATTTATCAGTTTCTCAGACTTCATACCAACGAATTGATTTCTTCAGACCGGACGGTGGTACCGGTGAAGGTGAAAAAACAGATTGGCAAAGTTTCTTAGGATATACCGGAAAAGCCGGTTTGAATTTTAATCTTGATGAAATGAATAGTGTTTTTGCAAATGTAGGATATTTCTCAAAAGCACCTCTTTTCAGAAATGTTTTTAGTTTTACAAATAAAGTATATGACAATATTGAGAACGAAAAAATTCTTGGTCTTGAATTAGGTTATATGTTCTCAACCAAGTCCTCAATTCTTAGAATTAACGGTTACTTCACTAATTGGGAAAATAGATCAATTAGTACAAGTCTTACAAGCCCTGCTGGAATTCAAACAAACTACAATTTATTTGGTGCAGGGCAAACACATACTGGTGTCGAATTTGAAGGCGTTCATGCATTTAGCCGAAACCTAGAAATGAATGCATCGCTAACTTATGCATTTGCAAAATATACCAGCGATGTTGATGCAATTGTAAGCGCTGATGACGATCCTACGGTTCAGACCAAAGTTCAATCATTTGTAAATGGTATCAAAGTTGGCGACTTTCCGATGACAACAGCTTCTTTGGGATTCACTTATACACAGAAAATGTCAGACGTCTCTGAAATGATTTTCAATCCCGCTTATAGTTTCTTCGGTCGTCAATATGCTTTCTTTAATCCTGATCAACGTACTAATGTAAATGATAAATCTGATTCATGGAGATTACCGGATTTTTATCTTATTGATGTACATGTAGGATATAATCTTTTATTTGTTGATTCATTTATTAAACGTATGTCAGTTGGATTGCATCTATTTAACGCGTTAGATAATAGAAATTATATTACTGATGCTACAGATGGTACAAACCATGATGCCAGATCAGCAAGAGTCTTCTTCGGAAGAGAACGCGCTTGGAACTTAAGTTTCACCTTTGACTTTTAATAGGCTGATTTAATTCTTATTTTAGGGTCGTTTTTAACGACCCTTTTTTTATTTATTGAGGATTATGAAGAAATTATTTTTATTTATCTACGTTGCATTCTCTACTATGGTTTTCGCTCAAAACCTTCCCTACACGATTCTAATTTCTTTTGATGGTTTTAGATGGGATTATACAAATCGTGATATTACACCAAATATTGAGCTTTTAAAAAATGATGGAGTTTCGTCTCTTTCTCTTCAACCTGTTTTTCCGTCAAAAACATTTCCAAATCATTATTCGATTATCACAGGAATGTATCCGCAGAATCATGGTATTATTGCAAACTTTTTTAATAATCCGGTAACCGGAGAAAAATATGGACTTGGAGATACCAATGCAGTAAGAAATCCATATTGGTACTGGGGAGAAGCATTTTGGGAAACAGCAGAAAGACAGGGAATAAGATGTGCTTCATATTTCTGGCCCGGTTCAGAAATCGAACTCGATTATAGAAGACCATCTTACTATGAAAAATATGATCACGGTCGTCCATATTCGGAAAGAATTAATGGAATACTGAATTGGTTGAAACTTCCATTTGAAAAACGGCCTAAATTTTTAACTTTATATTTTGATGCAACTGATACAGACGGTCACAAGTTCGGACCAAATTCAAAGGAAATCAACAATACTATTTCTTCGTTGGATAGTTTATTGGGTAATTTGGTCGGACAACTCCGAAAAATAGGGATGTATGACAGCACAAATATTATTTTGGTCTCCGATCATGGAATGGCTGAATTGAGTAAGGACCGAATAATTGAAATAGACAAAATCCTTTCCGGTTATATTTATAAAGTGGATGGAAATGGTCCGATGGTTTTTATAAATACTGAAAAAGTGAGATTAAAAGTACATTCGACTTTCTGAAGAAATCGGAATCGAATTTCAAAGTTTACTTGAAAAATGAAATACCAAGCCATTTTAACTTTGCTGCAAACCATTTATTCGGCGATATATTTTTAATCGCTGATATAGGTTGGAGTATAATGACAGAAAAAGATATGAAAAATTGGGGTAAGTATTTTAGTCTTGGGAACCATGGATATGATAATCACCAATTAGATATGCATGGTTATTTTGTTGCCCGTGGTCCAAGTTTTAAAAATAATTATAGAACCGGTACATTGTTAAATATTGATATTTATCCCTTACTTTGTAGTATCTATCAGATAACTCCCAAATCAAATATAGATGGTAAGCTTGATAGAATAAACTTTTTATTAAAAGAAAAATAGTCAAATGAATTTCAGCCATAATAGTATTGAACAATTTAAATTAGATAATGCATTAGATGTAATACTCTATCGAGATAATGAACTTCCGATTGTTAGTGTTAATATCTGGTATAGAGTCGGTTCGGCTTCTGAAGTAAAAGGAAAAACAGGACTCACACATCTTTTTGAACACATGATGTTTCAAGGTTCCAAGAATGTTCCAAAAGGAGAACACTTCAGATTAATTCAAGAGGCAGGTGGAATGTCTAACGCTTCTACTAATTTTGATAGAACTAATTATTATGAAAAAGTCCCATCAAATTTTGTCGATTTAGCGTTATGGCTTGAGTCTGACCGAATGGGTTATTTTGTTGATACTTTGACACAAGAAAAATTGTCAAATCAGATTGATGTTGTGAAAAATGAAAGACTTGAGCGGTATGATAACCAACCTTATGGTTTAGCATGGGAAACAATTCTTTCGAATTTGTTTAATGAAAAACATCCCTATTATGCACCGACTATTGGTTGGATGGAAGATATTTTGAACTATAATCTAGACGATGTTTCGAATTTTTTTAAGGAGCATTACCAACCGGGTAATGCTTCATTGGTTATTGCAGGTGATATTGAGTTTGAATCAATAAAAGGTAAAATTGAAGATCACTTCAGCGATATACCGTCCTTTCCTATTGAAAATATTTCAAACAATAATAGTGAATCACTTAAAGAAACAAAGAAAATTATTCTCGATGATGATATTCAACTAGAGCGTATTTATCTGTGTTGGAAATCGCAAAAGTATTTTGATAAAAATGATGCGGCATCGGAATTTTTATCGGATCTATTAGCCGGTTCGAAAAACGGAAGGCTTCATAAAGAGCTTGTGTTTGATGCACAAGAAGCTATATCAGTTTCTTCATTCCAATTCAGCGGTAAGCACGATGGATTCTTCGGAATCATAGTGACTGCAAAACCGGGTGTTAAACTTGATGACTTAAAAAGTAAAGTATTTAAAATACTTGAAAGTGTTCACAAAAATGGTGTTACAGAAAGAGAAATGATTCGTTCGATTAATGGAATTAAATCAGGTTTTATTTTCGCTTTGCAAAATATGAATACATTAGCAGATCGTTTTAATCACTACAATTTCTATTTGAATAATCCGGATGGTTTTAATTACGACATCAATCGTTTTGAGAATATAACAAATGAAGAGATTAAAGACGCGGCAAGTTTATACTTAAATCAACCTTATGTTGAACTCCACATAATCCCCAAAAAAAATAAGAACTTATAATGATTGATAGAAAAATTCCTCCTATTCCAACTTCTGAAGTAACCTTTCATTTACCCGAAATTCATCAATTTGAATTGTCGAATGGTATAAAGATTCACTTTGTAAACAAACCAAAGTTGCCAATTGTTCAAATGACTATCATGATGGATGCCGGAAGTAGGTTCGATACACCGGGTAAAGAAGGCTTAGCATATCTAAATTCTATTCTGATGGATGAGGGAGCCGGTCCTTATGATTCATTGCAATTGAATGAAGAGATTGAATTACTCGGTTCTTCAATCAATGTTTCAATTGATGATGACTCTCTTTATGTTTCTATGTTAACGTTAAGCGAAAATTTGGAGGTGACTTTAATTTTAACAAAACATATTCTTTACGAACCTCGATTTGAGATGGCAGATTTCGAAAGGGAAAAACATAAAATATTATCATGGCTGCCTCAGGTAAAAGATTATCCTGATTTAGTAGCAGAAAATGTTTTTCAATTTGTTCTTCATGGAGAAGAAAATCCTTATTCAAAATATAGTGCCGGTTATGTTGATTCGATTCAATCTATTGAAGTGGAAGATGTACAAAAGTTTTACAATAATTATGTAGCCCCGGACAATATGGAATTTATAATTGTCGGGAACGTTGAATTAAACACTATTAAAGATTTAATTGAATACCATTTCGGGAAATTTCAAAGACAATCGTTACAAACAGAAGCTAAATCGACAGCGAAGCAAGGATTGAAAAAGATTTGTATTTATGATAAAAAAGGGGCAAATCAAACTGAAATAAAGTATGGACATATTTCTGAGAAACGAAATAGTGAAGATTATTTTGCAAAAATGATTTGTAATAAAATACTCGGCGGTCAATTTACCAGTCGTTTAAATTTGAATCTGAGAGAAGAAAAAGGTTTAACATACGGAATAAATTCTACTTTCAGATATTATAAAGAAGCATCGGAATTTTGTATTTCAACTTCGGTTAATTGCGAAGCCACAATCAAAGCAATTGAAGAAATAGAAAAAGAAATTGAAGGGATGAAAGTTGATATTACAGATGAAGAAATAAATTTTGCAAAACTTTCTCTCATTAGGGAATTTCCATCAAGATTTGAAACAAACTCTCAAATCGCTACTAATTTAGCCGTTAAAATTAAATATAATCTTGATGATAACAGTTTAAATGCTTTTGTGGACAATGTTTCAGCTGTAGTGAAAAGGGATATTTTAGCTGCAGCAAGAAAATTCTTCAGAACGGAGAGCGCAATTATTGTTTTAGTAGGGGATATTTTGGAAATTAATCGTCAGCTGGAACAATCAAATTTGAATTATGAAGTTGTGGAAGTTGACCATAAAGGGAAAATCCTAAATTAGCATTACAGTTCATGTGCCATATATCTAAATCCTCTCTTCTTAAATTTAGAAATAGTCTCAAGTAAGTTTGAATAAAGTTCACCTTTAACAACAAAAACTACCGAGTCACTTTTTCCAAGACTCTGAATCCTTTCATAAAATGAATTCATCATCTGATCATCTGACATCAAATCAAGCCGATGAAAATTGTTCATTGCATTTATTTTAAAACCACGTTTCCTGAATTCCTTTTCAATGTATAGAGAATTTAATGATCTATATAATTCTGAATTGGAATCAATAAGTAAATTAGAATTATTCCTAAAGTTTGCTGCGATATTCTTAATTGAAATCAGTAATCGTTGTTTAGAAAAATTAGTTTTCAATTGGAAATTATCATCTACACTATCGTCATTTAGCAGAAGTATGAATCTTTTATTAGCTGCTGAAATCTCTTTTACGACATCAGCACTTTTTTGAGAAGGTGATAAAATAAAAGTATATGGATCAGCATTTAGAATTAAAGTCTTCTTCTTCTCGTATTCTAAATTTTCAAAACCGGTTAGACAGATTGAAAAACTTCCGAACTCCCTAAATTCAGTTTTACTAATAACCAATTCTGCGAACAATTTTATATTGTTTCCTGCTTTAATCTCAATTTCAGAATCTGCATTAAGTTTCTTTTCTCTACAAAAAATCTCGATTTCATTATCCTTGAAGTTTTGCTTAAGATAATACAGAATTGAGACGACAGGTAAATCAGAGGGAAGTGTTATGGTGTAAGAAAATTTAAGCGAATCTAATTTTTTATATGGAGATTTTCTTTTTTTGATGTTATTGGAAGAGAGTGAGAACTCATGTAAAGTAGAAACGAAAATACTGTCAATAATGTAACCAGCGACCTCATCTCTGCTGCTAATTGCTGTACTTGAGGTTTCGCTATTGAATAAGATATTCGCAAATATTAAAAGTATTGCAATACTAAAAAAAATAAAAATCAATCGTTTGCTGGTTAACACGCTAAAACCACATATTCAAAATTAGGAGTGATGGAATTCGGGTTTTCTTTTCTCAAGAAAAGCTGAAGTTCCTTCTTTAAAGTCATCGGTTCCTGTTGCAATAGCGAATAGTGCAGATTCATAATTCAAGCCTTCATTCAGGGTCATTGAATTTACTGCATGAACACTTTTAAGTGCTAATCTGACTGCATGATGCGGTTTAGAAGCGATTTTTTCTGCAAACTCAATTGTTTTAGTTAACAATTCTGATTGCGAAAAAATACGACTAACTAAACCAAGTCTAAAAGCTTCATTGGTATCAAACATATCTCCAGATAGTATGTATTCTAATGCTCTACCGTTATTTATTAATCGAGCGAGTCGTTGAGTTCCGCCATAACCCGGAATTATCCCTAAGTTGACTTCAGGTTGTCCAAACTTAGCATTATCAGATGCGAACCGAATATGACAAGCTAAGGATAATTCACAACCACCACCAAGAGCGAAACCATTTACTGCAGCGATAACTGGCTTATTTAGATTTTCAATCTTATTAAAAACAGATTGACCATTTAATGCAAATTCTTTAGCTTCAATCGGAGCAAGCCGATTCAATTCAGAGATGTCGGCACCTGCAACAAAAGCTTTTTCCCCGCTTCCTGTTAATACCACCGCCCTTAGTTCTTTACTAATGCTAATTTCTTCAAATACAGTTTTTAACTCTTCAATTGTTTTAATGTTAAGCGCATTCAATTTTTGAGGACGGTTTACTGTAACAACAGCTACACCATTTTTTTCTTCAAACAAAATATTTTCAAAATTCATTTTAACTCCTACAAACTTACGAAAAGAGGTAATCGTACTTTTAAATCTAAAACAAAATACTGTGTACTTTTAAAATAATTATATGAAACAAGAGCTTCAATTAAAAACATTGATACTCCAACACCGGCAGCGAACCCAAACTTTGAACCATCCTCAAGAAAATTTGCTCTCCCACTATTAATTTTGAACTGATGAAGATTTTGATAAATTAAAAAATTTGTACCGAATTCAATTGAAGGAATAATTATAATTATATTCTCCAAAATGGGGGGAAGATAGTAACGCACACCAAATTGAAATGGAAGAAATTGATGTGATAAATGGGAATAATCACTAGTTTGGTAAAAATCCTGCGAAGCAGAAAATTGTTCAAATCCGACCTTACCGAAAAGAAATACAGGAAGATATTCATTATCGGTATATGCTAATTCAAGATTGAATCCATAGCCGATATTTGTAGATTTTGCAAAGTCAGAAAACGGAATTCTTGGACCAACTGCCACGGCAACGAAGATACCTCTAGCTTTGTCGGCAGGAAGATTTCCTGCAAAACTGAAAGATAGAGAAATTAATGTTAGCAGAATTATTCTTTTCATTTTAATTTTTTCTTTATTGTAAAAAATACGAAAAAAAAATTTAACTCTGAATTAATCTTTCTTGACGCTTAAAAAGAAATATAAGGGAAATTATTGACAAGTAAGTCAAGAATGTATAAGGTTTAAAGATTTTATTCACGATAAAGAATCCATTCCATTCTGTATAGTTTTTCCCGAAAAATAGTTTAACCAATGTTATAGATTCTGTTCCAAAAACTAAAAGTCCTAACCAGAAGAGAAAAAACAAAATAATCGAGATTGTATAAATAGATTTAAATCTTATCACTACAATAGATACAATAACAAACGATATAAAGAACTCAATAGAGGAAATGTAGTTGAACTCATCCTTTTGATATTTATAATGTTCCGGGGAAAATATTATTAATAAAAAAATAAATACCAAGATCTGCCCGAATCTGGAATCATTAAAAAACTTGTTTATTAAAGTCGATAAAACGAAGATTTCAACAAAATTCCAAATGAAGTAAATCGGAAAATCCACTATGCTTGAGAGACCTAGTTCATAGAATAAATCAGGTTCTTTATAGCTTATATTTTGTGTAAAAAAAAGATAACCTAGAACGGAAAACAAAGAGAAAAAAGAAACTAAAATGCCAAAAACTAATCCTTTTAATGAAAAATTTTTTAAACTATCAATCAAGGGTTCAGAATTGCTTCTTAACAGAAAAAATATTATCGGAATAATAATAGCAGCATGAAATCTGAATCCGGCAATAATTATAAAACCGGGTAAATCAAGAAATGATAATAAAAACTGGATTGCTACTGTTATAACAATTATTATCAACAGAAATAATGCAAATGGCACCTTTTTCAATTAATAATTATTCCTCAACTGTTTCCATCATCGGTTTGGTTCCAACGCCATGTTCATATACCATTTTACCGCCATACTCACCGGTTTCATAAATGAAATAACATCCGATAAAGGCAATTAATACAAACAAATATTTTAACATATCTCCCTTAGTGGTATACTTTTTCTTCACTTGTACCAAAATTGTAAAAGCTGTTCTGATAACTAATAAAAAAGAAAATAACCAAACAGTTAAATTTGCATACTTTTCATGTTCCTCTAATAAATCAGCACTAGCTTTTGTCCAGTTCTCAAAAACGTGTTCTGCTTGCTCTCCTGTTTGTGCTGCAGCTATTGCCCCAAGAACACCAAGTATTAATAAAATATATGCTGCATTGGAAAAAAGATCTTTCTTTAAAATGGCACCAATCGTTTCTAATAATGTGTATGTTAACAACAATGCAATTGGAAAATGAACTACCTTTGGATGAAATGCTGCTAAGAATTCCATACTAAATCCTTTCAAAAAATGTTTTAGTTTTTTTTTGCCTGTGTTTAAACATCAGATTAAGTTGAAATTGAATTAACGGTTGTAACACTTTTCCGATAATTCCGAAGGGGGGAATATAGTCAATTCTATCTGTGACAATAGTCCCTTCATCAACTGCTGTAAATATATGATAATGTTTCCAAAATTTGAAAGGACCCTCAAGTTGTAAATCCGCTATTTTTTCATTAAAAATAAAATCTGTGATTTTAATTACCCATTTTATTCTTAAGAGAATGAAATTCAATTGAACAATAATAGTTGAACCATTTTGAATTGGTAACTCTGAAATCGAAATTAATTTAACCATTGGAAAAGAAGGGGATATTTTTGGAAGATTATTTGTATCTCGATGAAATTCAAATAAGTCGATTTTGGGTTTATTAATTAATATAGAACGCTCGAAGGTATAATATTTTTGAATATTCATAAACTGAAATTAATATTTAACTTTATACAAGAATAATCCTTTAGAAGTTACTGCTTCAGAGGCTTTTGTTCGATCTTTTGCTTCAATAATTTGCGGAATCGTATCATATGTGAAATCACTATCATGTGCTTCTATCAGAGTTCCGACTATTGTTCGAACCATTGAGTGCAGAAAACGGTCTGCTTCAATTCTAAAGACTGAAAGAAATCCCAATTTCCTCCATCTTGCATCATATATCGTACAAATTTTACTATCTGATTGATCCGCTGTTTTTGCAAAAGATGAAAAATCATATTTCCCGATTATTTGATTTGAGTATGGATTCAGTTTTTTTATGTCAAGCGGTTTTAATCTGAACAAAGAAAAATCATAGTAGAAAGGAGACTTCTTATTCGAAATTAAATAGTAATAAATTCTTCTTCTTGCATCAAAGCGCGCGTGGAATTCGTAATTAACCTCTTCGAATGAAATAATCGAAATTTCTTTTGGTAGAATTGAGTTAACTGAATATACAAATTCTCGTCGAAAGAGATTTTTCTCTGTCCTAAAATTTGCACACTGACCTAAAGCATGAACTCCTGTGTCGGTTCTGCCTGAACCATTTAGAATAACCTTTTCACGAAGAACTGTATTTACAGCTTCAGTTAAAACACCCTGTACCGTTTTTCCATTTTTTTGCATTTGCCAACCGCAAAATGGTGTTCCATTGTACTGAATAATAATTTTATAATTTTTCATCAGTTAGCAGATATGCAATTAAATTATAAGTTCTTTTAACATTAGCTCATGCAACTGACCATTTGTACAAAGTATTGTTGAGCCAATTAATTCAATTGGATTACCTTTGAAGTCGGTAACTCTGCCGCCTGCTTCTTCAACAATTAGTTTACCTGCACAAATATCCCATGGATTCAAATGCACTTCCCAGAATATGTCAAAAACCCCTCTTGCGACATAACAAAAATCAATTGCAGCCGAACCAAGTCTTCGAACACCGCGCGTTTTTTTTATTATTTTAGTAAAAAGTTCTAGCGCATTCTCCGGATTATCTGCAATATCGTACGGAAACCCAGTAACAGCCAAGCTATGTGAAATCTTTTTTTGAGGTGAAACCTTTAGCTGTATATCATTGCAAAAAGATCCTTTGTTCAATTCAGAGAAATAGAGATTATTTGCCATTACATCATATACAACTCCGGCAATCGTATTATTTTTATTCTGAACACCAATTGAAACTGAGAATATTGGTAAACCATGTGTAAAATTAGTAGTACCGTCAAGTGGATCAACTACCCAAACGTAATCAGAGTTATGAATTGTACTACCTGATTCTTCAGACAGAATGGAATGATCGCTATAGTTTTTCGAGATAAATTCTTTAATTAATTCTTCAGCTTTTTTATCAATTTCAGTAACGATGTTCGATTCATTCGATTTATATTCATAAGAAAAATTTTTCCCGAATCCGTTCCGAATAATCTTTCCGGCTTCCTTTGCTATATATTTAATATCATTAATCATTTTAATTCCGAATATTATTAAAACAAATATAGTTAAAGTGGATTGAATCATGGTAATCACGACTTAAATTATCCCAATGTTTAATACTCAAAACCATATTCTCTTGAATAATAACGATTTTGGAATTAAGTTTGACGTGATGTAAAAATTACTTTAGCTGCAATAAAATTTGTTCAAGAAACAATTTCAGGTTAAATCAGAAATATCTAATGGCAAAAGAAAAAAAAACATACAACCGAACATTACGAATTGAAGAAGATGAAGTTTTGTCACTCAAATCAAAATTAAAACAATTAAATTCAAATGTATCAATTGAAGAAATTGTCAATTCGATAATTAATCAATCACTCGAAGAAGTATTATGTTATTTACCTGAACAAAGTATTGATCTTTTATTCATTGATCCTCCATATAATCTTACAAAAAATTATGGGGCAAAAAAATTTGATGAAATGAGTAATATTGATTATGAAAAATGGTTTGAAACATGGTTTGTAAAATTACTTCCTTTATTAAAAAGTGATTCTTCAATATACGTCTGTTGTGATTGGCGAAATTCATCGGCTGTATACAGCGTATTACATCGTTACCTAAAAGTTCAGAATCGAATTACCTGGGAACGTGAAAAGGGAAGAGGTGCTTTACACAATTGGAAAAATAATTCTGAAGATATATGGTTTTGTACAAAATCGAATAAATATTTTTTTGATGTTGATTCTGTTAAGTTGAAAAGAAAAGTTATTGCCCCTTATAAAGTAGACAACGAACCAAAAGATTGGAAAGAAACTGAAGATGGCAAATTCCGAATTACATTCCCTTCAAATTTATGGACTGATATTTCAATTCCTTTCTGGTCAATGCCGGAAAACACAGATCACCCGACACAAAAACCTGAGAAATTATTAGCTAAAATTATACTGGCAAGCAGTAGAGAAGGGGACATTATATTTGATCCTTTTCTTGGATCAGGAACAACGGCAGTTGTAGCTAAAAAACTTAATAGAAATTTTATTGGAATTGAGCAAGAGGAGATTTATTGTCTCTATGCTCAAAAAAGATTAATAATTGCAGAGACTGATAAATCTATTCAAGGTTATTTTAACGGAGTTTTTTGGGAAAGAAATTCACTTCAGGATCAAGAGAGGGAAAAAGCCAAATTTCAGGAAACATTTCGTTTGGATTTAAAAGAATAATTAGGGAATTTAACGACTCATTTTTGGGCAGCAACCGACAGATTGACACCCAACCCCGCCAGGTCCGGAAGGAAGCAACGGTCAGTGATTAGTTTGTGTGGTTGTTTGCCCTTTTTATTTAAAAATACTTGGTGGGATTAGAAAATCTAAATTCCCTGCCCCTTCTCTTGCACGATTAGTAAATGAAATTTTTGCTATCATCCCCTTTTTAAAATCAATACTTATACCTGAGTTAGAAGTAAGTTGGGAAACGTACTTTGATAATGTTGGTTCGTGTCCAACAAATGCTAAATTCTTTGCATAATACAAATTAGTTGTTTCGATAAATTTAGAAACATTTCCTCCTTGAGCTAAAAAAGATTCAAATATTAAATCCTCTTTGTGATTGAATACTTCTTTGATGATCTCAGCGGTTTGCAAAGCTCTTGAATAAGGTGAAGAAATTATATGATCAAATTGTACTATAATTTTCTTCCAGTATGAAGCTGCTTTGCGCATCTCATCTTTTCCCTCGGGAAGAAGTTCGCGTTCATCGTCTTTTTTATAAATGCTTATATTTTCTGCTTTACCGTGACGAATTAAATAGATGTTCATTTTTCCCTTTAGTAATTAACAACAATAATCGTTATGAAATTATGAAAATTCATAATTGTTCTGTTCAACTCTTTTCCTTTACCGGAGACCATCATCTCATTCATAATGTCTTTATCTTCGAACTTTACGGTGTACATAGAGATATATTTATTTTCGAGTAAAAAAGAATTCTCAATAGTACCGATTTTAATTTCCTCTCTAATTAGATCTGATAATACTTTTCTGAGTTGGTTATAGAAAAATTCTTTTGCCTCATCATCTGCATTTCCATGTAAAAAGTATAAAACATTAATCATTAACAATCAACTCCAAATGAATTCATAATGTCTTCATATAATTCTTTATGCTCTAAGTATGTTAAAATTGGACATTCAAAAATGACGAGATATTTTAAATTTACACAACTTACTTCAAAGCATTGAATATAAGTTTTTCTAGTCGAAATCTTTTCACTAAATCGAACAGAATAATTACCTTTCACCTCATTTGTTAAATTTGCGAGGAGATAATCTTCTGCTTTTTCATTCTCACCAATTTTTAAAACTGAAAAACTAGCTCCAAGTGTTGAACTTAAGAAGAGAGTTCCCATCATTTCTTTATTCAATTGCTTAGTTATCATCACATTTTTTAAAGCTCGCCAACCTTCGGGAAGAAATAAGGTAAATCTATCAGTAGAATTGTTGAAATTATTATATGCATTAATTGAATCGGCTGATAATTCAACCCCAACAGATCTTAAGGCAGAAATTTTATCAATGATTAGAGGTTTCATCAGTTTTGATTTATAAGCGGATAATGCAACTGTTACAACTGAGTCAAAAATATTTAATTGACTTTTATAACTATATGAAAATTCGTTCCAAATGAATGTATCCCAAGTTTCTTTTAAAGCTGAAGACGATGAAAGATACAATTTGGTATTAATTACATCATCTGCAAAACCTGCAATATCTTGGACTAATTTTTCTTTTGGTGTGGTTAATACGAAATTGGTTCGTAACGATTTTACAACTGTGTCTTTTCCTACATAATATAGATTATATCGTTTTACGCTAAAAATATCTTTACTTCCAAATTCTTCATAGACTTCCCAGAAAGTTCTTTCCGAATCAACTCTTTTATTAATTGATAAATAGCCATTCAATGAACGGTCAATTAATTTCAATGAGAAATTTGAATCATAAACAGCAAAAACATTATAGACCGGATTTTCAAATTCTATCAGAACAGAGAAGTACTTTAATTTTTCAATCGTCAAACTATCTATTACCATTCGATTGAATTGATGGGGGAGAGGGAGTAGGGTATCATGTATTGCAGACAGAGTTTCATTTGCTGATTTATCACCTGAAAATGTATCTCTGACAAGTTGTTCTAAAACTTTTCCGTTCAATGGAGATTTTTCGTTTGTCTCCTTGTTACTGCAGCCAAAAAGAAATGTAATTAAGACGATAAATGAAATAATTCGTATCAGCATAATTCCTATTAAGTTAATTACCTAAAAATAAGAATATTTTTTGATTTTTATTTGGGAGATTCTATATTTAGTCACTTTTATAAATAATTTATTAGAGATTTCAGAATAACATAAAATCTTAAAATATTGAATAGACTTTTCATTTTTATCTTTGTCTGGCTGTCATTCATACAAATTGGAGGTAGTCAAACAATCACTGCACCGGAAATAATTTTATCCGATATTCCATTTCAATTTACAATTTCAAATCTACCAGATTCATTACAACAGATCAATTTAATAGTATCAAATGGTAATACTATCGAGAAAAAAGTATTAAGAGTAAATGCCGGTAAATCTGATTCCACATTTTCGCTAAACATGCTTGGTACTCTTCATTTCAGTATCGAGGGATTTAAAGAAGCCGCTAAAGAAGTAAGAAGCATACCTGGAATATTGAGTATTGTTCCTCCATTGCTCGCAATTTTACTAGCATTATTCCTACGGCAGGTAATTGTAGCACTCGTTTTTGGTGTTTATATAGGATGTATATTCATATATGATTATAATCCACTTATTGCACTTATGAGAATGATAGACACAATAACTATCGCCACTCTCACGGACTCCTCTAACATGTCCATCATTGTTTTTACACTTTTGTTTGGAGGAGTAGTCGGTCTAATTTCCGCTAATGGAGGAACAAAAGGAATGGCTAATCTGATAATCAGATTTGCTAAAACCCGTCGATCCGGAATGCTCTCTTCATGGCTAATGGGAATAGTTATCTTTTTTGACGATTACGCTAATACGCTCATCGTTGGAAATTTAATGAGACCGATTACCGATAAACTTAAAATATCCAGAGAAAAATTAGCGTTCATTGTTGACTCAACTTCTGCACCGGTAACAAGTTTATTTATCGTAAGTACATGGATTGGATTTGAAATCGGATTAATTCAGGATGGACTAAAATTAATCGGTTCAACTGAAAACGCTTACGATGTGTTTTTACAGACCATCCCTTACAGGTTTTATCCTATAGCAATGATATTTTTTGTCTTTTTGGTTTCATTAACTAAAAGAGATTATGGTCCGATGTATCAAGCTGAAATTAGAGCGTTGAAAGGAGAAGTTGTTCGACCCGGTTCAAAAATCCCTGATGATCTAACGGAGACTACAAATTTTTTACATAACGGTAATAAAATTCGCTGGTATAATGCAGTTTTCCCGATACTATTTTTAGTGTTTGGAACAATATTTGGGCTAGCATATACAGGCATTTCTGCTTTGAATAGTCAGGGGATTTATGAATATGGCATAAGAGAAATAATAGGAAATTCTGATTCAAACAAAGCATTGATGTGGTCAAGTTTGTCGGCATGCATTTTAGCAATTATCATGACACTTTCACAGCGAATATTGAATTTAAGTGAAACCATTGATGCCTGGTTTCGAGGTATCAGATCGATGTTATTAGCGATAATAATTTTAATGCTGGCTTGGGAGATTAGTTCAGTTACCGAACAAATTCAAACTGCTAATTACATAATTCATCTTCTAAGTGATTCGCTAAACCCTCGGTTTTTACCTGTAATAGTTTTTATTGTTTGTGCAATTACAAGTTTTTCTACAGGGTCAAGTTGGGGAACAATGGCTATTATGATGCCTATTGTAATTCCATTATCAAACGCAGTTACTACAAACATGGGAATGAGCAGCACAGATTCAATACTGATTTTACATGGTGTGATAAGCTCTGTCCTCGCCGGTTCTGTTTTTGGTGATCATTGTTCACCGATTGCAGATACGACAATATTAAGTTCTATGGCTTCAGCATGCGATCATATTGATCATGTAAGAACTCAACTTCCATATGCTTTGACTGTTGCACTAATCTGTATGCTTTTAGGTGATTTGCCAACGGCGTATAATTTTTCACCTTATCTTTCGATATTAATAATATTTGGAGTTCTGACAACAGTAATTTTAATATTTGGAAAAAAAACTACACTTGATAAGGTTTAAATTAATTAGGCGTTGATATTCGATTAGTTATTTGAATTATGGAAATAGTCATAAACTAATTTTGCTTTTGCAGTTCCTACAATTTCTTCTATACTTTCAATAGAAGATTCTTTAATCTTTTTTACACTTCCGAAATGTTTAATAAGTGTTTGAGCGTTTTGCTCACCAATTCCTTTAATCTCAAGGAGGGAAGTGGTGATTGTTCTTTTACTTCTCAGGAGTCGATGAAATGTAATTGCAAATCTGTGTGCTTCATCTCTAATCTGTT
>JAGUXE010000001.1 GCA_020061995.1 Ignavibacteriales bacterium | reverse complement strand
TTCCGACACTTGCTGGAACTCTGTTCCAGCTAAAAGTCAAGAACATTTTTGGTAGCATGATGTATTATGTTCTTGACTATATTGGCGAAAGATATTAATTCGTATAAAACATTCATTAAAAATAGTGATAAAATGTCAGGATATGATGAATTCATTGATTTTGTGAAGGAACTGTATGACATAAGAAAAGCATCTGATTTGATTGAATGGGACCAGGAAACATACATGCCGCCTAAAAGCGTGGAGGGTAGAGGGTATGTGCTTGCCACGCTTTCAGGTGTTTATCATGAGAAATTAGTATCAAAAAAGATGGGTAAATATCTTGATGAACTGAGTAAAACCAAGGATTTGACTGATAAACAAAAAGCAAATGTCAGGGAAATAAAAAGAATTTATGAGAAGAAAACAAAGGTCCCATTAAAACTTGTCAAGGAAATCGCAAAAACATCCTCACTCGGCACAGAGGCATGGGCAAGGGCAAGGAAAAAAAAGGATTTCAAGATTTTTCAACCTTATCTTGAGAAGATGGTTTCGCTTAAGTCCCGCCACGCAACAAATCCCTCAAAAATTGCCTGAGTCCCTTTAACGCAACAGCACCCTTTTATTTTCTGCATTATTTCCATATTTTCATTCCTCCTATACCTTTTTGTAAGTCTCGTCATGCACCATTCCTTTTAAGTCACGACAACTTTCCAGAGCCGAATAAAATATCTATAACAGCAACTTCCAAAGAACTCAGGCTGGCAGACTCAACAGAATGTATTTTTTTCAATATTGTTGGCGCTTTATGCCATTATTTCTTAACTTTGCAGGCCTCATTTATAACTTCTGGAGTCTCGCATGGTTTATTATTCTCTAAACTTTTTTCAAAAGCCTTTAAAATTTCAGAAATATCTTCTTTACGCGCTTGATGTATAAATATCTCTGCTATGCTACCCTCTTCAATTCGTCTCTTTATTAAAGGCAAATATCCCATTTCTTCTTTATTAGAGTTTTTCCACGCAATTTTATATAATTCCTCAAGTTCTGGTTTTAATTTTTTGGTACCATATCTTATAGCTTTTTCACTCAGTTCTAAAAGAACATTTTCTTCATCATCAAGACCTAACTCTTTACTCTTTAACAAAGATAATAAAAAAGCGGTTACAGCCATATCGGAATGAATGCATTCCTGTTCATCAAGGGCTTTAATCTCCAAGCAATTTCGGCTAAATCTGATAATTACACCCATTGAAGGAATCCATTCCCTACACAAAATATTAGCATTTTCTTTCTCCAACTCTGCGTAGATTCTCTTCAATATGTTCATGTAATCCTCTTTAGTCCTTAGCTTCTCAGATATTACATTATTGCATATTATCGGGATTCGTTTCTGGTTTTCTTTATAATAAATAAGTCTGTTATCCATGAATCCTGTGGTTTTTCCATCAACAAAAGGTGAGGCCGCTGTAATTGCAATTAAAAAAGGCAACAATGACCGAATTTTATTGTATAACAAAATCATATCTTCTGGATTTTTATATTGAATATTTACTTGAAGAGCTTGAATATTTAAAAATCCATGTTGCTTTATATTAAATAATCTATCATACTCTCTATAAATATCTCCTTCTTCTCCGTGCTCCCAGTATGAAGTCTCATCTAATTTTAAAAGGGGATGCATACCAGTGCCAAGAAATTTATATTTATGGTCAAGCAGTGCTAAAAATCTCAGAAATCCACTGTGAAGTTCTTTTTCTAGCGATATCAGACTTTCTGATGGATGTGTGGGTTTAAATTCAAGAACATGTTTCTGAAGTTCCTTTGAAATAGTTATTTTCTCAATTGAAAATTCATTTTGAACCTTACCCGATATTTCTTTTATAATAATATCATTGATAGCTAACGGATTGAAGTTTTCATCATTTATAGAGTATTCATGTTCTGTACCAATCAGCATATTATCACCTCCACATAAGATAAGAAATTATTTCTCCATATGCATTTGGATAATAATCAAGTTCCCCGCTTTCCAAAGATGGGTTATCGTTAACTTCTATTACATATGTAGTATCATTTGCCTCTTTAAGGTCTACACCGTAGAGTCCTTTTCCTATTGAATTTGCGGCCTTTATGGCTAAATTGATAACATCCATAGGAATTTTCTCTTGGGGCGCACTCTTTATAGCACAATATACGACATGTCCATTTATAGTTGCCTGTATTTTGAATGTTTCTGATGGTATTATGTATTTACAACCATACAAGAACCTCCCGTTTAAAACACCAATTCGCCAATCAAATTGGCTTTCAATGTATTCTTGTGCTACTATCCTGTCTGATAATTTTATGAATCTCTTCGCAATCTTAACAAATTCATCTCTATTATATACTTTTTCAACCCGCAGTGAAAAAGATGTGGAAGGTTCTTTGAAGATGATTGGGCTCCCCAATTCCTTAAATAATTCGTTTACATAATCCTTATATATATCATTTTTCTTTACAAATATTGTTTTCGGAATTGATACATTCCTATTCATTAAATGGTAGTACATATTTATTTTATCTGAACAAATCTGTATGGAATAAGGATCATCTATTACTGGAATTCCATAAAACTCAGCCATCTTAGAAGCCACAAAACTTACATTCATTGGGTCCGTTCTGCTTCTTATGAACAAAGCATCAACTTTAGCAATCTTTTCAAT
>JAGUXE010000029.1 GCA_020061995.1 Ignavibacteriales bacterium | reverse complement strand
TTTCTTAATGAATTTAGGGAACTGAATAATTTTAAAGATCCTGTTTGCATGTTTTGCCCACTCGTAAATAGCTTCTAATTACAAAATGAAATATAAAGTATATGATTTCAATAAAAAAATATTGTTGATGTCTTTTGTAAATATAACAGAATAAAGAAGAAATTGCTCAATCAATCTCTAAATCTGTTTACTAAATTTTAATCTTCGGACTAGCACAAATTTTCTTAAATTACCGACTAATGAAATTGGTTACAAAAGATTTTCTTGACTTTAAGTTCTGTTTAAAGTAATTTCGAATCCATGAAAAAGTTATCATTTGTAATAATCCTATTCGTTTTGATTTCAACTGCATTTGCAGGTGCTTTCATTGATTTTATCTCCGCTAGAAGCGAGGGTGATAATGTTAAAGTTGAATGGAAAACCGGTGAAGAAAAAGGAATTCAAGAATTCATAATTGAACGCCGTTCAGTAAACGGATACTTCAGCCAAATTAGTTCGATTCAACCTAAAGGTAGTAACTCATATTATTACTATCGTGATGAAAATGCATATAAATCTAATGAATTTGTATTTGTTTACCGCTTAAAGATTGTTGATACTGATAATTCATTTTCATATTCCAAAGAAATTACAGTAAGCCATAGTGTTTCCGGAGTTAAAAGAACCTGGGGAAGCATTAAAGCAATGTTTCGATAGGCACTTTTGCTTTCAGCCCCTTCTCTCAACGAAGCAACTAATTTAATTACCTCTATGTGTTTTAATCCTTTTAGAAAATGTCAAAAACGTTTAATCCTTTTTTTTGCAATTTATTTATTTTCCATTATTTTTATAGGTTGTTCCGGTTCAAAACGATTTGGTGGTTCTCAGCTGCCAAAAACCAATTATTCTGATAAATCTCCCGGTATTATTCGTGTTATGATGGAAGAAAATATTTCTTCTTTTTCTTATAATGTAAAGCAAGAAATCATAATTAGGAATAGTAATTATGAGAAATTGAATGTTGTGAAATCGGGTACACTAATTTCATTTAAAATTTCTAATAATTCAATCTCAGCCATAATTGGAAGAAACGTTTTTAATTCAGATCTATTTGTTTTGTCTGATGTTAATAATTCCTCGGTATTCTTTAAGGATAGAAAGTTCAGAGGGGAACTTATTATACTTCCATTTAATAATAAACTGCAAATTATTAATTCCCTACAGTTAGAAGATTATTTAAAAGGTGTTTTGCCCGTGGAGATGGGTGTTAAGGGGAAACAAGAGTATTTTGAAAGCTTAAAAGCTTTTGCAATTGCTGCACGTACTTTTGCATTAATGAAAATGTCAAAATCAACAAATCATTTTGATATTTATCCGGATGTTCGAGATCAAGTTTACGCCGGTTCTAATGTTGAGACTCCTCTAGATAATCGTGCAGTTGAGGAAACTAAAGGGGAGTACTTGTCCTATTCAAATAACTATGCAACTGTTTTGTACCATTCTACTTGTGGAGGAATTACAGAAGATGTTGGAAATGTTTTTACGGCAACAAATATTCCATATTTAATTAGCCAGAAAGATGGGGAAGACAACTGTAAAATATCTCCCAGTTTTAATTGGACTGAAACTTATAGTAATGAAAAAATTATAGAATTTTTATTGAACTCAAAATTGATCTCTAATAATTCATTATCAGTTGAATCAATATCAGTTTTCGAACGATTTCCTTCGGGTAGGATTAAATTATTAAAAATTAGACTGAGTGATCAATCTGATTTAGAAATAGGTTATCGTCAAATTAGAAATTTATTCAGACGGACTGAGAACAACGGAATGTTAAGAAGCACAAATTTTATTATTAATAGTAATTTTGAAGGTAGACAACTTCTATCAATTACTCTAAACGGTAGAGGAAACGGTCATGGTGTAGGACTCTGTCAATGGGGTTCTATGGCTTTGTCTGGTAAAGGTTGGAACTATCGAAAAATATTAGAATTTTATTTTCCCTCAACATCTATTCGAAAAATAAATGATTAATCTCCAACAAGAATTTTATCTCGCATCACAATCGCCACGCAGAAAAAAACTCCTTCAGCAAATTGGTATTAAGCCGAATGTACTAAAATTAGAGTTTGATGAAGAGCTTATTGAAAAAGAATCTCCCCTTAAAACAGTAAGACGACTCTCAGTTCATAAAATGGATACAGCCAAAAAAGTTGTTAATAATGGAATTATATTGACCGCGGATACAATCGTGGTATTAAAGAATACTATTATCGGCAAACCTCGGGATGAAAATGATGCTTTTAGAATCTTAAACCTATTAAGTGGTAAAACACATTTTGTTTATACCGGATTTGTACTTTATAACTCTTCCTCGAAACTTGAAATTTTCGATTATGAAAAAACCGCTGTTACTTTTCGGATAATAAATGCAAATGAAATAACTGAATATATTCAATCAGGAAGTCCAATGGATAAAGCCGGAGCTTACGGTATTCAAGATGACTATGGGGCAGTATTTGTGAAAAAAATCTCAGGATGTTATTATAATGTGGTGGGACTCCCATTAGCAAAAGTTTTTGATACATTACAAAAAATAAAATGATATGCTGGAAAAAATAAAAAATAAAATTTTTGTGATGATGGCAATTTCAGGGTTGTTATACCTGATTTTAACTATTTACGCTGATTTTGAAAATGTTATAAATTCCTTCAAAAGTTTTTCATGGATTCTATTCCCTCTACTTTTATTACTTTCATTTCTAAATTATGTAAGCCGATTTTACAAATGGGATTATTATTTGAAGTTAATCGATGTCAAGATTTCTTGGATTGACTCCTTTTCAATCTTTATGTCCGGATTAGTTATGAGTGTAACTCCTGGAAAAATGGGAGAATTGCTAAAGGCATATCTTGTCAAACAAATTACTAAAGTACCTGTAAGTAAAACCGCCCCAATAATTCTAGCTGAAAGAATTACCGATTTTGTATCCTTAGTTATTATAGCTTTAATAGGAGCATACCTTTTTGATTATGGAAGATTTATTGTATTAGGCGTTGGTATATTTTTTATGATGGTTATATTCATAATTAGTAATAAAAAATTAGCACTCTTCTTATTATCCATACTAGGAAAAATAAAGTATTTGAAGAAATTTCTTACCGGAATTCATTCCGCATATGAAAGCTCATATATATTGCTCAGACCAAAATCATTACTCTTAATGACCCTCTTAAGTTTTGTCTCATGGGGCTTTGAATGTTTGGGATATTATATAATTCTGGTTAATTTTAATATTGAAATTCCAATAATGTTTTTATGGGCATCATTCAGTTATTCTTTTGCCACAATCATTGGAGCTGTGACCTTTTTACCCGGTGGATTGGGGGTTACAGATGGCTCATTAACTTTTTTTATTGTTGATAAAAATTACCCGATTGACGTAGCAGTAGCGTCTACATTTATAATCAGGGTGGTTACACTTTGGTTCGCTGTTTTAGTTGGAATTATTAGTGTAACATTTTACCAGAAGAGATTTGGAAAACTAACATTCGATCTTACATCAAAATAGGAGTATTTAAATGAAGAAATACAAGAAAATTGTCATACCTAAAGAAGGACAGAAAATTGAATTTGTTGACGGTAAATTAAATGTGCCGGATAACCCCATTTTACTTTTTATCGAAGGTGATGGAATAGGTCCTGATATTTGGAGTGCATCAAAAAGAGTATTTGATGCCGCCGTAGAAAAAGTCTACAAGGGAAAGAAAAAGATTGCATGGTGTGAAGTTTATGCGGGTGAAAAAGCAGTAAAAGTATATGGAAAGAATAAATGGCTTCCGGATGAAACTGTTGAAGCGATAAAAGAATTTAATGTTGCCATTAAAGGTCCACTTACAACACCTATTGGGGGTGGAATAAGAAGTCTAAATGTTGCTTTACGACAACTCTTAGATTTGTTTGCTTGTGTTCGACCGGTAAAGTATTATACAGGTGTTCCCAGCCCCATGAAGCGACCACAAGATCTTGATATTGTGATTTTCCGCGAGAATACCGAGGATGTTTATGCAGGGATTGAGTTTAAATCAGGTACAAAAGAATGTGACACTCTTATTAAATATATAAACAAAAAATTTGATAAAAACATTAGAATTCCTTCCGGAATTGGGATTAAGCCAATTAGCGAGTTTGGATCAAAAAGATTAGTTAAAAAGGCGATTGAATTTGCTATCGAGAATAACCGTAAAAGTGTGACTCTGGTTCATAAAGGAAATATCATGAAATTTACCGAAGGTTCCTTTAAAGAATGGGGTTATGAGTTAGCAAAGAAGGAATTTGCAGATAAAATAGTAACTGAAGATGATTTATATTCGAAATTCAACGGAAAAATGCCTGAG
>JAGUXE010000395.1 GCA_020061995.1 Ignavibacteriales bacterium | reverse complement strand
GCCCCTGCTTTATTGATATTTGCAAATCGAGCGTTCATCACTTTCGTCATATATTCACCACCATCAGGTGCTGTCATTTTAGAGGGAATTCCACCAAAATCGACACTTGAAACAACACCGGATAACTCTTGAGTAACAACAATCATGTCGTTTTTACAAGGATGATAATCGTCTGGCGGATCGATTAGAAAATTTAATTCCAGATCAATAGCGATATCTTTGGCGGCCGAAAAGATGCAAGATGTTTTCCCTTCTCCAGGCAATCCATGTAAATGCGTAGGAATATACCCGTCTTCGATTATTTCATCGCGCAATTTGGCAATAAATCGATTTGAATATGCTTCCTTGGATTTTTGACGCATCTCAAGTGAATTTTTGGCGAATTTTATCAGCATATCACCGTACAAAATTTCAGAAACTTCATTAGTAGTCTTCTTTTGGAAAGCCATTTATCATCCCATGTAATGAAAAGCTCGTTGTAGGTCCCTCACCAAAAGATAAAGATGGGAACCTTAAAAAATCCGTTGAAATACCCAGCTATAATAGAATAGTGATGGCGACACTGGAAATTGGGATAAAAAACCAGTCTTTAGGAAAGCACTCAGTTGAATGTTTATGATTCATCAGCAGGAAAACAGATTACTGGTAATAAAAAATTAGCCAATTAAATTCCGTCGGTTTGTAATACTATGAATCTCTTCATCGAGATCAATCACTTGATAATCAATAGCGACAGTATTTGCATAGCTTTTGACTTTTTTTTTGAATGCATCTGAAAAATTACTTGCGGTTGTAATGTAAAGCATCGGAGGCAAATTAGTATGCAGTTGCTTTCGTGACGGCGGTTTATCTCCTAAATCAGTGTAATAAAGCAAAGCGGAAACTGATTTTTGATGAGTTTCTGCCCATAAAATTGCCTGATTAATAGCGTCTACCATTTTCGTACCGCCTCTTCCATTGGCAACAATTGCTTGGCGAAAATCGAGATAATTATCCCGAGTCAGCAATATAGGTTCTCCACGTAAAGCTGTATCAGCAGACATCACAATAATCTCATTAAATACCGATTCCGAATCCAGCATAGTGACAATTTCTGAATAAAATTGTTGAAGTTCATTGTTATCAACGGAACGAGAAGTATCAACTAAAGCAATGATGGTATTTTCTGGATTTGCAGGGACGTTACTGCCTATATAGATTGGCTCTGTTAAGTTCATATCTACAGGATCGTAATAGTAAATATCGCCTGGCTCATCAGCAGCATATTTATACTGCATACCATCACCGTAGATCACCTCCTGTAAAGCCGCTTTCCAAGTAATTTTACCTTCACTGAGTTGTTCAATAATTTGCTTAGCGTAATTTAGACAATGTCTGCCGGGTATTCGATCACCTGTTTGGGCTTGCATATTAAATGCTTTTTCTACGTCAGCAATTGTTAAAATTCTTTGTTTGTTAGCGCACAATGAGGCATTTTCAGCTGTGCATGGAATTTTAAGGATGTTAACAGCATCATCTAATCCCTCTTCGCGCATAATTTTTGAGAGCTCAATTGGGTCGACGATATGGTCAATACCTATATCTTCTTTTTCAGTATAAGACGATTCGATTTTTTTGGACAACTTAGATTGGCTGAATTCAGAGTTAGATTCTGATTGGTCATCTTCTCGCATTAATTCTCTAGCAATGTCCTCTTCCGACATCAGAGGGTATTTTTTTAGATCACCTTCATTAAACCCGTAACCAAGGGTAATTTTCCTAGAGCAGTTTAACGACGGAAAACCTAGCTGCAATCTAGTGTTAATTGACAAATCTTGCGCTAAATTTGCAACTTCATGCGGAAATTCCTTCATTCGATGCCCATGTAGATACAGCATATGACTTAAATTATGCAGAATAATAAAAATCAGATCACCATTACCTTTCGCATGCTCAATTGCTAGAGATTTAAAAAAAGGAGCTGTTATATAAATATTGGTCATATCAGTAAAGGCAGTTTTACTGACTTTTACAAAAAAAGACTCATTATCACAAATAATCATTGGCGTACGCCGAGCAATCAAAGACAATACACCGTAACGAGGATACAAAAAAGGACCATCCCTAATATCAGAAGCGATTACATCCCTAACTTTGTTTAGTAATCCTTGGTGTTTTTTGCAATTATTGTTTAAAAGTGCCATTTAATAAAATTAGTATTTTTATAAATTATGTTTAAATACATTTAATAAATTAAAATAAATACAGATTTTCTTCTTCATCATCACTAACTTTCTGATTCAATTGTTGCTGCTCATATAACGAAACAATCAGATCAGCTACAGCGCTTCCCTCTCGATGATTGATAGTTAAATCTTTAATCGATTTACCTATGCTATTTTTTATCAAAAAATTTGCACCATTTTTAATAAACAATTTTACAAATTCAACATCGTCATCTTGATTTGATAGTATGGTATTGTTTTTTATAATATTCATTAGAGGTGTATTACCAAGTTCATCTTGAGAGTCCACATCGGCACCATGCTCTATTAAAG
>JAGUXE010000368.1 GCA_020061995.1 Ignavibacteriales bacterium | reverse complement strand
TTGTTCCCTCAATTAAATAATTCTGAAATTGGTTTTACATTTCTTAAGAATTATAATCCAAAGGAATACAAAGCACACGGACAAAACTTCGATATAATTCAAGATAATAGAGGGATTATATATGTAGCCAATTTTTCGGGTTTATTGGAATTTGATGGGATTGAGTGGAGAATAATAACAACTCAAAATAATTCCAAAGTCACCGCATTAGCAAAAGATAAATCTGGAAGAATCTATGTAGGAGCAAGAGGAGAATTTGGTTTTGTTGACAACGATTCATTACATCTTCCAATGTTTAGAAGTTTGAGTATTAAACTTCCGAGTAAGGAGAATGATTTTAACGATATAATTAAAATCATTCCGCATTCAAAAGGAATTTATTTTATTTCAGAATTCAGAATTTTCAATTATTTCGATAATAAAATAACCTCATGGAAAATAAATCAACCTATAGTTTCTGCTTTTTTATTAGATGATTTATTGATTTGCAATCTGCAAGACATTGGTTTAAAATCCTTCAAGGAAGGTAATCTTTCAACTCTCGCCGGAGCTGAAACCTTACTCCCCTCATTAGAGTTCGCATCAGTGATAAAAACGAAAAATGGAAATACTATTTTCGCAACTACAAATCAGGGGTTGTACCAATTTGAAGATGGCCGAATAGTTCCACTTAAAACTGAAATGGATGATTTTTTCATTAAGAACAAAATTTCTAGTCTACAAGAACTTAATGATAACGCTTTGGCTTTGGCAACTTCTAGAGGTGGAATAGTCATTTTAAATAGTAATTTCACTTTACGACAAATTATTGATGAAAAATCCGGATTGCAAAATGAACTCGTGAAATCAATTCATCTCGATGACGAAAATAATCTTTGGGCAGCTTTAAATAATGGTATTTCGAATATTGAGATTTCTTCACCATTTACATTTTTCGATGAAAGATCAGGAATAAAAGGTGGTGTTACGGCGTTTAACAGATTTAATAATCAACTTTATGTCGCAACATATCAAGGATTATTTGTTTTTAATAATTCCACGAATACTTTTAATCGATTCCCAGGCTTTGATAATGCATGTTGGTCGTTAATACTAACTGAAAATTCACTTCTTGCAGCTACAACTTCCGGATTATTTGAGATTACCTCAAAAGGAATTAATAAAATCTATTCAGATTTCACTTTGTCTCTGAACAAGTCTTTAGTAAATAATAATCGAGTTTTTGTTTCGACATTAAAGGGGGTTATTCAATTTGAATCGGTTAACGGAAAATGGATAAACAAAGGTAAACTTATCGGAATTGCTGAAGAGATTAATAAAGCGATTGAATATGAAGAAGGGATTGTATTCTTAGAAACTTCTTCTAAAGGGATAATCAGATATAACTTATTTGATAACTCACATATCCAATTTGATATTTCTAATGGACTTCCTTCGAATTCAGGTAATCGAATTTATTCTTTTTCTAATGAATTATTTATTTCGTCTGAAATTGGACTACTTAAATATGATATAATGAAAAAAGCCTTCACCCCTCATTCAATTTTTAATGATACTTCAGTAATTCAATGGTTCTCATTAATGCTTGAAGATAAGGTAACCGGAGATTTATGGTTAGCTGATGGAGACGGAACATCTGTGAGTTTAGCAAAGCGACAGAATTCAAATTTCACTCAAGTCAGAACACCTTTTCTTCCAATAAGTGATGTAGTAATTTGGTCATGCTTTACAGAAGATGAAGGGATTACCTGGTTTGGTGGTCCTGAAGGAATTATACGTTTTAATGATCAATCAAAATATAATTACACAAACGATTTCCTTGCATTAATTCGAAGAGTAACGATTAATGACGATAACTTGATTTATGGTGGTGGAAGCATTACTTCTAAATCTGTTTTAAATATCAAATTGCCTTATAACGCGAATACTATCAGATTTGATTATAGTTCGGGAAGTTTTAAAACTCGAGGAAGCAATTTGTATAGCGTTCTTCTTGAGGGATTTGATGAAACTTGGTCAGTATGGACTAAGTCTAGTCAAAAAGAATATACCAACCTACCGGAAGGAGATTATGTTTTCTCAGTAAAAGCGAAGAATATATACGGACACGAAAGCAGCGTTGCAAAGTATTACTTCACAGTTATGACTCCGTGGTACAAAACAATTTGGGCTTACATATTTTACTTATTTGTTGCGAGTGCTCTAGTTATAGGCTTAATCCGATTTCGCTCAAGACAATTAGAAAAAGAAAAAGAGGTTCTACAAAAAATTGTTGAACAGCGAACTTCTGAAATAATAAAGCAAAAAGAAGAAATTGAAGAAAAATCACTCGAACTTGCGGATAAAAATGATGAACTTGAAAAAATCAATGTGATTGTAAAATCAATCAATTCGGAAATACATTTTTCTAACCTACTAAATTCCATTCTTGAAAAGATTACTGTCATTAAAGGAATTGAAAAAGCATCAGCGCTCGTATTTGATAAAAACTCAAATTTTTACAAGTTTAAAGCAAGCTTCGGTTGGAATTTTGATATAATTACTGACAACAATTTCACACTGGAACAGGCTGAAGAAAAATATTTAAAGTATACTGAAGAAATATATGAGGATCTTTTTTTTACAGATAATTATAGAGCCCGAAGCACGAGCGAGAAATTTGGGTTAGGCGAATCACCTAAAGCTTTGTTAGTCCTTTTAGTAAGAGTAGAAAAGAAGGTTGAAGGCTTTTTAATTTTGGAAAATATCCATCGTAGTGACGCTTTTAAACTTAAAGACGTTGCTTTCTTAAAAAACATTAAAGAACACATTATCTCAGCATTTATAAAGACAAAGATTCTTGAGGACCTTCAGGTAACTCTAAACAATTTAAAAAACGCCCAGACACAACTTGTGCAAGCTGAAAAACTCGCATCTCTTGGACAATTAACAGCAGGAATTGCACATGAAATAAAAAATCCGTTAAACTTTGTAAATAATTTTGCAGAATTAAGTAAAGATCTTGTTTTTGAAATTGAAGAGGAGATTCAAAGACTTCCCGAATCTATTGATCCTAAAACAAAAGATTATTTAATGGAAATTCTTGGTGACCTAAAACATAACAATTTAAAAATAAATGAACATGGAAAGAGAGCCGACAGTATAATTCGGGGCATGCTGTTGCATTCACGAGGTAAATCAGGTGAAAAACAGATGACCGATATTAATGCTCTACTTTTGGAATATGTCAATCTTGGATTCCACGGAATGCGTGCCCAGGATTCAACATTCAACATTAAAATTGAATCCGATTATGATTCATCGCTCGAGCAGATTAAAGTTGTACCACAGGATATTTCCCGTGTGTTTTTAAATATGGTTAATAATGCATGTTATTCTACTCACGAAAAGAAGAAAAAATTGCGGGATGTTTATTCCCCTATCCTAAGTGTAAAAACTAAAAATTTTGATTCTTATATTGAGATCAGAATCCGAGATAACGGCGAAGGAATTCCGCAACATGTAGTTGATAAAATCTTCAATCCTTTTTTTACTACAAAACCAACCGGCGCAGGAACTGGTTTGGGGCTTTCATTAAGTTATGATATTGTAGTACAACAACACAAAGGTGAAGTTAAAGTTGACACCATAATTGGCGAGTATGCAGAGTTTATTATAACTCTGCCCAAAAATCAGAGTTGAGGTAATTTTTCTTTTACATTTAATATAGCTTAAAATATTACTATAATTTGACTAATCAATTTTAAGGAACTTTATGCGACTAAAATTAATGGTAGTTGACGATGAACCGGATCTTGAAACGCTTATTCGACAACGTTTTAGAAGACAAATCCGTGAAGAAACTTTGGACTTTGTGTTTGCACACAACGGATTCGATGCTTTAGCAAGACTGATCGAACATCCCGACATCGGTATAATACTTACCGATATCAATATGCCGGAAATGGATGGGTTAACTCTCCTTTCAAAAATTGCGGAATTAAATAATCCCGTATTAAAAACTGTTGTTGTTTCAGCTTATGGAGATATGGAAAATATTCGTACAGCCATGAACAGAGGAGCATTCGATTTCATCACAAAACCAATTGATTTTGGTGATCTCGAAATAACGATTAATAAAACATTACAACAATTAACCTTACTGAGACAATCCTCAGAAGAACATGACCAGTTGATTGCATTGAAACAGGATTTAAATACTGCCAAAATAATCCAGCAAGCTATTTTGCCAAAAGTATTTCCTCCATATCCGAACAGAAAAGATTTTGATGTGTTTGGTTCAATGACTGCAGCAAAAGATATCGGGGGTGATTTTTTTGATTTCTTTATGATTGACGATAATAATTTTGGGTTTGTAATAGGAGATGTTTCAGGTAAAGGAATTCCGGCAGCTATTTTTATGGCGGTAAGTCGTACTCTATTAAGAGCTACTGCGTTGAAAGGACTTCCCCCTGATGAGTGCCTAGATCATGTAAATAATTTATTGTGTTCCGAAAGCGTTTCATCAATGTTTGTTACCGTTTTCTACGGAATTTTAAATACAGAAAGCGGAATTATTACCTATGCAAATGGTGGTCATAATCCTCCCTATTTAGTAAAGACCGACGGAACAATTGATTTAATTGCAATGACCGGAGGCATTGCACTTGGAGTAATGGAGGAGATGCCTTTTGTCTCGAAAACTCTCACTCTAAAACCGGGTGAAGCTGTTTTCCTTTTTACCGATGGGGTTACCGAAGCGATGGATGCAGATGAGAATTTGTATTCGGAAGAGAGATTAATCGAGAAATTAAAACTCTCTTATTCAAAAGGAATTCAAGAAATTACTAAAGATGTAATTGATGATGTTTTTCTTTATTCTAAGGATGTTCCGCAATCAGATGATATTACAGTATTAACTTTTCGATATTTCGGTCGATAATATACTCATTTATCAAGGAATTTTATGGCTTTAAATCTTATAGTTGATGAAAGTATTACAAATGCTCATGAAGCATTTTCCCGTTTCGGACATATTCTTTATTTAACTGGAAGAATGATTACAAATTCAGTTGTACGAAATGCTGATGCTTTAATTGTCCGTTCAACAACTCTCGTGGATGAAGAATTGTTGACTGGAAGTAATGTCAAGTTTGTAGGAACTGCAACTATTGGAACTGACCATATTGATAAAAATTATCTTGCTTCAAATAAAATTGCTTTTTCAGATGCAAAAGGCTGTAATGCTGATGCTGTTGCTGAATATTTTTTGACAGCACTTTTTTTTATTGCCGCAAAAAATGAAATTACACTTAAAGATAAGTCAATAGGAATAGTTGGTGTCGGAAATATAGGCAATCGAGTAAAAAAACTCGCCGATGCAATAGGCTTGAGAGTAGTTCTAAATGATCCGCCGTTAAAAAGAGAAACCGCCTTGGATATTTATAGACCTTTAGATGAGGTATTAGAATGCGATATAATAACTATTCACACACCTCTTAAACGCGACGGACAAGATCCAACTTACCATCTTTTCGACGAACGAGTTTTAAGTAGATTAAAAGAAGGAACCATTCTAATCAATTCAGCACGAGGTGAAGTCGTTGATAATCTAGCTCTGCTGGAAGTTCTGAAAAAGAAAAAAATACTAACTGCATTTGATGTTTTTGAATCCGAACCAAACATTTTAACCGAACTGATTAATCATCTTGAAATTGTGACACCACACATTGCGGGTTACTCTTTTGAGGGGAAAATAAACGGTACGAAAATTATTTACGATGCTTTCTGCAAATGTTTTTCGTTCAAACCGATTTGGGAACCGGAATATCCATCGGTTAAAACCAATATAATTTCTTTACCAGACATCGAGAATCATGAATCATTCATTGATTCGATTTTGAGGGATATATTCCCAATTAACAAAGACGATAAAGATCTCCGAGAGATTTTAAACTATTCACAACCGGCTCGTGGTAAGTACTTTGATACACTTAGGAAAGAATATCTGCTGAGAAGAGAATTTTCAAATTTCTACTTTGATAGTACTCTTATTTCTGATGAAAGAAGTTTGTTATTAGATAGTTTTAGATTTAATAGAGTTGAAATTAATCCGGTTTAAATTCGACAGAAATTATTGACTGAACTTTTACCGGTTTCCCTTTTATCAAACCGGGTGTAAATTTGGTATAATAGACAGTAATTTCAGCTGCTTCATCACACCCGAAACCGATACCTTCAACAATTTCAGTTTTTTCTACATCACCTAAGCGATCAATGAATGCTCGTATTTTAACTGTCCCATGTATTTTCTCTTTTCTTGCCTGCTCGGGGTAATAAACTCTATTCTGAATCCCTTCAAAACCACCAACCGGTAGTGGTGACACTTCTACGCTTATAAAATAAGCAGGATCATCTTCAAGATTATTGTCATAATTATCAGATGGAATTGATGCAGTTGAAGTTTGTTTTACTGAAGTATTCTTCTTTTTTACCCCCTTAGATTCAGTAACATCTGGCGGTGTTATCTCTGTTAATACTTTTTCTTCTTCAAACATCGGCACTTCTTTTTTAATTACTAACAACCCATTTTCGAAATCTTTGTCACCAATGTAAACCCCCGATGAATCAAAAGTGGAGGTTGGTCCTTCACGTTTACCGTTTTCAATGGTATATGTCTCTTGAAGAAAACCGAGGCTATTGTACTTTTTAACAAGTCCCTCAACTCTACCATTTAGAAAGCTTATCTCTTCAATTAGCATTCCCTCTTGATTAAAGAATTTAGCTTCTCCTTCCCTAACTCCATTATAAAGGGGAACGATAGATTTTATATTTCCATTCTGGTGATAGTCAATAATTGAATCAACTTGTGCGTACGAGTCCGAAATCGGATGCCCTAAAAACAAAACAACGGCTAACAAAATAAATCTAAACATTAATCTCTCGAAAATATTGGAACAACTAGGGCCATAATAAATAGTAAAATACCGGTATAAAAGAAAACCAATCCGACTTCCTTGTCAGATTCCCTTAAACCTATCTCACCCAATAAATAATACCAATCATGCTTTCCGTTTCCCAATAAAGGAAGCTTACGTGCTTGAGCATCTGCAGCATAAACTGAAATATTAAAAAAACTATGTCCGGTCAAAACAATTGAACTCTGCAACATGAATTTATTTTTCGAAAGAAAAAAATAATAAATAAAAATAATTGGTATAATCAATTGCATTAATGTACCGCCAAGTGCATGAATATAATCTCCAAAAAACATAAAGACAAGATGACCAGCTTCATGAACAATAAGATGGAAATTATCAAGGAGCGTGTATGCAGGATAATTCTCTAAAAAAAAATAACAAATTGGTATTAGTACGATGGAGGGTATCCACTTTTTAACCGTATCCATTTTTGAATAATACTTTGCACCATCGGGAAGCATTTCAGCAAATCCTTTCAAATAAGAATTACTCATAAATCTTTTCCCGTTTTCTGGGTGATTCATTACAATTTTGAGAACAACAATAATTATACTTATTCCTGCAATTTTTACAACAAACTATTAATTTGTCGCAATCAAGATTGTGACAATTAATAAAATAGGAAGTAGGCGAATCACATAATTGGCATACCGATGTATATTTTAATTCATCTTTAGTATTCGGTTCAACCACTTTTCTATCGTCAAAAACAAACATTCCACCATGCCAAAATGTATCTGGATATTTTTTGATGAAAGATAAAATTCCCCCATCCAATTGATATACATCTTTAAAACCTTGTTTAACCAGATAAGCCGATGCTTTTTCGCAGCGTATTCCGCCGGTGCAATATGTAACAATAGTTTTTTCTTTAAATTCAGAAAGATTCTCAACTACTTTAGGCCACTCTCTAAAATTATTCATATCAGGTTGAATTGCGTTTTTAAAATGTCCGATTTTACTTTCATAACTATTACGAGTATCGATAACTATGAAATCTTTTCCGGTTTCATAGAACTCTAATAACTTTTCGGGTGAGAGCCTTTCTCCCCCATTTTTATTGGTTAATCCTTCAATGCCAAGATTTACCAGCTCCTTTTTTACCCTAACATGCATTTTCGGGAATACATAATCGGATATCTCATCTTCCTTAAAAATAATATTTTCGAAACCACAGATAGATGAAAGATTATTTTTGTATAGATTTACATTTTCTTCTTCACCGCAAACATTTCCATTGATTCCCTCAGATGCAACATAAATTTTCCCCTTTAACGATAAGGTATCACAAAGTGACTGGTGTTCATTTCTAAATTTTTCAGGATTATCGATTTTAGTGTACTTGTAAAATGAAACTATATTTAATGCCAAAATTCTATGCTCTAAATGATTAATTGATTTGAACAAAAATAGTAAAAGATAAAGGATTATTAAAAGATAGTTTTCAACGAAATTAAAAAAATCATTTGGATAAAACTTCCGGCAATAATTTGAAGGATGCATACATCTATAGCGTTCTCAAATATAGACACACCTCGACTATTTTTGTATATAAATTTCGCTTCTTAACATTATAAAAAGACCATTTATCAGATTATTCCTAATTTAGTTTGTCAAAAAAGCTAATTTTGAAACATAAATTATTGGCATTATGTTTGTTTCAAATTCGAAAATATTTTGGAGGTTATATGTTATCTAAAAAATTACAATTGCTATTCTTACTCACAATGTTTTGCTTTAGTCCATTTGTTTTAAATGCACAGAACGAGGATGATGATTTTTTTAATGATGATGATTTCGATTTTCATTTCGATTTCGATTTTCACGGAAAACCTACTATATCAGCATTCTATGGATTTGGAAAGACCTCACTAAAAGGATTGGGAGCCAAAATTGCAAACCCTAATTTGGCTGAAATTCGTTTAGGTTATGTGACTGAACGAAGTCTATTTAAGTCAGATAACGTAATGAAATACAAATATCGTTATAGCTCACTAACAAATCTTTCCTCCCAACTCGGCAAAACTTCACCTGTCGGTGAGTTACCTTCTGAAATGTGGAAAATTGGACTCGGCTGGGATGAAGGGTATGGTTATCGTTTCGGAAAATCAGCTTTAATATTTTATAATGGGAACGGATTAACCTGGTCAAGAAATGAAATCGTTGATGGATTGCCTAATCGTTTGGTTGCAAATGAAATAACTTTTGATGATGCGAAAACTCTCGCAATGTTTGATGGAAATTTCAGGTTCGGAACTAAATCTGAGGCAGGCGTCAAACTACAAATAATTCCGGCACTTATTCTCGACGCAAGTTTCGAAAGAAATGTTGTTTTCCCAAGATTAATGTTTTGGAAAGCCGCAGGGAGTTACGCGATTGAAGGGATTTCTCAAGCTTTGTTAGATGAATTTATTGATAAAATAGTTGATTCATCACCAACTGCAGCACCTATCATAAGCTTCCTCTTGAAAAACGGATTAGCTTACGGCTTCTATGAACTGCGTAAAGAAAAAATGAACTGGCCGTTTAATACAGCCACACCACTTTTTACTGATTCATTTAAATTTGGTATGACGTTCGTTTTCTAAATTAAAAAAGAGCGGTTCGCCGCTCTTTTTTTTCTCTTCTACACTTCTTTATATTTATGACTCTATTTTAAGGAATAATTATGATAAGTAAAGAACTACTCGATATCCTCTGCTGTCCGGAAACAAAAGCAGATTTAATTCTTGATGGGGATTTCCTAATTTCTACTGATAAAACCACACGAAGAAGATATCGTATTGAAGATGATATTCCGATTATGCTGATTGATGATTCGGAAATTCTTGAAGTTGAAATATGGAAAGCTGTAATGTTGAAGCATGGAAAATCAGTTGATTAAAATATCACCGATTTTATCATCGTTAAAATAATAGTTTTTTCTATATGCCTTCTTTAACAATTCATTATAATCAGGAAGAGAGATCTCAACAGCACCAAACATTTTTAAATGTTCAGTCATAAACTGTACATCAAGTAAAACGAATTTTCTCCGATTTAAATGATTTAGCAAAAAGACAAGTGCCGCTTTTGAAGCTTGTGTGACTTTAGAAAACATTGATTCTCCGAAAAATGCTCCTCTAACCGAAACACCGTATAACCCGCCGACCAAAATATTATATTGATACACTTCCACTGTGTGTATAAATCCTTGTTCCCATAAATTCATGTAAGCATTGATTAATTTTTTACTAATCCATGTTTTTGATCTATTTGCACAATTAGTAACTACAGCAGGAAAATCACTATCAACTCTATATTGGAAATTTAATTTGGCAATTGATTTTGTTAGAGAACGGGGAATATTGAAATTATTGAGCGGTATAATTGTTCTGATTTCGGGATAATACCAATCAATCACTCCTTCATCATTTGTCATCGGGAATGCGCCTTCAGCATAAAGACGCAACATGATTTCAGGTTTTAAGAAATGTTCTTCCGAATAATTTTCCATAATTGAAGTTTTATTAAGTTCGTAACAGAAAATTAGTCTACCTAGAGTAAATATAATTATTGAGTACTTCTATGGTCTCCTTTTTCGCAGAAATATCTATCTCTAATAAGTCTCTTATCGAAAGCACACCAAGCAATTTTTCATCCTCGATAATAAGTATATGCCTAATTTTTGCTTCTTTCATCTTCATTAAACATGCTTCATAAGATTCATCACTCTTAGCAAGAATAAGTTCTTTTGTCATTATATCATCAACGATAGTGTCAGCAAGATTTAATCCTTTTGCAATTACTCTTCTCATAAGATCACGTTCAGAAAATACTCCTATGAGTTTTTCATTATCAAGAACCGGAATTAGTCCAACATTGTGTTCTGCCATATACATGACTGCATCAATAATTTTTGTTCCTGATTGAATTGTGTACAAAGATTTTTGCTTGAAGAACTCATTCATTTTTAACATTTGAATCTCCTCTTTTTGTGACAAAGATAAACGAATCTAATTAATAAGAAAAGGAAAAATTTAATTAATAAAGATTTTTCAGTGAATCTAGATTAATAAGATGTTCCTTTAATTTTTCAAAATAACTTTTTCTTTCTTCATCTGTAACTCGTACTGGCGACCAAGCGATAAATGGGGGTTTCACTTGTAATCCAATAAAATAAAGCATCCCATGGTGTATATGATATAAAAGTGTATCTATATTACCGTTTTTCCCCGCAGGTGAATAGGCAAATTCAGGACCTCCTGTGGTGAATATTAGCATTCCGGTTTTATTTCTGAAACAACCATTTTCATAAACTCCTTTTCCTGCCCCATAACAAAAACCCATTGCAAAAATTCTATCAACCCAACCCTTTAATATCGCCGGAAGTGAGAACCACCAGAGGGGAAAACTGAAAATTATTAAATCAGC
The DNA here is from genome assembly GCA_020061995.1 of Ignavibacteriales bacterium. Next base: position 8,150 of record JAGUXE010000368.1, on the reverse strand, counting down.
CCATTCAATTTTTTTCATTTCTTGTAGAACAGTATCAGTAAAAAGTGAATTGTTATATGCGTAGACCTGCTCTGCCTGGTATTTGAAATATTCGCTATTTGAAAGTCGCAAAAAATCTTTCTGCACACCAACCGGATCAAAATTAATTTGATATAAATCTGTGATCTTTACAACATCTCCTCTACCTTCATAATAATTTATGGTATAATCTTTTAGTGCTGAGCAAAACGATTTTGACTCTGGATGTGCATGCACAATTAAAACATTCATTTTTACCTCTCAATAAATATTGAAGTTGAACGGTTGTTAATTTACATATTCGGTTTGATTACGCAAACTTTTTAGATTAAGTTTCTGATGCAAATTAGTTGGTAATTATGAGAATTAATTATTTTATTAAAATTTTCCCTTTTGAAGCATTGGTTTGGCTTCTGGGAATCACTTATTTAATATTTTTTGTTCATGCTGATTCTCACTTTACGATTTGTCCATTTAATAATTTAGGAATATCTTTTTGCCCTGGATGTGGTTTGGGCAGATCTATTACTCTATTGTTTCAATTGAGATTTTGGGATTCATTTAATACCCACCCTTTAGGATTAATGGCGCTTATCATATTATTGTACCGTTCGATAACCCTTTTAGTTATATATCGGAAGAAATTTTTATAAAATTATCAGGAGGAAAAAATGACAAATATTTATCAACTTATGCCGTTCCTCGAAGGGGAGGAATTAATGCTGGTTCAAAGTCTGATTAAAGACTTGAATGACCAACAAGCCCAGCAATTTGCAGTTGTCTATTCAGCACGTCGAAAAGATCCGCAGGTTATTCTTCTAACAACTCTACTTGGTTTTATCATTGTAGCGGGAGTTCAAAGATTTCTTTTGGGTCAGATTGGAATGGGGATTTTATATCTGTTTACAGGCGGTCTGTGCTTAATTGGAACGATAATAGATTTGATTAATTACAAAAAACTATCTTTCGAATACAATCAAAACATCGCGCGCGAATCACTAATGATTGCACGCTCGTTATAATTTTATTTGGTAATCTGATTTTATTTGTTAGAAAAAGTTTTTTGTCTACTTATTTTTCTAATTAAGGAATTTCTATGAATGCACTTGAAGTAAAAAATTTATCTAAATCATTTGGAAAGTTAAAAGCCGTTGATGAGGTCTCTTTCTCAGTCCCCGAAGGTTCTATTTTCGGATTGATTGGAAGAAATGGTGCCGGTAAAACCACAACAATAAGAATGATGATGAATATTTATCTACCTGACAATGGTGAGGTTTTATTGAAAGGAGTAAAAGTCGGGCAAGATTTTAAGAACCGTGTTGGTTACCTACCAGAAGAACGCGGACTTTATAAGAAGATGAAGGTAATTGATACAATCCTTTATTTTGCAAGTCTTAAAGGTAAAATCGGTAAAGATATTCAAAAGAAAGCCGATGAGTATCTGAAGAGATTTGATTTATTGGATAGGAAGCTCTCTAAGGTGGAAGATCTTTCAAAAGGAAATCAACAAAAAGTTCAATTTATTGCAACAGTATTACACGATCCCGATTTTATTATTCTAGATGAACCATTTAGCGGACTTGATCCGGTAAATACAAATCTCCTTAAAGATATAATCCTTGAGATGAAAGAAAGAGGAAAGGTTATAATTTTCTCCACACATCTAATGGACTTTGCTGAAAAGCTATGTGATCATATTTGCATGATTGACCGCGGGAAAGCTATTCTACATGGACCTCTCAAAGAGATAAAACAAAAATTTGCTCAACGGAATGTCAGCTTAAATTATGAGGGCAATATCTCTTTCTTAAAAGATAATAAGATGATAGAAAAGATTGAGGACTTCGGAAATTCAATAGGGATCAGACTAAAAGACCAGGCAGATGCTCAACAACTTCTGAAATTATTAATGGATAATAATATTGTTATTAAAAAATTTGATGCTAATGATATTTCACTTCACGAAATCTTTATTGAGTTAGCTGGCAAAGAGCACGAGTTGGAAGAAAGGAGCAATTTATATGTTTAATTATAGAGTTGCAGCTGTTATCAAAAGAGAGTTAAAGGAAAAATTATTTTCAAAAGCATTCATTATAATGACACTTTTAATTCCGGGATTAATATTCGTTTTTGGGGGAATTCAAGCACTACTATACTCTACTGAGAGTAAAAACTTAACTTTCGATTTTGTTGTGGAAAAAAACGAATTAGTTTCAGTCTTCCAAAAAGAATTTTCGGAAGCGAAGTTTGTGAAAAATCAAGGTTACAACTTTAATTATTTAAGCATGACCCGTGAGGAGTTTAAAACTCATCTTGAAGCAAAAAAAGATATTTTGTTGAAAGAACAGATTACTGGAATTTATTATGTCCCCGCGACAGCTTTATCGGATAAAAAGATTGAGTATTATTCAAAATCTCCACAAAATATTTCATTGAATCGTGAGCTTGATGGACCAATTAATAAAGTACTATTAGACAGTTATTTTAACAACAAGTTACTTTCGGCTGATGAATTAAGTTTCGCCAGGAGAGGTGTTGATTTTACCGGATACAAGGTTTCCAAAGATGAGGAAATTGCAGAAGCAGGATACGGAAACCTAATTATTGCTTATGCCTTTACGTTTCTTCTATATATAAGTTTATTGATGATGGGGCAGATGACAATGCAATCTGTAATTGAAGAAAAAGGAAATAAAATTATTGAGGTAATTCTTTCCTCGGTTAGCTCCAAAGAATTAATGACAGGAAAAATACTTGGGGCATCAATAACCGGTGGCGCACAGATGGCTGTTTGGCTGTTGACAATCGTTGGTGTTTCATCATCGGCACTGCTCGCTTTACCGAAAGAAATCACATTAAGTGTTCAACCTGATTTAGTTATTTATGTAATTGTAAATTTCTTTATCGGTTTGGTTATGTTCACAGGATTATTCGCGACACTCGGTTCAATATTTGATAATCCGCAAGATGCTTCAAGCGGAACGATGCCTTTGATGATGTTAATAATTATTCCTTTTTTCATTGCACTTTCTATGATGGAAAACCCAAATAAACCATATGCAGAAATTGCATCGTTAGTCCCATTTGCATCAATTATTGTTATGCCCGCAAGAATGTCATTAATTGAAGTTCCAATTTGGCAGCAACTTCTCTCTATCGCTTTAAACTTAATTACAATACTTGCGATATTTCCCTTTGCAGGGAAAATTTATAGTATCGGGATTTTATGGACGGGTAAAAAACCAAAATGGTCAGAAGTTGTTAGATGGATTAAAACTAAAAGTTAAATTACAACCGGAAGTATATTCTATATATATTTCCGGTTAAGTTAAATCCATTTATAAAAGTAAAAAGAATTATGCAGCTTTTCCTTGTAGCAACCCCCATCGGTAATTATGATGATATAACTTTGCGTGCACTTACAATTCTCAAATCAGCTGATTTGATTGTATGTGAAGAATATCGAGAAGCACGCCGATTTCTTTCTCATTTCAAAATTGATAAACCATTACTATCGCTTAATGAACATAATGAACGAGAAACAGCAGAAGAAATAATAGCACAAATAAAAGAAGAAAAAAAAGTTGCTCTCATTTCAGATTGCGGGACACCCCTATTTTCAGATCCGGGACATTATTTAGTTGAAATTTGCATTGCGGAAAAAATTCAGATTATTCCAATCCCCGGGGCAAATTCCTTAATTCCTGCATTAACAGGCTCCGGATTAAATATTGAGAAGTTTTATTATTACGGCTGGCTTTCACCCAAAAAAGATATTCGCAGGCAGGAGCTATTCAGATTAAAAAAGATCGATGAACTTTTGGTTATCCTCGATACTCCTTATAGAATGAAAAGTCTCATTGAAGATATTATTGTTTCATTTGGCAAAGATATACCTCTAGTTCTTGCCTATCAACTTACTTTAAAAGATGAAAAATTTATTAGAGGAAGCGGAGAATATGTCCTCTCAAAAATTAATAAATCTCAACTTAAAGGTGAGTTTGTACTTCTCATAAATAACCGGTCAAAGAATTACCGGTTCAGGTGATTATTCTTTGGTTAATAATGCCACATTCTCAATATGGTAGGTGTGTGGGAACATATCTACCGGTCTCATCTTAACAAGTTTATAGCCACTCTGTACAAATAATTTTATATCACGAACTTGAGTTGTCGGGTTGCAGCTTACATAAACTATTCTTTTGGGTGATAATGCAATTACATCTGTAACTGTGTTTAAGTGCATTCCGCCGCGTGGAGGATCAAGTATAATAACTTCAGGATTCGGTAAATTATTTTCGGTCACTACAGGCAAAAAAGATTTATAGAGATCCGACTGGAAGAAAAATACGTTCTCAATTTTGTTCAATTTTTTATTTACTTCTGCATCTTCAACAGCAGAATCAACAACTTCAATTCCATAAACGATTTTGGAATGTCTTGATAAAAAGATAGAAATAGTTCCTGCCCCAGAATAAAGATCAAAAACATTTTCAGTTCCGTTCAACTCAGCATAATCAAGAACAACATTATATAAATGCTCAGCTTGAATTGTATTTGTTTGAAAGAATGAGTTCGCACTAATTCTATAACTATAACCACCAATTTCATCAATAATAAAACCGGGACCATAAATTATTTTTTCAAAATCGCCAAGTGCAATCAAGGCTTTTTTTGCGCTGACATTATTAATGATTGTGGTTATTTGTGGGAATTCATTTAGTAAAGATTTAGCATATTCAGTAATTAATTCCGGTTCATATGAAGAAGTAACTATATTTACCATCAAATCTTTTGTATGAGAGGCTTGCTTAACGATTAAATTTCTTAAAAAACCGGTATGTGTTTTTGTAGTATAGATAGTAGCGTATCGTGATTTGAAAAACTCTCTTGTTAATTTGAGAATTCCATTACTAATCTCGGATTGCAGAAAACATTCATCAATATCGAGGACTTTATCATATAATCCCGGGATATGCAATCCCACTGCAAAATCATTTTGGATGTTATCCTTCGTTGAAATTTCCTCAATCGAAAGCCATCGTTTGTCTGCAAAAGAGAATTCCATTTTATTTCGATAAAAAAATATTCGTTCCGAAGCAAGGATAGGTTCAACAATAAGATTTTCAAAACCTCCGAGCTTCTCAAAGATTTCTTTTACTTGCAGTTCTTTATATTTTATTTGTGAAGAGTATTCTAGGTCCTGCTGTTTGCATCCACCACAAGTGCCAAAGTATTTACATTTAGGAGATGTTCTTTCGACAGACGGAGTAATCACTTCAACTATCTTTGCCTCGGCATAATTCTTTTTTATCTTACGAATTTGCGCTCTAACAACATCCCCGGGATATGAGCCACTCACAAAAACTACAAAATTTTCTTCAGCAGGAGTTTCGTTATTTATTGCCCTGGCAATTTTTGCAATTCCCTTTCCTTCGAAGGCATACTTAGTTATAAAAAGTTCCAGTATGTCATTCTTCTTCATTCATAACCTTTGAAAGTAAGAGCGATTTAAAGCCGATAAATTTATGTCCCCCTAATTTCAAATAAGCATTTACTTCATGTTGTAATTGAGCAATAAACTTTTTTTGTATCTTCAAATCGTCAGCGTTAATAAACTTCATACCATTTTTAATTATTACGGAAGCATCATTATAATAAGATTTCAAAGTAAAATTTAGATCCTTCGAAGCAATTAATTTGAAGTTTTTATCAGTATAAGATTTTTCAATTTCTCCGGTAAACAAACAACTCATTCCTGCTCTTTCCCATATATCTTTCACGAAAGGAGGAATTTCCTCCCTCAATGCAACTATCTCTCCGGAGCAGAGGAACCCATCCGGTTTCAGGATTCTATAAACTTCTTTTAATATTTTATTTCTTTTGTCGTTAGAAAATGTACCCTGTGCGAAAACAACATCAACCACTTCATCATTAAAATCGGTAACATCAAACGACATTAGTCTTACAGAAATTTTTTGTTTACCCTGCATTTTAAAACGAGTTGCAATTAATTCTTCATTTCCTGAAACTGCTATTATGACCGACTTAGCGTATGCCGTCATTTGCAAAGCAACCGGATCAGTACCGAAACCAAGGATTAAAATAATCTTATCTTTTAAATCGGTATTCTTTTTTAGAAGATTGTATTGTTCTATTCCACCCGGCAAAAATGGTATATTATTGTTCATATTCTTTCACATTTTAAAAACTAAATTTTTGTTGCCTTAATTTAATTATTAATTTTGATAACTCTTTTTTTTATTAACGAATTATGAGCGGATTTTTGAAGCTTTTCTATTTTTTTATCATTTTTTTTCTGATTATTGGTGGGATCGCATACTCTCAAGTTGTTGATTCGACCTTAGTAGAAAATAATGTAATTGGTGATTCCCTTTTTTCAGTTAATGATTCTTTGCAAGTTGATTCACTCAATACTGCAAAAGAGACGAAACGTGATACAATAATTTCCGTTCATTTTATACCTTACGATCAATTCAGTTTATTCAGCACGAAAAAAGAAATTGAATTCTCTGATTACAAGTTTACCGGCGATTTATTAAAATCACATCCATTTGCTTTTCTTCGAGATTTGGGATTTGCGGAATGCCTTCTGAAATGAAGCTTTATGGAAAAGGATTTAATGAAATTAGTTACACAGGTAGTCACGGTTTACTAAATAATCGCAAATCAAATATTTTTGATCTCCATTTGCAGCAATCAGAATTTATTGATTCAATTGAATTTGTTCCACTTCCTCGAGGATTTTTATATGGAGGATGGAATCCGGTGAGTATAAGATTTATCCCGAAAGAAATAATTTCACGAACACCAAAATCACGCATCCGATATTATGAAGGTTCATACGGTGAGGCTATGATTGACGGGCAATTTTTCCTTCTCCCTTACAAAAAATTCAATATATATATTGATGTAACCAATAGAATTTCGGGAGAGAGATTTAAGAATACATCACTTGGAATGTGGACAGGTTCAACAGGCGCTCATTATTACTATTCAGATAGCTTAACTTTTTTCGGAAACTACTATTATCACCGTGGTGATGTAAGTCTGAATGGCGGAATAGATTATCAGAAGATATTAAGCGGTACAACCGACGTAGGTTCAGTCCTTTTTGATGAGATTCTTGCCCCTGTTATTGCCGAAACCCAATACAACCGTATGACTGTACATAGAATCAACACAGGATTACGAGGAAGATTTTTACCAAATAATTTTACTGAAATTACGCTATATAATGGATACGAACTCAATGAATTTCGTAATAATGAAACCGGAACAATCGGCAGAGTATTCACTGATCACCGTGAAAATTTTTACGGAATATCTGTTCATAATAAATTTGAACATCCATTTTTCTCTATCAGCTTAATTGGGAATTATGAATCAATAAAAACTTCAACCGAGTTTAATAGAGCATCAACAAATTATTTTGATTATAGCGATTATTCCCTAAGCGGATTAGTCTCATTCAAACTAGCAGATACTTCTCTCATTCCCTCCGTTTATGGAAGATTGTTTAATCGCAATCAAAACATGAAGTACGGTTTCGGTAGTGATATTCGTCTTAAGTTAAATGATCGCTTTGAAATTTATTCCGGTATTTCCATCATGAAAGATAAAGAAGCGCAAAGCCAATTTCTGAGAGGAGATTATAATTCCGCTAATGCCGAAGTCGGATTATCCTACAACTTGACGAACTTATCAATAAAAGCTAATTATTTTTTTTCTCTTTACGAAAACAGAAATATGTTATTTGGATCTACAATAGATACTTTTCAAACTTATGGATATTCACCCCTCTCATTCGAATCTCAGCAAGGAATTTCTGTATCATTAATTACAAAGTTTTATAATTTCCGTTATGAATTAGCCGCTTCATATGTTCAGAGTAAACAGAAGGATAATAACTACTCAATTATTCCTTTACAAATTAAATCAGGAATATACTATTCTGATCATCTTTTTGAAGACAATTTAGACTTAAATGTTGGATTCAAATTCTCCTTAACCGGTAAACAGATTATGCACCAGTATTTGCTCAATCGTCCTGAAGTTTTTTATGTCCATGGAACCGAAGCAATCCCGACAAATTACATTTTGGATTTTGT
>JAGUXE010000116.1 GCA_020061995.1 Ignavibacteriales bacterium | reverse complement strand
TATACAAAATAACGGTGAAGTTACATTTAATCATGCATCATGGCTTGCGGATGTATCTTTTGATTTCGCTGCTGGGGCAATCAATCTACCTGAATTAGGTACTTTCTTTGTAACTCTAACAACTTTGGGTGTGCCCGAAGATATTGTCAGAACATTCGATTTTCCTGAAGGTGATGGACGTGTGTGGGATGCTTCATCATTATCGATCGGTGTCGGTTTTGCTCGAAAACTAACCGAGAAATTTTCTATCGGTTTTCATGCAAAATATTTAAGAGAACAAATTTGGAATTCTTCAGCTTCAGGTGTCGCTGTTGATATCGGAACATATTATGTCACTCCTTTTAATGATTTAATTGTAGCTGCAAGCATTTCAAATTTCGGTTCAAAAATGCAAATGGATGGAAGAGACATTTTATTCAATTATGATCCTGATGGTGATCCTACTACAGGAGTAAATAACGTACTGTCAAAGTATGAAATGGGAAGATATGATATACCGCTTACTTTCCGTTTAGGTTTGGCAATGGATGCTTATAAGGACCGTTATTTCCGTGCAACTACAGCATTAGATGCAGTTCACCCAAACGATAACACCGAATATGTTAATATGGGCTTAGAATTAGCCTATGATGAAATGATTATGTTTAGAGTGGGATATAAATCTTTATTTTTAAGAGATACAGAACAAGGATTAACTTTTGGCGGTGGATTAAACTACCGAATAGCTGATCAGTTTTCTGTCAGAGTAAATTACGCTTGGGCTGATTATGGCAGATTAAAAAATGTTCAGTTCTTTGATGTAAGTATTAATTTCTAATTTTAAGATAAATATTTAAGCCTTGGAGTCGTTTTAACTAATGCTTCAAGGCTTTTTTGTATTAATTCATGAAACCAAAAACAACAATAAAAAGAATTAATTCGCTTTTACTGAAAAAATATGGAATTCCGATTCGCAGCGAAAAGATTCCTGATCCGCTCGATATTCTCATTGGTACAATTTTATCTCAAAACACAAATGATAAAAATTCATTTCAAGCTTATACAAATTTGAAAACTAAATATACCAAATGGGACCAAGTTGAAAAATTAACCGCTGCTCAAATTGAAAATATTATTAGAATTGCAGGTCTCGGTAAACAAAAATCTAAAGCCATAAAAAAAGTTCTAACATATCTGAAAAATGAAAAAGGTGATTTGTCACTTAATTATTTGACACAATTAACTGATCAAGAAATCCTTAACGAATTAACCCGATTCGATGGAGTCGGTTTAAAAACTGCTAGTTGTGTTTTGCTTTTTGCTTTACGCAGAAACAGTTGTCCTGTTGATACTCATGTTAATAGAACTCTAAATCGCTTAGGAATCTCTAATTCATCAAATCCTGAAAAAACATTTATGCTGATAAATTTACAAATGCCTGAGGGAATCGCACATCAATTCCACACCAATTTAATAAGACTTGGAAGGGAAATTTGTAAACCAACTAATCCGCATTGTTCAATTTGTCCTTTGCAAAAAATTTGTGCTTTTGAAGAGAAAAATTTTGAGGAGAGTCCGATTTATAAGGTTAATGATTTTTTATTGTTAGATAGTATTACATAGCTTCATCAATGTTTAGAGAAGAGTTAAAAAAAATTGTTGAGATTCTCAGAGGATTGGATAGACAATCTGTAATCATATTCATTGCAATTGCTACACTGCAAACTTTTTCCTGGTATTTTACTTCACGTAGATTTTTCAGATTAAATATTCAACAATTTTTTCCTAACGATGCATTAAGGAAAATGTATGAGTTTGCCTACTGGTTTTTAGGCGACTTTATAACATACTTTATAATCCCTTTGTTAATAATTGTATTCATATTTAAGAAAAGGCCTTCACTATTTGGTTTACAAATCGGAGATTATAGTTTTGGTTTAAAGGTCTCGGCTTTATTTATTGGGATTATGCTCCCTCTTATTTGGTATTTTTCAGGTTCTCAAGATTTTATAATGCAATATCCACATTTAAGTTTAGCGAGAAGTGATTGGCAGATTTTTATTGTTTATGAAATCGGTATTTTATTATACCTTTTCGCATGGGAATTTATTTGGCGTGGATTTACTTTATTTGGGCTTTATGAAAAATTCGGAATGCATGCAATATTTATCCAGATGATTCCATTTGTTATTCTTCATAATGGCAAACCGTTTGTGGAGACTTTTGGAGCTATTGCAGGAGGAATTATTTTAGGATATTTTGCAGTCCGAACGAAATCTATTTATTATTGTATAGTTACTCACGCCGGAGTTATGTTAATGATAGATCTGATTGCAACTCTACGTTTTCGAGCATCAGATTATGGAATTGGGTTATCATCAATATTAAATATCATCAAAGAAATATTTTAGGAAAGTATATGAAATTTTCATTAAATGTAGATCATGTTGCAACCTTAAGAAATGCAAGAGGTGAAACTCAACCTGATCCGGTTACTGCAGCGTTATTGGCTGAGCAAGCCGGTGTAGATGGTATAGTTGTTCATCTTCGAGAAGATAAACGTCATATTAAGGAACGGGATGTCAGACTTCTAAGAGAACTGATAACAACAAAGTTCGATTTAGAGATGGCTGCTACTGAAGAAATTATTAGAATAGCATGTGATGTTCAACCTGAGCTTGCTACTATTGTTCCCGAGAAACGTCAAGAATTGACCACCGAGGGAGGAATAAATGTTATTGATAATATTCAGATGCTTAATGAAGCAATCGGTGATCTTCACAAAAACGGAATAGAAGTATCACTCTTTATCGAACCTGAAATTGATCAGATTGATGCGGCAGTAGAAATAGCGGCTGATTATATAGAAATCCATACAGGAGTTTTTGCAAATTGTATTATTGAAGAAGAACAATTTGATGAACTCGAAAAAATCAGAATTGCTGCAAAACATGCAAAAAAACTGGGTCTCAGCGTAAACGCCGGTCATGGGTTGAACTATATTAATATGAAAATATTCCGTGAATTAACTGATATCGATGAAGTAAGTATTGGTCACGCAGTGCTGGCGAGAGCTTTCTTTGTCGGTTTTGATCGTGCTGTTCGTGATATGATTAGCATAATCAAGGGAAATTTGTAATAGAACATAATTATTAATTTACGGTATATGATGAATTGGGAACAACTCCTAAATGCTAAAAGGTTCGGTAGAGAAAACCTCCCTGAAACAACATTTGATGGAAGAAGTGAATTTCAAAAGGACTTTGACAGAATTGTTTTTTCAACTGCCTTTCGAAGGTTGCAAAATAAAACACAAGTAGTTCCTCTTCCCGAAACTGATTTTGTACATACCAGGTTAACACATAGTATTGAATCATCCTGCGTTGGTAGATCTCTTGGTCATTTAGTGGGGAAGAGGATATTAAACGAAAACCCAAATCTAAAATTCAGTGAATATGACTTCGAAGCCGTTGTTGCTGCCGCCTGTTTAGCTCACGATATTGGAAATCCTCCATTCGGTCATACAGGTGAAGATGCTATTTCGGAATATTTCAAAAGTGATAGAGCACAAAAATTCATAAAAGATTTAACTGAACTTCAAATCAATGACCTTCAAAATTTTGAAGGAAATGCAGCAGGATTCAGACTATTAACTTATACATTTCCATCATTATCAAATTATATTGGTGGACTCGGTTTGACATATTCTACACTCGGAGTGTTTACAAAATATCCAAAATCATCTTTACCAATCAGAAAAAATTCCGGTAATGCAAGCGAAAAGAAATACGGATATTTTGAATCGGATATTCAATCTTTTGAATTAATTGCAAAATCGCTAGGATTAAAGAATAAAGAATTTGATAATGGTTATCATCGTCATCCTCTTTCATTTTTAGTCGAAGCAGCAGATGATATTTGTTATCGAATCGTTGATCTTGAAGATGGTTACAAACTTAGGTTTGTCGAATTCAATAAAGTAAAATCTTTATTAGAAGCATTAATATTATCTCGCAAAGATGAAAAACTTGACCGAATATCAAATATTTATGACGAGAATGAGCAGATTGCATACCTACGCTCAAAAGCGATTGGGATTTTGATAAAAGAAGCAGCTGATATTTTTATGGAGAATTCTAAAAATATTTTGTCTGCAAACTATGATACCCAACTTTTGAAGAAGATTAAAGCTTTAGAAATTCTAAACGAAATAGAAAAGCTTTCGATCAACAATATTTATCAGTCTAAACCTGTATTAGAGATTGAAGCCGCCGGATTTGAGGTGCTATCCGGTTTACTGGATGCATTTTTAAATGCTAGTTTCCAGACTGAATCAAAGTATTATGCAACAATTAGAAAACTTATTCCTAAAGAATATCTACTTGATGAAAATGCATCCACTTACTTGCGAATTATAACAATTGCACTTTACGTTGCGAGTATGACAGATACTTATGCTATCGAAATATTCAAGAAAATACGTGGCATCTCTTTAGCCAGATTATAAGCGTAAAATTAATTGAAGCTAAAAGAATTACTTGAATACCACTACAAGCATTTTGACAGAACGAAAATTGCCCCTGATCCATTACAATTCCCTCATCTTTATGATAATCATGCTGATGTAGAAATCTCAGCATTTATTTCTTCGATATTTGCTTATGGAAATGTTACCCAAATAAATAACACATTAAAGACAATTTTCGAAAAGCTAGGAAAATCACCTGCTGAATTTTTGTCATTTACTAATCCGACTCATATTGAAAAAATATTCAAAGGGTTTAAGCACCGATTTTATACAGATGTGGATATTATTATATTCTTTACATTTCTGAACAAAACTTTAATTAATGACTCAATAAAAAACATTTTTTATTCCGGATTGAATTCTGATGAAAAAAACCTCAGAAATGCAATATCAAGTTTCAGCAAATGCTGTTTGATGGGGATGAAGCAACTTTACAATAAAGAGCTTACTCATGGAATGAAATTCATGTTTCCATTACCCGAAAAGGGGAGTGCGTGTAAAAGAATGAATCTATTTCTAAGGTGGATGGTTAGAAAAGATGAATTGGATTTTGGTTTATGGAATGAAATTCCAACATCTAAATTGATTATCCCGGTCGATACTCACATTGCACAGATAAGTAAAAAATTAAAACTTACAAATAAAACTATTGCAAATTGGCAAATGGCAGAAGAAATAACCAAAAATCTAAAAAAGTATGATAAGCGTGATCCTGTGAAATATGATTTCGCACTTTGCCACATAGGAATTCGTAAACTCAGTTTCGATTAAATTGAAACTATTTTAATCAAAATTATTTATCTTGCAAATAATCTTATTAATTAGTGATTTGGTAATTCTCATCTCCACCAATAATAAATGTATTAATACAAATTCATAATAGGGATAATATGAAAAAGACTACTTTTCTATTTATTGTCATTTCTCTCTTACAAATTTCGCTGTCTGCACAAGAAAATTTAACATATCAAAAACCATCAAAAGAAATACTTGAATTGGCTGATTATGAGAGAGCGCCAAATGTTACAATTGATTCAAAAAAAGAATATATGATTCTTACTTATCGAAATACATACAAATCATTGGATGAGCTGAATCAAGATGAAATGCGACTCGGCGGACTTAGGATTAATCCTATTACCAATATCGCGAGTGGTGTTAATTACATTAATAACATTAAAATCCGCAAAGTTAAAGTTGATAATGTTATTCAGGTAAAAGATTTACCAACTAATCCTCAATTAACAAATTTCGCTTTATCGCCGAACGAAAAAAAATTAGCATTCACAAATACAACAAGTAAAGGAGTTGAGTTATGGGTTCTTGATATTTCAACCGCAATAGCCAAGAAATTGACTGAGCCAATAATTAACTCAAATCTAAATTCTCCAATTAATTGGTTTGGTGATAACGAGAATTTATTGGTAAGATTTTTACCTAAGAAACGTCCTTCACTTTTAGATGACAAAAAAGATCTTCCATCAGGGCCAATAGTATCGGTGAGTGATGGCTCGAAATCGCAAAATAGGACATACCAAGATTTACTTAAAAATAAACGCGATGAATCTAATTTTGAGATTTTGGTTACATCGGAACTTCACAAAGTTAGTCTCAACGGCAAAACTAAATTATTTAAGGAATCTGCATTTTATGCAGGAGAATCATTTTCTCCGGATGGGAAGTATATTCTACTAACTACAATTGAAAAACCCTTCTCCTATATCGTTCCCTGGCAGAGATTTCCCTTAACATCAAAAGTTTATGATCTCAACGGAAAACTAATAAAAACAGTAAATGAACTACCATTGAATGAAATTACACCAAAAGGATTTATGGCAGTTCGTTCAGGCAAAAGAAATTTCATGTGGAGAAGTGATAAACCATCGACATTGAGTTTTGTTGAGGCACTTGACGGCGGTGATCCTGAAGTTAAAGTTGATAACCGTGATGAATTATTTCAGTGGGAAGCTCCTTTCAGCTCAAATCCTAAATCGATAGCAAAATTAAAGCAAAGATTCAGAGATATTATCTGGGGAGATGAAAAAATTGCGATTGTTACTGATCAGTGGTATGATACCAGAAATGTTAAAACCTATCTTATCAATCCTGCTTCTGAAAATATCAGTCCGGTAGTTCTTTCTGATAGAAATTCACAAGATATTTATTCAGATCCGGGAAAATTTGAGCTAAAGAGAAATGAATATGGAAGGAATGTTCTTGCATTAGAAAATAACTCTGCAATTTTAATTGGAGAAGGATTTACAAAAGTAGGACAATTCCCGTTTATTGATGAAATAAATTTGACATCACTTAAGAAAGAACGTTTATATCAGTCGAATCTGACTGATAAAATGGAAACATTGATCTCATTTGTCGATATTCAAAAAGGTGATCTCTTGGTTTTGATTCAATCAAAAAATGAATTCCCAAATTATTTTATAAGAAATACTAAAGAGAAAAGTTTAAGCCAATTGACTCAGTTTCAAAATCCTTTCATAAGTCTTCAAAATGTCCACAAAGAAGTTATAAAATATGAAAGAAAAGATGGAGTAGAATTATCGGGTACTCTTTACTTGCCCGTTGGGTATAATAAAAAAAAAGGGACTAAATTACCTTTACTAATTTGGGCGTATCCTCAAGAATTCAAAGATAAAAACAGTGCGGGACAAACAAGCGCAAATCCGAACGAATTTACTTATCCTAATTACGGTTCTTTTGTTTATTGGGTTGCAAAAGGTTATGCTGTGTTAGATGACGCCTCTTTCCCAATTGTAGGTGAAGGAACTGAAGAACCAAATGATACATTCATTCAGCAATTAGTTGATAATGCAGAAGCCGCAATTGATGCAGTTGATAAACTTGGTTACATTGATCGCAAGAAAGTTGCAATCGGTGGACATTCTTATGGCGCATTTATGACAGCAAATTTATTAACACACTCAAGTCTTTTTGCCTGTGGAGTTGCTCGAAGCGGCGCTTATAATCGAACACTTACTCCTTTCGGTTTTCAACGTGAACAAAGAAATTATTGGGAAGTACCGCACATTTACAATCAAATGTCACCATTTATGAATGCTGAAAAAGTTAAAACTCCAATTTTGTTAATTCATGGTGAAGCTGATAATAATCCAGGTACTTTTACTTTGCAAACGGAAAGATACTTCGGTGCATTAAAAGGATTGGGGGCTCAAGCTCGCATGGTAATTCTTCCAAAAGAGAGTCACGGTTATGCAGCAAAAGAAAATATTCTCCACTTATTGTGGGAACAAGATCAATTCTTTGAGAAGTACTTGAAATGAGATTTAGAATTTAATCTTTCTTCATTGATGAGTAAAATAATGAAATATAATTCTGATAATTCAATTATATCATGGCTTCTGGATGGGGATGTATCTATTCAATATCAAGTTTATCGAGATCTTTTAGATATTGAAAGACCTGACTTAAGAGATAGAATTTCAAATGAAGGTTGGGGAGCACGATTTCTTTCCAAAAGAAATAAAAATGGACATTGGGGATTAAGTTTTTATCAACCCAAATGGGTTTCTTCTCATTACACTTTATTGGATTTAAAGAATTTAGCAATTTCACATAATACAAGAGAGATAATTGATACAATTGATCTGATAATTAAGTACAACAAAGGAATTGATGGTGGTATTAATCCTTCCGGAACAATTACTCAAAGTGATGTTTGCATTAATGGTATGTTTTTAAATTATGCATCTTACTTTCAAATTGAGGAAAATGAACTTAAGTCAATCATCGATTACTTATTTACCCAGCAATTACCTGATGGAGGTTTTAATTGTCAATTCAGTAGGAAGGGAGCTAAACATAGTTCGCTCCATTCAACAATTTCTGTACTTGAAGGAATTAATGAATACAAACACAATAATTATAGTTACAGATTGCTAGAATTGATAAAGGTTGAGAAGGAATCGCAAGAATTTATTCTTCAACATAAATTATTTAAATCAGATAAAACCGATGAAATTATTAAAACTCAATTTATAAGATTATCATATCCTTCAAGGTGGTATTATGATATTCTACGTGCGTTGGAATATTTTTATTCATCAAAAACTGTTTATGACAAACGAATGGATGATGCGATTGGTGTGATAATTAAGAAAAGAAGTAAAGACAGAAAATGGAAACTTCAGGCAAATTATACCGGAGAAGTTCATTTTAATATGGAAAAAGTTGGGGAAGCAAGTCGCTGGAATACACTTAGAGCTTTGAGGGTATTGAGGTTTTATGGGATACATCTGAATTAAAATCTACAGATAAAATAAAAATGCCGTCTGAGATCAGACGGCAAATGAATCTTAAAAGACCACCGAAATTACTTACCAAAAATCTTTAGCAATTTTTCCAATTTTCCAAAACCAACCTGAGAAACTTGTTCAAGTTCACCGGCATCGAGCCATATACCGTCGCAATTAGAACATTTATCAATCATAATTTCACTATAGTTAATTTCAAGTAATTTATTCCCGCACTTTGGGCAACACATAAAATGAAGTTCTTTTAACTTCAATATATCTTCTTCATTCAAACGGGCTAATTTTTCTGTCTCGATCTTTTTTCTGGTTTCAAGTTCTTTTCGAAGAAAATATTCTTCTTCTTTATCTGATGGTTTAACAGGCATTAAATTCTCCTTTTGTTATTTTATTTGATTATTTATTTATAAAAAGGGATAGCAAACAACCGAATAGTTGCAGTTTATTCTAAATATATCCAATAAAAAGTTCAGTTAATGAACTATTTTCAAAAATTTTCGTTTCCCGACTTTTACTATTAGTTCTTGATCTAATTTGATGACTGAACTAATATCACTTATTTTATCTCCATTGATAGAAACCCCACCTTGAGTAACTAAACGTCTTGCTTCGCCACGCGAGGGCGCCAGATCTGTTTTGATTAGTAAATCAATTATGTCAAGGTTCTCAATTCCTTCAAGTTTGATTTCAGGAATATCGTCAGGAATTTCTTTTTTTATGAAAATTTTATCGAATTCATTCTCAGCATTCTTGGCTTCAGTTTCATTATAATACATTTGTACAAATTTTTTAGCTAAATCTCTTTTAACATTTCTTGGATTTGTTTCAGGGTTTTCTAAAAGAGACTTAATCTTTATTAATTCCGTATTCGGAACATCTGATGCTAATTCGTAATAAGTATAAATCAAGTTATCCGGTATTGAAAGTGTTCTTCCAAAAATATCTTGTGGTGTATCAGATATTCCGATATAATTACCATATGATTTACTCATTTTTTCAACACCATCAGTTCCGACCAATAATGGCATTGTCAAAATAACTTGAGGCTCCACACCGAATTCACGTTGAATGTCTCTTCCGACTAACAGATTAAATTTTTGATCAGTTCCACCTAATTCTACATCACTTTTAATTGCAACTGAATCCATTGCTTGAGCCAACGGATACAATATTTCATGAAGACTAATAGGTTCACCATTTTTGTATCTTTTTGTAAAATCATCTCTTTCAAGCATACGTGCAACAGTATATTTTGAAGCAAGTTTAATTACATCTTCAAAACTCATTTTGCCAAGCCATTCGGAATTGTAAACTACTTTCATCGTATTAGGATTTAGTATTTTTGATGCCTGCTCGAAATAAGACTCTCCGTTTAATCTTGTTTCTTCAAGTGTTAATGCGGGTCTTGTTGCATTGCGCCCGGATGGATCACCAATCATTCCGGTAAAATCGCCAATAATTAATATCGCTTGATGACCAAGTTCCTGAAATTGTGCAAGTTTTCGGAGCACAACAGAATGACCAAGATGAAGATCCGGTCTACTTGGATCACAACCTAATTTAATTATTAATTGTTTTCCTGATGCAAGCGATTTTTCGATTTTGCGAACTAATTCTTCTTCTGGAATTATTTCAGAAGCTCCACGTCGAATTAAATCCATTTGTTCATTTAACGGAGGAAAAGTAGTTATATTCATTTTAAGTAGTTCACCTTTTAATTATGGTCTTTTCGTTGTTGATCTCGTTGAAAATCACGTTTTTTAATATCTTCACGTTTATCGTAGACTTTTTTCCCTTTTGCTAACCCTAATTCGACCTTTACTTTACCGGACGAGAAATAGACTCTTAAAGGAACTAAGGTTAAACCTTTCTCATTTACTTTTGAGGTAAGTTTTCTGATTTCAACTTTATTTAATAATAGTTTACGAGTACGGGTCGGTTCGTGGTTGTTGATATTGCCTTGAGTATATTCACTGATGTGAGCACTAACAAGCCAAACCTCACCATTTTTAATTTGTGCGAAACTATCAACCAGATTAATCTTACCCTGACGTAAAGATTTTACTTCGGTTCCGAGTAAAACAATTCCTGCTTCAATTGACTGAATAATCTCATACTCATACCTTGCTTTACGATTTACGGTTATATTTTTTTCTGACGGATTACTTTGTATTTTATTCATATTTTAAAATATAAAAGTAAATCATTCTATCCAATAATATCAAGAATATTTAATTTTTAATTCGATGTGTAGTCATACTTTTCGATAGTAATAGTAATTCAAATATACGCCATGAATCAATCATTATTTTAATGAGTATTATATTTCAATCACTTTGCATATTGGAAGCAATTCTATATTTTTACATAGCTTTTCAATTGAATATGGTAAATCAGTTTTACCGCAGTTTGATTAAACATTATTGCTTCTCTAAAAGATAAAGTAGTTAAAGGAACTGTAGACGGGATGAAAAAACTTTTTGTAACATTTATATCGGCACTACTTATTATTTTTAGTTTTTCATCATGCTCACCCCGGAAAGATGAAAATGAACTCGTAATTTGGCACACCATGCGACCCGAGGAGACTAAAGTTCTCCAATCTCAGTTAAATCAATTCATGAAATTAAATCCAGGTACAAAAGTTCATCAACTCTTTAAAGAGACTGAGGAGATGAGATCCGGTTTTATTGTAGCTGCAATTGGGGGACAGGGACCTGATTTAGTTTATGGTCCATCTGATCAAATTGGACCTTTCGAAGAAATGAAAATTATTAAGCCACTCGAAGATATTTTTGATGAAGAATTTCTATCTAATTTCAATGAAAAAGGGCTGATTTATAGAAACAATCATTTGTGGCAAATAGCCGATAAATTAGGTAATCATTTAACACTCGTTTATAATAAAGATTTAGTTCCTATTCCACCCAAAACAGATTTAGAACTTATTGAAATCGGTAAAAAACTTTCAATTGATAAAAATGGTGATGGAAGAATTGATCAATATGGATTAGTTTGGAATTATACTGAACCATATTTTTTTATTCCGTTCCTAACCGGTTTTGGCGGGTGGATTTTTGATTCATCTGCTGTTCCAACACTTAACAGTGAAGCGATGGTTAAAGGATTAAAGTTTATTCAAAGCTTGCGAGATATACATAAAATTATTCCAAGAGAGGCAGATTATAATGTTGCCGATGTTCTCTTCAAAGAGGGGAGAGCGGGAATGATAATTAACGGCGATTGGTCCTGGGCAAGTTATGGAAATGCCGGAATTAATTATGGTATAACTCCACTTCCAATTATTACCGAAACGGGCATACATTGTTCTCCTATGGTCTCACCAAAAGGTTTTTCAATAAATATTAACCTTGATAGTTCCAAAACAGAAAATGCAAAATTGCTTATCGAATTTCTTATGAAACCTGAAAATCAGTTGGAAGCTTCAAAAGCAGCAAAAACATTTCCGACGAGGAAAGAATTATATGATAATTCTTTTGTAAAAGATGATCCGATATTAACAAATTCACGTCTACAAATTGAATTAGGTACACCGCTTCCAATAGTAACTGAAATGCGCGCTATTTGGGATGCTATGAGACCATCTTATCAGGCCGTTCTTAACGGTGATATCACTCCGGAAAAAGCTGCAGCACAAATGCAGCAAAGAGCGATAAAAAAAATAGAGGAAATACGAGAAGATTTTCAAGACCCGGTTTCAGGTTTAATTATTCAGATTATGTTTCTTCTTGCTGCAGGAATTACTCTCTTCCTGATGAGAAAGAGTATCGTCGCATTTTTTGTAAATATTAAGAAAGATAGATTTGCTTATTTACTCGTAATGCCTGCAGTATTGATTATGATTGCAGTTATTTTTTATCCCTTCTTTTATAACATTGTCCTTTCTTTTTCGAATATGAATTTATCACATATTAATGATTGGACTATAATAGGTTTTTATCAGTATGCGAAAGTATTTCAAGAACCACAGTTTTATGAAATATTCATTAAAACAATTTTATGGACTTCTGCAAATATTTTCTTCCATGTAACAATTGGTGTTTTTCTTGCCTTATTACTGAATAAAAATTTACCAGGAACTCCTTTATTTAGAACCTTACTAATATTGCCCTGGGCTGTTCCGCAGTATATTGTGGCTTTAACCTGGCGCGGTATGTTTAACTATGAATATGGTTCGATTAATTTAATACTTGTTAAGTTTTTGTCCATGTCACCCGTAGAATGGTTAAAATCACCTTTTGAGGCATTTGTTGCAGTCATCATTACAAATGTTTGGTTAGGATTTCCGTTTATGATGATAATTGCATTAGGTGCATTGCAAAGTATACCCGCTGAGTTATATGAAGCTGCAGATATTGATGGTGCAAAATGGCATCACAAGTTAAAAAATATTACAATCCCATTAATTAAACCTGTTATGATACCGGCAATTACATTAGGTATTATTTGGACTTTCAACAACCTTAATGTTGTATGGTTGGTCAGTAATGCCGGAGAACCTTCTGATAGTACTCATATATTAGTTTCATATGTCTATAAAGCTGCTTTCAATATGTAAGATCGGAAGAGC
>JAGUXE010000328.1 GCA_020061995.1 Ignavibacteriales bacterium | reverse complement strand
CAACTTATGTTCATAGTTTGAATTTGGCTGCAATCAGAAAATTAAAACAACTTATTAAATTGGTTAAAATAATAAAGTTTTTCCTCTCATTAAACTTTTAGTAGTAATAATAGAATTGCGATTAATGTCAACTAACAAGACATATATAAAAAAAGAAAAAGTAAAAAAAATACTGATTCTCAAACTCCGTGGAATCGGAGATGTAATTCTTTCAACTGTCGTCCTAAATAATCTTCAAAAAGATTTTCCAAGCGCAGAGATTCATTTTCTAACAGAACCTCCAAGTTTGCCTGCTTTAGAAAAAATTCCGGCGATAAAATCTATTTTACTTTTTAAGAAAGAGAGATTTTTAAGCGGACTTATCTTAATCTTTCAAGTTTTCTTTAATAGATATGATCTTATTTTTGATTTTTATGCGAACCCACGCACAGCACTCATCACCTTCTTGAGCAGAGCGAAGTATCGAGCCGGTTTTCCATATAGAGGAAGAAGTTATGCCTATAACTTAAAAGGACCGATTGTTAGAGACAAGTTCCATGCCGCTCAACTTCATTTAGAATTTCTAAAAGAAATAGGACTTACAAATAGCATTCAAGATCTTCACTTTGGACTTTCGGATGATGACAATTTATTTGCAAAACTTTTTTTTGATGACAAATTTTCTAAAACTGATTTTGTTGTTGGTTTAAGTCCCAGCGGCGGCTGGCAATCAAAGAAATGTGACCCGGTTAAGTTTGCAGAAATAGGTGATGCGATCATCAATAAATATCATGCAAAAATTCTAATACTATGGGGTCCCGGTGACAACAAAGAAGCACTTGAAATAAGCAAGATGATGAAGAATAAAATTGTTCTTGCACCTCTTACAGATATTCGTAAAATGGCTGCATTAATTAATAATTGTAATATGATTGTTGCAAATGACAGTGGCCCGATGCATATTGCTACCGCAGTGAAAACACCAACTCTGAGTCTGCATGGCCCAACAAATCCAAAATTGCAAGGACCTTTTGGTGATAAACATGAGTGGGTTCGACTGGAGGAGCTTGAGTGTATTGAGTGTAATTTACTTGATTGCCCTAAAAATCATGAGTGTTTTATTGATCTCCCTATTACAAGAATAATGGAGAAAATAGAAACTGTTATTACTAAAAATAATTTGGACAGATTACTCAAATGAAAAAACTCGAAATCGCATTAAAAAACTTTTTGCTGGATTTCTATTTGACCTTTCATACTTCAAAGAAAGTAAACTCTATTCCGCAGTTTTCAAGCAATTCGAAACTTTTATTTGTAAGATTAAATCGTATTGGTGACGCATTAGTAACAACTCCACTTTTGCATTCTGTTAAGAAAAACATAAACTGTAAAATTGTGGTGCTCGCCGACTCAAAAAATTATTTTACATTTAAAAATACCCCGGACGTTGATCAGATTATTGTATTTCAAAAAGGAGCCAAAGGTTTTAGAGAGACTTTAAAACTATTGAACGAAATGAAATTTGATGCTGTAATTGATTTGCACGATGATGTTTCAACAACGGTTTCATTCCTAATCAGTAAACTACATATACCATATAAGTTCGGATTAGAAAAATCAAATTCTAAAGTATATACGCACACTGCAAAGCGTCTTCAGCAAAGTGAATCACACGTAATTGAACGGATAATGCAGTTGGCAAATCTATTTAGCATTATTTATAATGTTGATGAGTGTAATGTCCATTATTATCCGCTTGAACATTCTTTAAAGAAAATTGATGATTATCTTTCAAAAACATTTGATCGCTCGAAGTTTATTTTAGGAATAAATATTTCCGCCGGAAGCGATGCACGATTTTGGGGTGTTAAAAATTTTAGATCTCTTATTGATTTCTTAAAAGCATACGACGTTCAAGTATTGATGCTATCAACAACGCGCGATTTAAGAAGTGCAATGAGTATTATGGGGGAGAATAAAGATAAGATTTTCTTTACACCGGTCTTTGATGAATTTGCTGCAATGATTACAAAATTGGATATGTTATTTTCTCCCGATACAGCAACTATTCACCTTGCATCTGTGGCCAAAATTCCTGTCTTCGGAATTTATGTTCAGTATGATACCAATGCACAAATTTGGAGCCCTTTTCAATCGCCCTTTGATTGTGTTATCACAAAAGAACCGACACTCTTTAATGTTTCATTTGAAGAAGTAATTAAAAAATTTAAACCATTTTTAGAGAAATATGCTCATGTTAAAACCAATTCCTAATTGCCAAAATTTTAACGGCTATAAACCCTGCTTTGAAGACCATGATTGCTGGTCTGATGGTTGTAAAGCAAACAAGCCGATAGGAACAAAAATATTAATTATTAATCTTGATGCGATGGGAGATGTTTTGATGACAACCGCCCAGCTCCCGGGGCTTAAAAGAAAGTTTCCGGAATCTACCATTTATTGGATTACTCTTAAACCTGCCCATTTACTCCTCCAAAACAATCATTATATAAATTACATCTTCACTTATGATTTTGAATCAATTTCAATTTTAAATGAAATGAATTTTGATTATGTGATGAATGTCGATAAATCTCAACGTTCATGTGCACTTTTAAATTCTGTAAAAGCTGAGTATAAACTTGGATTCGGACTTAATGAAAATGGTAAAATTATTCCGGTAAACGATGGAGCATCATATAATTATTTACTTGGAATGAATAATCAGGTTAAGTTTAAAGAGAATACTAAGACCGGGCAAGAATATCTTGCAGAGACATTTGAAATAGATTATCAAAAAGATGATTATACTTTCAATTTCACAAAAGAAGAAATTGAGTTTCAAGATAACTACAAACAGGAGAATGGAATAAAAGAAACTGATTTTGTAGTAGGATTTAATACCGGATGCTCACTTCTTTTTCCCAATAAAAAGATGACTATTGAACAACACATCTTTTTAATCGATAAACTTTTATCATTAAATCTTTTTAAGATTATGCTCGTTGGGGGTCCCGAAGATACTGAACGAAATGATAAAATTGCTTCCCGCTTCGGTAATAAAGTAATTAATACTCCAACAAATCATGGATTACGGAAAGGAGCCTGTTTCGAAAATCTTGCAGATGTAATTGTAACAGGCGATTCATTCGGAATGCATATGGCAATAGCGCTAAAGAAATATGTAATCGCCTGGTTTGGGCTGAGTTGTTGGACTGAAATTGAAATGTATGATCGTGGTGTTAAACTTTTTCAGAATGATTTACACTGCTCACCTTGTTGGAAAAAATCTTGTCCCTATAATTTAGAATGTATCCAAATGATTGATCTTAATCGAATCATAGATGAAATAATGAATTTTTATAAAAGACACCATAAAAGTTAATCATAGTCTTTTAATGTTATTCCACAATTATATAAAGAATAATAAATTAAATCGTCCTCTAATTCTCAACGGCGCAATCGGTACGAAGCTTATTGAGCATAATTCTAATTTTAGTAAAACATTGTGGACATCTATTTTCAATATTTCAAACCCTGAATTAGTTTTA
The DNA here is from genome assembly GCA_020061995.1 of Ignavibacteriales bacterium. Next base: position 20,246 of record JAGUXE010000328.1, on the reverse strand, counting down.
AACCTCCATAAAGAGTATGTGGAATCGGGTGCTGATATTATAACGACTAATACCTTCAGAACAAATTATCTCGCTTACAAAAATTCGAATCTTGATTTAAGCTATTCTTCATTGATTCAAAAAAGTGTATCAATTGCATTTGAAGCGCGTGAAAATAATAATATTTTAATTGCCGGTTCAAATGCTCCGGCAGAAGATTGTTATCAAACCAATAGAACTATTTCACATTTTGATTTAGTTGATAACCATCATAGACATATAGATGAACTAATGAGTGCAGGGGTCGATTTTATCTTAAATGAAACGCAAAGTCATTTTGATGAAATCAAAATAATTGCAGAATATTGTAATACGAATAAGTTTCCATTCGTAATAAGCTTGTACTTTAATAATGATCTCAGAATACTCTCCGGTGAAACTGTTTCTGAAATCATTGAATATCTAATACCATTCAAACCTCTTGCACTGAGCTTTAATTGTGTAAGTCCAAAACAGTTACGTTCATTGTTAAATAAAATAGAATTAAAATCGGATTGGGGTTTTTATCTAAATTGTGGAGGAGAAAATAGTTTAAATATTAAATTGAAGTGCACTGTAACACCGGATTTATACATTGATGACGTATCACATTTGCCACAGACTAATTACATATTTATTGGTGCTTGCTGTGGTTCATCACATTCACATATTAAAATGATAAAAAGATATTTAGATGGAAAAAATAACTATTAATTCTCCTGCGAAAATTAATTTCGGACTGAACATCATCGAAAAAAGAATGGATGGATTTCATAATCTTGAAACAATTTTTTATCCACTTGAATTAAGCGACAAAATTGTTTTTGAGAAATCAGACAGATTCTCTTTTATTTCAAATGTTGCCTCATTGGACAATGATCCCACAAATCTAATTATTCGAGCTCTCTTCTTAATTGAAGAATTTGTAAAAAGAAAGCTTAATGTGAAAATATCTTTGCAAAAAGTTATTCCGATAGGGGGTGGATTAGGAGGAGGAAGTTCGAATGCAGCGCATACACTCCTCTCGTTAAATGAGTTGTTCGAATTAAAAATTCCGATTGAAACAATAAAAAGAATGGCACTTCAACTTGGTTCTGATGTCCCGTTTTTTCTTAAACCGATTCCTTCTTTTGCAACATCTCGCGGTGAAATACTAGAACCAATTGACTTTGAGATTAATAAACCTTTACTGTTAATTAATCCTAAAATTCATATTTCAACTAAATGGGCTTTTCAAAATATTACTCCACAAAAGGTAAAATTTCAATTGAAGAATTTGGTTAGTAATGATAAATCATTTATCAGTTATCGTGAAACAATAAAAAATGATTTTGAAGAAATTGTTACTTCAAATTATCCGGAGTTAGCTGAACTAAAAAAGAAATTATATGATTTCGGTGCCGATTTTGTTTTGATGAGTGGCAGCGGATCAACTTTCTTTGCGATTTTTTCTGATTCTGAAATAGCCGAATATGCAAAAAAATATTATGATAAAAACTATTTCTGTTTTCTACAATTAAATGATTAAGTATAGAGGGTTTTGAAATGTATAAAAATTATTTCCTGTTAATTATTACTGCTTTTTTAATCTCAAATTGTTCTTCAATTAATACCAGCGAAGAGCTGAATATTTTACCCCGATCTTTCTGGAATGCAAATGAGCCAAAACCTTATAAGGTACATATACCGGAGAAGATTACCATTCATCACGAAGGTGTATTTTTTAATCCCGAAAAAGAATCAGCGGCAACTAAACTTAAACGTGTTCAAGTTTGGGGCATGGGAACAGAACGAAACTGGAGTGATATTCCATATCATTTCCTAATCGACTTTGACGGAAATATTTTAGAAGGGAGAAATGTCTTTACTCAAGGAGAGACTGCAACTGAATATAATCCGGAAGGACATTTACTAATAACATGCTTCGGAAATTTTGAAGAACAAGAAGTTACATCAAAACAATACCAATCTTTAGTTAATCTCATTGTCTATTCAATAAAGAAATTTAACATCCCTGCTGATTCAATTAAAGGGCATAAAGATTTTGCAAATACATTATGCCCCGGTAAAAATCTTCATAAATATTTAGAAGATGGCTCTTTAATAAAAGATGTTAAAGCTAAACTTAGATAACACCTGATTCAAGATATTCAACTTCTGTTTTATTAGCGTTCAGTTTCACTCTTGTTCCGTAGGCTATCGGCATTTTAATTTCAACGTGTCCATGCGGGAAGTTGGAAATTACAGGGATTGTTAAATCATTTATATAATCATCAAATACTTTTGATAAAGGGAGAGTTCTTTTATCTAAATCTTTTTCATCACAATCTGTAAACTGTCCCAACAATAATCCCCTAGCCTTTGTGAAAGCTTTTGATAGTCTTAGTTGGCTTAATAATCTGTCAATGCGATAAGGCACTTCCCCTACATCTTCAAAGAATAAAATTGAATCATTAAAAGATGGCAAATATTCAGTCCCCATCAGTCCAAGAAAAACAGCAAGGTTTCCACCGATTAAAGTTCCTTCAGCATTCCCTTTAACTATTGCTTTCAATTTGTGCTTTCCGGGCATTGAAACTTTACCGATTTTTTTAGAGGATGTAATCATCGCCCAAAAATTTTCTTCTGAATAAGCCGGCATTTTTTTGAAAAGTTCTACCGACGCCATTGGTCCGGCAAAAGTTACTAATCCAGTTTTCTTAAAGATTGCCATCTGAAGAGCTGTTATATCACTATAGCCAATAAATATCTTAGGATTATTTTTAATAAGTTTATAATCAATTCGATGGAGAAGTCTTGGGGCACCATAACCACCCCGTAAACAAATTATAGCTTTTACATTTTTATTCTTGAACATAGAATGAAAATCTTCAAGACGTTCATCGTCTGTTCCGGCGAGATAACCGTTATATTTACCAACGTTTTTTCCTACTTCGGTTTTGTATCCAAGTTTTTCAAAATAGTTAACTGTTTTTTCTATTCGGGTTGAATCTTCAGGTGATGATGCAGGAGAAATAAATCCTACTGTATCCCCTCTTTTCAATTTGTGTGGCTTAATGATGTTCATGGCTATCCTTCTATGTGTGTTTTGTGACTCATCAAGATTAGGTTTCTATATCTTCCCCCTAAACTTAATATTTTGATAATACTAAATTAATAATGTAGTAATAATGCAGCAATAAATTTGGAAAAGTTATCCAAATAAATTGTTGACCATTTTTTTAATAATTTAGCGGGAGTTAAAAATGTTACAGATATTTGATAGAAGTACAACGAATGTCCTTCTCTATCTATTTATATTTTTTTTATCCATTATAAGAAGTGAATATTTGTTTGCTGTCATAGCAGTTCTACTTGCGATTATATTTCTTTGGATTGATTTAATTCTCGCTGATAAATCTAAAATTAGTATTGTTCCCATTGAAGAGTCTGCTTATGAATACGATTGATTTCAGGGATCTCATTATCAAAAAAAATCCGATTTTTTTAGAAAAATTTCCGGACACAATCACTCGTTTCATCTTCAAGATAATATCAAAACTATTGCATGAGAAGAAGATAAATGATTTTATAAGTAGTCATAAAGATAAAACCGGTGTGGATTTTATAGATGAAATATTTGAGCATTTAGATTTTTCCTTCACGCTTTCTCAAAAAGACCGTGAGAAAATACCGACTCAAGGGAAACTCATTATTATAGCAAATCATCCCCTGGGTGGATTAGATGGTTTAGTCTTAATCAAATTAATATCTGACATCCGAAGTGATATAAAAATCTTAGTAAATGATGTGCTGCTTCAGATTGATAATTTGAGTGAATTTTTCCTTCCATTCGATTTATATAATGTGAAATCACAGAAGGATAATGTTGCAAAAATAATATCTTCATTAAAGAATGAAGAAGCTCTCATTATTTTTCCGGCAGGAGAAGTTTCACGTTTCAGTCCTAAAGGTATTGCAGACGGGAAGTGGCAAAAAGGTGTTCTCTACTTCGCAAATAAATTTAAAGTACCAATTCTTCCGATTTATATTGATGGAAGGAATTCATTCTTTTTTTACTTCATATCATTTATAAACAAAAAATTTTCGACTCTTTTATTACCACGTGAATTTTTCAATAAAACGGGGAAAACAGTAAACCTCGTTGTTGGTAACACAATTCCATATCAATATTTATCTTCTTCAAATTAAAGATGAGAATGTTCAACTTAAGCTAATCAGAAAACATCTTTATAAAATAGGGAAAAACAAAAAAGGGATATTCAAAACTGAAAGAAACATTATTAAACAGGTTGATCGGCAATTGTTGAAAAAACAGTTATTTACCGCTCCGCTATTGGGTGAAACTGATGATGGGAAGAAAATATTTCAACTTGAGTTTGACAAATATCCTGATGTTATCAGAGAAATTGCTCGTTTACGTGAAATAACATTCCGAAAAGTGGGTGAAGGAACGGGAAAAAAAATTGATTTTGATGTATTTGACAAATTCTATAAACATATTGTGCTATGGGATGAGTTATCACTTGAGATAGTAGGATCATATCGTCTCGGGATTTGTGACGAAATCTTGCTAAAGTATGGTGAGAAAGGTCTATATACTTCAACTCTTTTCAATTATTCAAATGATTTTCGAAACCTTCTCCCATTTTCAGTGGAACTTGGAAGAAGTTTTATTCAGTCAAAGTATTGGAACAGTTCTGCTCTAGATTATTTATGGCAGGGCATTGGTCTGTTTTTGTATCATAATGAGAGTATTAAGTATCTGTTCGGCGGTGTAAGTTTAAGCAGTTCTTATCATATGGATGCGCAGGAGATGATTATATTTTTTTACAATAAATGGTTTGGTGATAACGGCAAAATTGCTGAGGCGAAAAATCCTTTTCAGTTGTCTGAGAAAAGAAGAGATGAGTTGAGTCTTATATTTGGAGGTTCGGATTATAAGTCGGAACTACGGATATTAAAGGACTCTCTCAAAATGTACGGATTATCAATTCCAACTCTTTTTAAACAATACTCGGAATTATGTGATGAAAAAGGTTGTCGCTTTTTTGATTTCGGAATTGATCCCGATTTTCAAAATTGTGTTGACGGATTCATCTTTGTAGAGATAGCTAAGATAAAACAATCGAAAAAGGATCGCTACATAAAAAAAGCTTTGTCGGAAGTTGTTTAGTTAATCTATTTGGGAATAGATTATCAGTAATATTTCAAACAACTTCACAAACTGTTTAAATTGTAAAGTCAAATAATCTCTGTGGAAACCAAATGTGTTTACTAAATCTGAACACAAAATGATTGATTACAATTTTGCTATCGCTTCATCGGAATCGCTAAAGATTGAAAATATTGCTGTGAAACCTGAGATAGTAAGAACTTCACTTATCTGTTCATTCAATGAAGATAGACCCAACTTACCACCTGATGATTTTAATTTTTTTGCTGTCATAAGTAAGACACGCAAACCTGCACTACTAATAAAATTCAATTGAGCAAAGTCGATAACTATATTTAGTTTTCCTGCTTCGATGACTGACATTACTCTCTTTTCGAAATCAGTTGAGTTATTAAAATCCAAACTCCCTATCGGATTAATTACAGTAAATGAACCTTTTTCTTCTAATCTAACTTCCATTATTTTCTCCTTAATATTTTTACTTTAAATTCTTTGAAAAATGAAACATGTTAAACTCACCATCTCTTTGATATTCGACTTTGTCCATCAGATTACGGACTAAATGAATTCCCAATCCGCCAATTTTTCGTTCATCAACTGAAAGGGACGTATCCGGTTCAGCTCTAGACAATGGATTAAACTCTTTACCATCATCCTTAATTGTTACAGAAAATTTTTCTGCGTTAACTGAAAAAAGTATTTCAATTTCATGAATAGATTCATCATCATATCCATAAAAAATTATATTTGATAAAAGCTCTTCAAAAGCTAAATGAAATTTGTTTGCAACACTTTTATCTAAATTAAATTTTGAGCACAAATTGTCAGTAAATACCCTTACCCTTTCAAGTTCAGATATCCTACTGCTAATTATCAAACTGGATTTTTCAGTCATAGCTATAACCAATCAAATATATTTAACAATATAAATCGGCTTATTTATAATGCTTAACTTAACAGTCGAAAATTAAATAAACAAAATGGAATAAAAAAAGGAGGCTGAATTATTTCAACCTCCCTTTTGTCGAAGGAGAAGGAGTGCAAGAAATTTTATTTTAAGAGCGTCATTTTTTTAGTTATCACAGAAGCAGGTGTAATTAATTGATAAAAGTAAGTACCTGATGAAAGATTACTTGCATCAAATGATACTGTATGAGAACCACTTTGGAAAACTCCGGTTACAACCTCTGCAACTTCTTTACCAAGTACATTGAAAACCTTTAATGACAATTCTGTTGTTGAAGGTACATTAAAGCTGATAGAGGTAATCGGGTTAAATGGATTAGGATAGTTTTGTGAAAGATTAAAATCACTTAAACTGAGACTTTCATCTTCAACTCCAACTATAGTATAGTCAGTAGCATTTGGATTATAATTAGACCAACCGGCATCCCAACGTTCTGAACTTGGATCAAAAGCTCCTACATACGATGTGGTAGTGAAAAAGGAACCTAAATTAGAATTTGCAAAACTGGCACCTGAAGCTGCCGGAGAACCTGTTTGCGGCAACGGATTTGGAGCTGTTAAGTTAAAAGGATCAACTAATTGAACTTCAGCAGGTTGTATGTAAGCTCTATTACCAAAAGATGTAGTTTTAAACCAAGCATCAGCATTAAAACTACCAACTGTTGTTGTAAAAGAGTTACCTGCTCTTAGTCCTGCCCAAATACTGTTTCTAATTTGCATTGAATCACCGATAGCTGAATTTACAGTACCGGAACCATCAATAAGTAATCCTGTTGGGTAACCCATAATAATTGAATTGTAAATTGAAGTTTGTGAAGATCTTCTAATGTGAGCTCCTCTACGAAAATTAGGATTTCTTGATGCCGATGTATCGGACATTGGTCCAACTATTGTTACATTGCTGAAAATCGGTTTTGTTCTCGGCGAATTAAATGTACCGGTATTATCGTTATCTGATTCAAAACCATTACTACCACTAATATCTGCCACATTGGGATCGCGTAGTACAAATCCATATTGTACATTTCCGCTAAATCCAAAATCAACATCAAAATCATCATCAACCGCACGGATTGCTATCAAGTATTTTGCATTCACATTTCCGCCAAACCATTCGTATGAATCGTCACCGCAATAACTAACTTGAAGATATTCAAGTGTTGTTCCGCGTCCAACTCCACCCATTGTTATACCGTTAATTTCATTATCCGGTGCTAATGCGATACCGGGAAATTCAACTCTTACATACCTCATTACACCACTATTATCATCATTATTTGGTGTTGCGCCACCGCCGTAAACAGTACCGGTACCGCCTTCAATTGTTGCAGTTCCCGCAGGGACATTTATTGCAGCTCTACCAGCTATTATAATTCCACCCCAATCACCGGGTCCTCTTTGTCCGACCGGTTGTTGTGAAGTAAATACGATCGGTTTTTCTTTTGTACCGTTAGCATTTATTTTAGCTCCTCGATTAATAATCAAGGTACCTTTAGAATCTTTTTCACCATAAATAATTGTCCCGGCAGGAATTGTTAAAGTTGCCGGTTCATTTACGTTTACAAATCCGCTTAGTAAATATTTTTTAGATGCGGTAAGAACTGCATCACTATTAATATTTCCGGAAATAACACTATCTGCCGGGGATAATTGCCCGAATGTTAATGTGGACATGATTGTAATCAAGAAAATAATTAGACTTCGTTTCACGTTTGATCTCCTATTTTGTTTTGTTTATTTACTATCTAACCTTATTTAAGTAATCTTTATTGTTCTAAATCTTTAGGGATATTCCTAACGAATATGAAGATGCTTTTGTGTTCTTTCTAGCTACTTTATCACCTTGTAAAAAAATTTGTTCTTTTCCAAGAAGATCTTTAGCAGTGAACTTTAAATCAACATCATCAATTAATCTTTGTGTTATGGAGAAGTCAATCAGATCTCTTGGTTTTTCGACAACATCTTCTTCATAAGCATTTGCTACTTCTATGATTCTTGTTCCGATTTTATTATATAAAAGATTTACATTCGTTCCGGTTGCAATATTCTGATATGATAGACCCATGTTTATTGAATAAGGTGATTGTCCCTGTAATGGTCTCCCGGTTCTTGCGATTGTTGTTTCTGTTTGATAAAGTGTTACATCAGATTTTACTCTGGTGTAGTTAGCATTTATTGAAAAGTTTGATAAAATATCGGCAATGTATTGCAGAGAGGTTCTTGCTTCTAATTCGAGTCCATAGTTGATTGCTTTGTTGGCATTCATAAATGTTCTTTCCGAACCTAATGCACCACCGGATATAACTACTTGTTCAATCGCATCGGTCATATCTTTATAGAATAAACTAACTGATAAAAATTCACCGAATCCAGGATATGTTTCGAATCGAATATCATAATTCTTAATTAGTGATCTCTTAATGTTTTCATTTCCACGTAATGATGTTTGAGTAGCAAAATCGTAGTAAATAAATGGTGCGAGTTCTCTAAGTTCCGGTCGATTTACGGTATTTGAATAAGCAAAACGTAAATTGGTACTTTCAGACAACCGATATGTCAAGTTTAATGAAGGAAGGATATCGTTGTTTTTAAGATTAATATTTAAGGGATTGGTTTCAGCTAAATCCATTGTGTTAACTGTTTGATTTGAAGATTCAAACCTAAATCCACCAACAATTTTTAATTCATTACCTAAAACATAAATTGGGAATTCAGCCATTAAATATGCTGCACCTGTGGTTTGATTAGCATCATAATTATTAGTTCCGTTACGATATTCATCAATTGATAAACCATTTTTTCTGAAATTATCAGGTGAAAAAACTTCCTCAAGCGGTAAAGTATAAATACTGTAATCGGTATATCCATTTCCCGGTGCATTAACAATAACTCCGATCAATCTTGAATTAAAACTTCTAAATCGATAATCATAATTAAGTCCGGTTTTTATTTTAAATTGATCGATTGGTATAGAATAATCGGTTCCACCGCTGTTCGAAAACTCTTTTAAGTAAGAGAAAAATCTTCCACCATTTTTAAGATTTGCTTGAAAACCAAGAACAACGTTCATTGGATCGCTTGAACCAATTTCTCTACCGTAAATAACACGGCGGTAATCGGGTTCATTTCTCAAAGTACTGGAGTGATTAAATCTCCATTGCAATTTTGAATCATTTAAACTTTTAAAGTGATGTTCACCACTGAATTGACCGGAATAAACTTCTCTTTCAACATAACGAAAAGCAGTTTGTTCTTGTTCAGAACCTGCGTCTGAAAATTGAAATCCCTTTAGAAATGTTGTTTCATCATCTGCAGTTCTGCTATAAGTATTTTTGAAACTTATTTTGTGGAGATCAGAAATTTTGTAACTGAAATTCAACAGACCACCCCACAAGACTGAATAAGAAGATTGAAGTCCATTATATTCAAATCGTTTTTCGCCGCTCGCTTCATACTCATTTCTTTGGAGTTCACTATTCTGATAAGAAGTTTTGTAAGATAATGCAGCAATAAAACCAAACTCTTGTCCTATTAAACTTGTGCCGTCACCGATTGAAAATAAGAAACTTTGATTCAGAGGTGCTTTTGTTGATTCACGTTTCCAATTATTATTTAATAATTTTGCAAATCCAACTACTTCATCCGGTTTATATGATGAATTAAATTTTGCTGGAAAACTTGATGGCAATGATCGTGTTCCGTCATCTATACCAAGAAAATCTGTTTTACCACCTGAGTATGTTGAAAAATTATTCAAATTAGTGTTTTCACTATAAGAGGTTGAGTAATTAAGATTAATTGTCAGTTTGGATGGAAAATCAATTGTATTAACCTTTACTAATCCACCGGAAAAGTCTCCCGGATTATCCGGGGTAAATGACTTTGTAATAACTGTATTTTCCAAAAGATTAGCAGGCAACAAATCAAAAGCGAAAGTTTTTTTATCCGGTTCTGTACTAGGAAGAGTTGCATTATTTAATAAGGCGACACTATATCTTTCACTCGTACCGCGAACAAAGACAAATTTGTTTTCGTTAATAGTTACACCGGTAACTCTTTTCAAAGCATCTCCGGATGTTGCATCAGGTGCACGTTTAATTTGTTCAGCACTTATGCAATCACTTATTGAAGAAGATTTCTTCTGTTGGTTTAGTAGTGCTGATTCATAAGCATTGGAAGCAGTTGCCTGAACTATTACTTCATCAACTTCTATCACGTTTTGTTTAAGTGCAATATCCAACTGCTTTGTTGCATTGGGAGTTATGACAACATTCTGAATTCGTTGAGTTGTATGGGTGATATATGAAAAGACTATGGTATAAGTACCTGTTGGAATTGATTTGATATAATACTTACCATCAAGATCTGTTGCAGCACCAAGACTCGTATTCTCTAAAAATACATTTGCCCCGATAATTGCTTCACCGGTTTCGGAATCAATCACTTTTCCGGTGAGTATTCCGTTTGTTTGTGAAAATACTAAAATCTGCATAAATAAAAACAGCAGTATTAATTTGGTTGAAAATCTCATTACTTCTCCTTAAAAAAAATGTTAACTTCGACGCCACCAAGATAGTTTCCCAATGTTAAGAGAATGTTAAGTCTACGTTAAGAGATTGTTAAGAAAAAGGTGAGAAATTGCCTTTTGTTAATTTATAGGCTGATTTTGCAGATTTTATCGACCGCTCCTCCAAAGCGGAATATATCCCGATTCTTTTACTACCTGTTGACCGGAAGGACTTATCACCCAATCGAGGAATTTCTTAGTGATTCCATCAGCCGTATTGAGAGTATAAAAATATAAATAGCGGGTTATTGGATATTTATCATTTTGAACATTTTCAAGTGTAGCTTCAATTCCGTTTACTGAAATATGGGGAACATCTCTAGCGTAACCGATTCCACCATAACCTATTGCAAATTTATCATTCCGTATTTCCTGAAGTACATCTTCTGTAGTGTTTCTGATTATCGATTCTTGAGCATAATTTTCTTCTTCCAAAATATGTTCGTAAAAATAATAATGTGTCCCGGAGTTAGGTGACCTGATTATCACTCTAATTTTTCCTTCTTCTCCCCCAACCTCACTCCAATTAGTTATTTCACCGGAAAATATTTTTTTGATTTGATTAAGCGATAAATCTTTTACTTTATTTTCTTGATTAACATAAATGCTTAAAGCATCTTTTGCGATAAGATGAGAAATTCCAACGACATCAAAATTTTCAGCTAAACTTTTTATTTCATCTGCTTTTAATGTGCGGGAAGCAGCACAAAGATCAACTTCCCCCTTTATTAACGCCTTAATACCTAATAATGATCCCCCACCTTCATTTAAAACAAAATAACCGGGATTCTCTTTCATAAATGATGCAGCCAATCTGCCGGTTAAAATGTGCATCGTATCCGAACCTTTTATCCTAATTTCATTCTTTACAGGGGGATGTAATTGACATCCCGAAATCATGAGTATAACAAAGGTAAAAGATCTTAATAAAATATTTACGCTCATTTTTTCACCGACTTCGATCTTAACCTGACATTTAGGAAAGGAGAATCATTATTCCATTCCGGTTCTTTATCATCATTGGCAATTTCAATACAAAAATCAAAAAGAATTTTGGCATGTTGAAGTATAGCTTCATAATTTAATTCTTGATTAAGATCATCAAAGGGAGAATGATAGATGTTAATAAAATAATCCCGGACTTTTCTTATTGCCGCTTCATCGGAATAACTCTGATAATCGGGGGCATCAACAATATTTATTGCCGGAATACCCGATTGCGCAAATGATAATTGATCCGATTTATAAAATGATTCTACCTGCTCAAAAGCGGGGGGAATTTGTGAGACAGAAATATTATTGGCAGATGCAACTTTGAAAAGTGTTTTATTCAAGTCGGAATATTCACTCCCTAATCCTATTATGCTTTTAAATTTATCAATGGATGCAACACCATCAACATTTAAATTAGCAACAATACTGCTTACCGGAACCGGAGAATTATCAACGAAATATTGAGAACCCAGCAATCCCTTCTCTTCACCCGTTAGAAATGTGATAATTACAGAACGCTTTGGTTTAGACAATTTTATTAAGCGTGATAATTCGAGTAACACAGCAACACCGGCAGCATTATCAGTTAAACCATTATATATTGAATCACCATTTACAGGTGAACCAATTCCAAGATGATCGTAATGTGCTGAAATTAGTAAGTACTTCTGATTATACCTTTTATCTTCATCAACAATTAATCCGACAATGTTATTCGATAAAAATTCTCTCTGCTTAAAAACTCCTTTAAAAGAAATCTTTGACTTGAGCGGAAAACTTTTAATCCTATTTTTATAATGATTCTGAATTAGATCATCATAACTCAATCCTGACAAACTAAAAATCTTTCTAGCCGATTCGGGATGAATGTATGCCAGAAAATTTGATGAAGTAGAATAAGGGAGTGAGACATCTTCAAAAGAAAATTCGCTTAATAAATGCTGCCAATCACCCTCAACGAAACTTACAAAATTTGGAATCACAAGCAATCCACGCGCCCCTCTTGCAATTGCTAGACGATGCTTTGCTTCGGGATAAGAGTAAATGGTATTATTTTCTCCGGCAAAATATTTTTGATTTTCTGAATATGGTTCGCCTGAAATTACTACAACAATTTTTCCCTCAACATCAATATTTTGATAATCATTATAATCAAATTCGGGGGCGGAAATTCCATATCCGGCAAAAACCATTTCTACCGGTTTTGAAATGAGTGTTTTTTCACCATGCTTTAGGAGAATATAATCTTCTCCTAATTTCAAAACTTTTTTAATTGTATCAGCGTGAATAGTAAGAAGTGATTGGTCAAGTGCATAACTTCCATGAAGAGGAATAGGTTGGAAATATGTCCCATCTTTTCCAAATGGTTCAATCCCCTCTTTAATCAATTCGGCACTCAAATAATCAGCAGCAATTTTTTCGCCGATTGTTCCGGTGCCCCGCCCTTGCAGTGAATCGTGAGCCAAAATTGAAATATGTTTTTTAATATTTTCTATTGAGACTTTATAAATGCTTTCCGGAGTTTCCCCTTGCGGAACAATGTTTTCAGCAATTATAAAAAACATTAAGAGTAGAAGAAGAGAAGAAAGATTATTAAAAACGGCAGAGATTGATTCTTCTATTAAAAAATAAAGTCGATTTCGTTTATTTAGAAAACTTGCCGGATATCTCATCAAATTATATTCGATTTTTCAAAAAGTAATTTCTGCTTGCTTCAAATATAATATGAGAACTATTAATTGTTTTACTAAATCGACATCTATTCTTTTCCTAACTATAATCTAAATGGTTTAATTCAGCTTGAACATAATTGGGATAACAACTCTAACTTTAACCTTTTTCCCGTCAAGTAAACCCGGGGTGAAAGATGTTTGCGCAATTGCTTTTTCAGCAACCTCATCACATCCGCTTCCAATCCCCTTCTCGATTGATGTTTCCATTACTTTACCGGTTTCATCAATAATAGCAGTTACAAAAACTTTCCCTTGAATTCCATTTTTTTTAGCTTCTTCCGGATATGTAATTTTTTTCATTATTTCAGAGATTCCGCCGATTGGTTCAGGCATTACATCTACCGAAAGGTAAATACTTCTGAAGAAAAGATTTTCTTCAATTTTCTTTTTATCATTTGGATGTTTTTCAATTACATCTGATTTATCTTTATCCGACAATTTAAATATCAACGGAATAACAACTTTAACTTTTACCGGTTTACCTGAATTTGTTCCGGCAATAAACTTTGTTGATTTAATTGCTTCCATTGCTGCTTCATCACAACCGACACCTATTCCTTTTAATATTCCTGTTTCAATTACATTTCCATTTTCGTCAATAACAGCCGAGACAAATACCTTTCCCTGAATTCCTGCATATTTTGCAATTTGAGGATAGACTAATCTTTTTGCAATCGTTTCAATTCCACCAATAGGTTCAGGCATTTTTTCGGCAGTGAGATGAACCGTTGTATCAGCAAAGTTTGCTGCAATGAGTTGATTATCTTGATTCACAACTTCTTGTGAAAAGTTAGTTTGTGAAAGAAGAACTATCAAAAGAAAAACTATACTAAGATTTTTTATCTGCTTTACCCGTTTCATTTTGTGCTCCTATTTTTATAAACTTGATTTAATAACAATTCCCGGAAGACTATTATATAACATTTCGATTGTTTGTTTTTGCTCGATTACCTCTTTACTTATTGATTCAAATGATTGTCTGTAACTTTTAACTTCATTGAAAAGAAATAGAGTAACCAATAGCAAAACCGCTGCAACGGTATAAGAAATCGCCAGATGTAATTTCCCGCCGATTTTAGTAAAACGTCTCTCATCGAGTGAATCAATCGAATGCAACACTTTAAAATCAAGTGAGTCGGGATACTCAACATCTAATTCTTTGACTGCAGTTTTGAGGATGTGCATTTCCTTAAAATATTTTCTATCAACTTCATTAACCGATAGAGAGGTAAATAATAATATTTCAGATTCCTTATCCAGTTCACCGTCAAAGTATCGGTTTATCAATTCGTAATTATTTTCATTTAACATAAAGCACCATTATATCATTTTAACAATTTGGATAATTTATTTATCAATTTTCGTCTCGTCTTAAATAATCGGCTCTTAACAAGATTTTCTTCGATTTTAAGAAGTTCCGCAATTTCTTTATAAGAAAGATTTCCGAATTCTTTCATCACAAAAATTTCTTTCTGTTCAGGAGGAAGAAGCTCCAACTCACTATTTAAGAGTAATGAAAGCTCTTTCACTTCATAGATTTCGTCAATTCGGTTTTCCGATTCAATATCAAACTCATCAGTATCATCAATATCAATCCATTGAAATTCTTTTTTCAAACTGCGGAAGTAGATATAAACTTCATTCCTGGCTGTTCTGAAAAGCCAGAATGGAATACTACTCTCATTTCTAATCAAAGCCAAATTTTCATAAAACTTCAAAAAAACCGATTGAATTATATCCTCGGTGACCATCAAATTGGTAGTCATTTTAAGGACATAATTAAAGAGTTTCCTCTTAAACTTATTGTAGTAAATCGTGAATGTGATATTGTCTTTATTCAATTCGATAACTTCGTCTTTATTAAAAGATGCAATTGAAGCACAAAAGTTGCCTCCAAAAGTAAATATTTTTTAACTCATTCTACTCTTCGGAGTTTTAGTAACGTTGCTTGGAAAGATGTGTGATCGATTTTTAAGGTAAGGTAATGTTTTTCCGATTCAACATGATAAGTAAAATATTGTCATGCTGAATTCATTTCAGCATCTCGCTTCTTGTTAACAAATTCTGACATTCGTCAGAATGACACACTCAGTTGATGTCATGCTGATGGTTCGCCGCGGCGAATCAGCATCTTTTTCTCAACCAAAACATAATTCGTTGTAACTGATAGATAAATCCACATTTTTTCTTTTTATTTTGAATTATTAACTAAATCTTTTAACTTTGTCACCAGTTCTTTCAATTACTTTTACGGTGTCTTTTCATCAATGGAAAGAAGAATAGGGAAACCGGTGAAAATCCGGTGCTGTCGCGCAACTGTAAAAAACATTAACTTAATGCATAATGCCACTGATTAATCGGGAAGGCGCATCAAGTTGTTTTTAGCCAGGAGACCTGCCGTAATCGTATTTAACAATCTTCGCGGGTGAGATTGGGTAACAAATCTACTTTCTTCATTTACTTACTCAACTCCCTCTCGAAATAAATCATATTTATATTTTTGTTCGCTTCGCGCAAAAGGAACATAATTTTGTACTATTCTCGATTTTTATTTCTTCTATTAATTCTTACAGCTTCATTGCCGTTATGTAAGTCCGGTTATGCTCAGGTGATATCTACCGACACAACGACCATTAAGCAATATAGTCTTGAGAGTGTGATAGTAACCTCAAATCGTTTTAAGACTTACGCAGATGATTCCCCAACAAAGATTGAAGTGCTCGATAATCAGCAAATCAAAAACAGCAATGGCAACCGGCTACCTGAAATATTAAATAGTTCCAATTCGGTTTTTATTAAATCGTACGGTTTGACTCCTCAACTTCAATCAGTATCGATTAACGGTCTTGGTGCCGAACATACTCTTGTTTTACTTGATGGAGTGAGATTAAATTTTTATCAAAATTCTTTAATGGATTTGTCGCTAATTCCAAAGACAACTATTGAACGGATAGAAATTGTCAATAGCGGAGCAAGCGCAATATACGGGAGTGAAGCAGTCAGTAGTATTATCAATATAATTTCTAAGAACGGTTTCAAAGGTTCGGATGTTCATTCATTAAATTATGATGTTTCATTAACTAAAGGATCTTTCAACACTAATAAATATTCAGTTGGATTAACGAGTCGAAGTAAAGATTTGTTCCTCAATTTATTTACGAACACAGAAGACTCGGACGGTAATTATGATTATTTCTTTCATAATGGAGATGAATCAATTAAAAAACAACGGTTGAATTCTTCTTATAAAATTTATGACCTCGGACTCCAGACTCATTACATAATTAGCAAAAGACAGTTCGTAAAATTTTCAACTACTTACAATAATCAGAACAAACAACTCCCCGGAATTGAAACGGGAAATCTGCCGGCAATATCGAATCAATTGGATAAAAATTGGAACAATAACATTTCTTATGAAAATATTTTTTCAGAAAATATTTCATGGAAATCAAATTTTAACTTTCAGAATAATTACCTTCATTACAAAGTTATTCCGATTGAAAACAGTTATTATAAAAATTTAGTTTATGCGAGCGGGAATGAAGTTTCAATTAAAAACGATTTTGTTAATCTAATAAGCGGTTACAATTTTGTTCATGCAAAGCTTGAGAGTAATGAAACAGATCATGGTGCAATTCGGAATCAACATAGTTTATATGTTCTTTCGGAATCTGAAATATTTAATGGATTTAGAATTTTCCCTTCAATCCGTTCAGATTATCTGAATGATTTAGATCGAAATATTATTACATATAAAATCGGGATTAATTATCGCCCGATAAAAGATGTGCAGCTTAACCTTCGGGCAAATGCGGGAAAGAATTTCAGAGCGCCGACTTTTAACGATTTGCATTGGAAAGATTCCGGCAATAAATCATTAAAACCGGAATTCTCAAATAATTATGAAACCGGAATTGTCTACACATTTGAAAATTTTTTAAGAGGTTCGATTGATATCAATTATAACTATATAGATGCAAAAGATAAAATCGTTTGGCAGCCTCAACGAAACTTAATCTGGAAACCAAATAATGTTGCAAAATCACTCTCAAGAAGTGTAAATATTTCAGGTTCGTTAGCGAAGAATATTTCTTCCGAATTGATGGTTAAAGCCGGTTTTGGAGCATCGTTCACCAATTCAAGAAAAACAAATTCTTTGTACGCGGGGGATCCAACTTATGATAAACTTTTCCCTTATATCCCGATTAAAAGCTTTAAAGGAAATCTTTCCATTCAACATTCAATGATTACTTTGAATCTGTTTTATAGTTATTCGGGAGAAAGATTTTCAGATTTCGAAAATAAAAACCGACTTGAACATTACAGAATTCTGGATGCTAATATTTCAGTTACTTCAAAATATTTTGGTCAACAGACAACTATCCGCTTTGAAATTAATAATCTGCTTAATGCCGATTATTTTGTAATTGCCGGCTATCCAATGCCGTTAAGAAATTTTACACTAATTTTTTCATTAAACAATTAAGAAAGGAAATAATGTGAAAATATTAATTGTTACGCTACTCTATCTTATTCAATTATCATTAAGTAGTTATGCGCAAGACCTAAGTAAAGTGTTTGTTCTATCTGAAGGAGGATTTTCACCAGCTTCTTCAAAATTATCGTCGTTAGATGTTAATAGTAATACATTTCAAAGTAGTATTTTCAATCCGGGACAATTAGGACTATATCCTGATGGATTGATTTTACACGAGAATCATCTTTATGTACTGGAACAAGGAGGTTACGGTGGAAGCGGAAAAATTTACAAACTCGATACAAACGGGACAGTTATCAGGTCAGCTTCTGTTGGTACAAATCCCTACTCATTAGCGATTTCGAATTCTAAAATTTATATAACAAATGGTTCGGTTGGCAAAGTTTCAGTTTTGAATTTGGAAGATTTCTCTCTGTTGAAAGAAATTTCGGTTGGGGTTTATCCTCAGGAAATATTAGCTCATCAAAATAAAATATTTATTGCTAATACAAGTTTGTGGGGAGGGGCATCTGATTCAACAATAACAGTAATTGATGCGGTTTCCGATTCTGTTATCAATACTCTTATCGTAAAAAAAGATCCTTCTTCCTTAGCGATTTCAAATGATGGATTTCTATTAGTTGGCTGTCCGGGAGATGCAGAAGGGGGAAAAATTTTCAAATTTAATACAACTGATTTTTCGATTGAAGATACCTATTCAATTTCAGCAGGCGGATTTTCGAAAGAAATAAGTATAGATAAAATTAATGGTGATCTCTATTTTATTGCCTATTCGAACGACATTGTTAAGTTGAATTTGCAGAATAAAACTTCCAGTGTAATTGTGCCTTCAGTTTTTCCACAGAATTATTTTTACGGTTACACGTATGATTATATTAATCAAAAGCATTATGTACTTGATGCAAATGATTTTGTTGCAACCGGTGAATTGCTCGTTTATAATAATAGTGGAGCTCAACAGCAGCAATTCACAACCGGTGTTGCCCCACGTAGAGTGTTGTTAAAGTATAATGAACCTGTTTCATCAGTTAAAAATGAAGATTTAGCAAAGTCATTTTTGCTTCAACAAAATTATCCGAATCCATTTAATCCTACTACAAGTATCCGTTGGCAGATGGCATCAACAAATCATGTTTTGCTAAAAATCTTTGATCTTCTCGGAAATGAAATAGCTACACTTGTTGATGAGGTTAAAAATTCGGGGCAGCATTCAATTCAGTTTAATGCTAAAGGATTGAGCAGCGGCATCTATTTCTATATAATTAAATCAGGTAATTATTCAGAACAGCGGAAAATGATTTTGCTTAATTAATTTGCATAAATCTTTTCTATTAGAAAGTGCTTTTATAAAAGTTAAATTTGTATATTTTGGATGTTGTTTTTACCCTGTTAGCTCAAATTTTGATATTGAAAATTTTATATTAAATTAAAAAATAATTGAGGTTATAAATGAAAGAGAAAATTTCTTCGAAAAAGTTTTTATTAATGGGAGTGCTACTACTTGCAGCTGCATTCTCAAGATTCATACCCCATCCACCGAATTTCGCACCAATTGCTGCAATGGCGCTTTTCAGCGGTGCCTACTTTAGCGATAAAAAGATCGCATTCTTATTACCTATCTTCGCAATGTTTTTATCTGACTTATTTATCGGATTACATGAAGGAATGTGGTTCGTTTATATCGGTTTTGCATTGATTGTAGGAATTGGATTTCTTCTTCAAAATAGAATTAAAGCTAGGAATGTTCTTCTTGCATCACTCTCTGCTTCCGTTGCGTTTTTTGTAATTACTAATTTTGGGGTTTGGGTAATGGGATTGTATTATCCAACAAATCTCGCAGGTTTAGGACAATCATATATAGCAGCTATTCCATTTTTCCATAATGCTATTCTTGGCGATTTGGTTTATTCAGGTTTGTTATTTGGAGTTTATGAATTGGCTAAAAGAAAAGTTCCTGAACTTCAGCTTGTAGAAGCAAAGTAATTTTTACTGAGAGGCTGTCTTAAAATAAACATTTTTCTGTTCTAAGCCGAAGCTGATGTTTTAGATTCAATTCTCGATTCAAAAGCGTCGCTTAGATTCCGAACCGAGTTCGGAATGACAATTTTAAGACAGCTTTTTTTCTCAATTTTATTTTTTACGTGCGAGTGCAAAACTTACAATCTTAACCAAAGTTTGATTGTATGTATAACCGGCAGTTTCAGTAGAGCGCATAAATCCGGCTCCTTCAGTAAGATCAGGATTAGGATTTACTTCAAGAACATAAACTTCGTTATTCGGAGTTAACCTAAT
>JAGUXE010000327.1 GCA_020061995.1 Ignavibacteriales bacterium | reverse complement strand
TTTTAAAACAGGAAGATCTGAATCGCTTCCCATTATAATTCCTACCAATGGATTCTTTTTCATAATTAAATTAAGATTTTAGTTTCTAATAATCGTGCTTGTTGAAATAGTGAATCGAGGTTATTCCCTAATAAAGTAAAATGTCCCATCTTTCTTCCTTTGCGTGATTTTTCCTTCCCGTAAAGATGTAGATGAACCTCTTCATTTTTCAAAATCTCGGAATAGTTTTGGATGATTCCAGGTCCATTTTGTTGTCCTAAAATATTAATCATTACAGCATAAGGCTTAATCATTTCTGTTGAACCGAGAGGAAGTTCAAGAACTGCTCTTATATGATTTTCAAACTGTGAAGTAGCGCATGCATCAATGGTATAATGCCCTGAATTATGGGGACGAGGTGCCATTTCATTAACTAACAATGCATTCTCTTCTGTTAAAAATAACTCTACACCGAAAATTCCAAAACCGTTTACAGCTTTTACTGCTTCTATTGCTATTTCGGTTGCAGTTTCTTTAATTTTCTTTGAAATGCGAGCAGGTGCAATAACAATTTTACAAATATGATTTTCTTGAATAGTTTGAACAACCGGGTATGCACGAATTTCTTTCTTCGTTCGAACAACCATAACAGCCAATTCCATAGAAAACTTGACAAATTCTTCTGCCATCAACTCTGCATGTCTGGTAGATAGTGATTCGACTGCTTTATTGAATTCCTTTTCTGTTTTGACTAATGCATTCCCGTATCCGTCATAACCCATTTTACGGGATTTAAGTATAAATTGTTCGGGAAATTGTGTTGATATTTTTTCGTAGGGAGTTTTTTCATTTACCTCTAAAAACTTAGGGACTGGTATTCCCTTCTTACTCAAGGTTTTCTTTTGAATGAATTTATCCTGAATTAGCTTTATAGATTTAGATGATGGGAATACTTTCTTCCCTAAATCTTCCAAAAATTTAATTCTGTCTGAATCAACAAATTCATTCTCTAAAGTTATAATGTCCGAGGCTTTTGCAAATTCAGTCATTAAATTATCATCATCAACCCATCCGACGAATTCATGGTGAGTTAATTGACCCGCAGGTGAATTTTTCTCTTTTTCCAGAATCACTAATTCAAATCCAAGCCGTTGTGCTGCATGAGCAGACATACGAGCTAATTGTCCTCCCCCAAGTATCCCAATTTTAATTTTAGTATTCAACTTTTCATCCAATTTATTTTAACTTTGCAACACCAAAGTAATATTTAATTTTAATTCTTCCAATCGATTTTAGATATGCGGCTGCCGTCTGATTGTAATATAATTGCCCCCTCTATATCGCTTCGTAAAATATTCGAACTCATCGTTTCAAGCCGATTCAAAATGAGAGTTGAGGGATGATTAAACCTATTATTAACTCCAGCACTAATTAAACTGATTTCAGGTTTAACCCTATATATAAAGGCGGGGGAAGAACTTGAAGGACTTCCGTGATGACCAACTTTTAATACATTGCTCTTTAAAAAACTTGAATATTTTTTAATTAAATAATCTTCTGATTCTTTTTCTGCATCACCTGTAAACAGAAAAGAATTTTCTCCATAAACGATTTTAATAACACCACTTTTATTATTATTTGAGAGAAGACGATAGTAATCCTCTGAAGTATTGTTTAGTATGTAAATCTGTACTCCATCAACGCTAAAACTTGTATCCCGATAAAAACCAATTTTGATACCTCTTGCTTTTGCGGATTCTTCAAATTTTGCCTCTTGCTCTTTGCTTGAATCAGAATCGGGTTTAATTAAAGAATTAATTTTTACCTTATCAAACAGATATTTGAAACCACCAGAATGATCACTATCCATATGTGAAACTAGCGCACAATCAATTTCATCAATATTAAGATGATTAAGCAGCGGGGCAATAATCCGTTCACCGGAATCAAAAAATTTGGTAGCATTACCGGCATCAATTAACCATACCTTTCCTTGAGGGAATTTAATTAAAAACGAGTCCCCCTGTCCCACATCAATCATCATTACAGAGAGTTTCCCTTTTGGCAATAGAGGCTTGTCGTCAAACTGAATGAACAAATAAGCATTTAGAATAATTATTATGATCGCAATTGTTTTTAGTGATGATTTATAAAATTTCTGAATTACGATAATCACCAGTGATAAGGAAGAATAAATTACAACTGAATCATAAATTGTAAAAGCACTGATTCTTATAAACGAAACCGGTAATGATGCACTAAGTTTTACAAAGTAAAATAGTGAATAACTCAAAAGATGACTTGCATCAGCAAAGACTCCTGCTAGCTGCAAAGTAAAAACGGAAATAACTAATGTTAAGATTCCATTTGCTACCAATAATCCTATTATCGGGATAACAAATAGATTGCTGAATAATGCAATTAGGGACAATTTTCCAAAATAATAATTTGTAAGAGGTAATGTTCCAATTTGTGCTGCTAATGAAACACTCATGAAAAGTAGAATTCCTTTGATCAATCCCGGAATTTTAATCGTGTTAATCCATGAATTCAATATTGGATAAATTACTAATATTGATAATACAGCAACAAATGATAATTGGAAACCAGGATGAAATAAATCCGATGGATCAATTAAAAGTAAAATTAATGCTGCAATCGCTAGTATATTATATGCATTGTTCGAACGATTTGTTAAAACGGCAAGTAAATATAATACCGCCATAATTGTAGCACGAAAAACCGAAGGAGGTGCACCTGTAATTAATAGGAATGAAATCAAGCCAATAATTGTAAGGATATACCTGGTAATAATATGAAATCTTCCGAAGAGTACTACAAAAATGATTGCAATAAAACCTACATGCAATCCGGAGACTGCTAAAACATGAATTACTCCTGCATTAATAAATTCGGTTTTTGTTTCATAGTCGATATCGTTTCTATCAGCTAAAATTAATCCCTTAAGTAATCCTGCAGTTTTCTCATTATGAAGTTTATTTATCTGTAAAAAGATTTTATGTCTAATTGAGTTAATAATGTTATCAAAGTAATGGTAATCATTATTAACTAGTGTAATATCAATACTATTCGAGATACTAATTGTCCCCGCAAACCCATTTTGATTTAAATATTTTCGATAATCAAACTCTCCCGGATTTCTTCTCTCTTTTCCTCTATTAAAATTTCCGATTACTCTAATATTATTACCTGACTTAATAATTTCATAGATGGAATCTCGTTCATTTTTTTCGATTGATTGAAATCTACATAGCAACTTCGTATCAATATTTATTTTACGATTCGAATTAATAAATATAGAATCTGTTTCGAGAGTAAAGCGAAATTCATTTTTTCGAGGTAATTCAATTGCAGTTACTGTCCCATGAATAATAACTCCTTTTAACCAATCAGGTTTTATAGGCATTTGTTGTGTCGGTTTGATATTTGCCGCTAATGACAACGCTCCAAATGATATAATTATCAAACCAAGAAGAATATTATTAAAAAAATGAGTTAATACTGATTTGCTGATTAAAATAAAAACCAACGAAAGAATTGCAGCCGCAGATGTGGCGACTAGAAGATATGAGATTTGGAATACGAAATAGTTCTGAATAACAATTCCAATTATAAAAAGAATAACAAATTTTATAACCGGAAAAGCTCTCATTCAGTCAACTCAATAATTTTTTGCTTAATCTGAGAAATATCCTTTACCGAATTAAAAACATCTATTGCCTTTCTTCCTGCGCTGATTGTCAATGACGGATTCATAGTATGAGATTTCACTGAAATATCCTCGAAGTTACCATGATCCGAGCAAAGAATTACGGTTGTATTTTGTTTGTTAAATTCTGTTAAAACAGTATATAAAAATGTATCCAGTGTTCTTAGAGTACTTTCAAGGAACTGTGAATTCCTACCATGCCCGAGATGATCTGTTAAAAAATATTCATATACGGTTAATTGGTGTTTATCTGAGATTCTAAGTAAACGGCGCGCAGCAGTTTCCGGTTTTATACTTCGAATATTGTAATTCAACTTCGACTTCCAAATCTCATTTGTAATTTCAGCAGATAGTGCTTTCCCACTTCGTAAATCAGTAACTCTATTCAGCCTCATATTATTCAACGTACAGCTTAAAGTTGTAACGCTTAGACGTCTTCTGCCAGAATTTATATAGTCGAAAAAGAGTCGCGGATAAGCATTTACAAATGAAACAGAATTATTTTTATCCATAAAATATTTGAAAATATTTTGTTCTTTGATTATCGGTACTAGCGTGGAATAAGGATATGGCCCAAAATGCTGCCCAATAATCTTTGGGGCATTAACACCACAAAATATTGAGGTTTGCCCTGTTCCACTTTGAGGCAAACCTTCAACTTCAAGTCTTGCATCTGTCGGGAATAAAAAATATTCCCCATTAATCAAAGTACTAGCTTCATTCGATGGAATTGTATTAAACAATTTTTGAAAAGTTTGAAAGCCAAACTTAAAAAAAGGATTTGCAATAAAATCTTTATTCCCAATCCCAACACCGTCAACAAAAAGCAGAATTACCTTATTCATATTCGGTTTCCAATTTCATAACCTAGAATCACTTTCTATCATTATTGTTACCGGTCCGTCATTCACAATTGTTACTTCCATCATTGCGGAAAAAATTCCGGTTTTAACCTTAGATTCTCCTAGAGAGTTTTTCATCTGCTTTACAAATTCTTCATAAAGCGGAATTGCATGTTCGGGACGTGCCGCATCCATAAAATTTGGTCTATTACCTTTTGATGCATTACCGTATAAAGTAAACTGACTTATTATTAAAACTTCTCCGTCAACTTCTTTTAACGATAGGTTCATTTTTCCACCATCATCTTCAAAAATTCTTAAGTTAGCACATTTAGCGGCACAAAATTCAACGTCTTTTAGGTCATCATCATTTTTGATACCTAACAAAATAACAAATCCTTTTCCAATTTTATTTGAAAAATCTTTTTCACTAATTACTACTCCACCGCTACTTACACGCTGAACTAGAGCTCTCATAACTTCTTTCCTTTTATAACACGATCAATGTTCAAATAATCTTTTACAATTTCGATTTGATTAAACCCGGCAACCCTCATAATCTCAGCAACCGACAATGACTGATCTTTTCCAACTTCATAAATTACCATTCCGTTATCATTCAAAGAGTTAATTGCAAAGTTAGTTATAGCTTTATAGAAAGTTAATCCATCACCGAAATCTGTAACAGCAAGTCCAGGTTCATATTCAACTATTTCTTTTTGCAATGAATTATATTCTGATATTGGTACATATGGCGGGTTTGATACGATTAAATCATATTTTTTTTCTTTTATACTAAAACCATCGAAAATATTTTGTTGAAAGAAATTTATTCTTTCGGTTAATTTGTTTTTTACGGCATTCTGCTTTGCGACCTCAAGTGCCTGATGACTTATATCAATCGCATCAAAAAAAACAGTTTCATTTCTATGAGATACACAAATCGGAATTATTCCACTTCCTGTTCCGACGTCCAATATTGTAGCATAACCAGATATGTTAATCTCCTTTATTACTTCTTCTATCAAAATCTCTGTTTCTTGTCGTGGAATTAAAACATCCTTATTAACTATAAACTCGATTCCAAAAAACTCTACATTACCAATGATGTATTGAAGCGGTTCAAATTT
>JAGUXE010000343.1 GCA_020061995.1 Ignavibacteriales bacterium | reverse complement strand
TACTTCGCCTAATACATCATTAACTTTTCTTCTGATTTCACTTCTCGGTACATTAATAACTTCAAGTACAAAAGAAAGATTCTCAAAAACCGTCCTTTTTTTTAATAATCTGAATTCTTGAAAAATTATCCCAATTTTTCTTCTTAGTAACGGAAGTATTTTTTCTTTAATAGATTCAGAATTAAACTCTTCAAACTCAACAAATCCGTTTGTTGGGAGCAAATCCATATAAATCAGTTTTAGCAGAGTACTTTTTCCCGAACCGCTTTTTCCGATTAAGAATACCAACTCACCATGATTAATTTTAAAACTAATATCATCCAAAATGGGATGTTTGTCATAACCAAAACTTACATTATTAAACTCAAGCATAATCAGATCCTTTTCTTACAACAAATTGAACACGGGGTGAACTCTCTTTACCTCGCCTATTGCCGAAATTTTCATAACAATTTGAAACATAAAGATTCGCTTTATCAATTGCATAAAAATAATCATTTAAAAGAAATATTTTTTGATAATGTTTTTCGTTGAAGATTTTTCCGTCATCCATGAATATTTTAAATTC
This sequence comes from Ignavibacteriales bacterium, assembly GCA_020061995.1. The sequence continues at coordinate 5,366 of JAGUXE010000343.1, read as the reverse complement.
ATTCACGTGAAGTCGTTTTGATTCAATAAAATATGAGTTCTGCTCATATCTAATATTATTAAATTTTGAAACACGACATTTTTTTGACGCATGCATTCTACTATTCTTTTCTAAACTTGCATCAAAAAGGAAAATTCCATCCACATTCAAAATGTTATAAACTTCCGTGAATAACTTTTGAAGTTTCTTTTTACTTAGTATATAATTTATACTGTCAAATGCACAAACAATAATATCAAATTTTTTCTTGAATGGGAGGTTAATCATATCACAAGCAACCGATGGAATTTCTTTAATCTGATTACTCTTTAACATTTCAAACGAAAGATCTGTAAGTAAGTAATTATTAAAATTTTTTGAAAGGTGATTTGCTAATGAACCATTTCCCCCTGCTATTTCGAGAACAGATGCTGTTTCATCAAAATATGGATCGATTAAATCTGTCAAATATTCAGCCCATTTATCATAAGTAACTTTCCTCATAAGATGAGAATAAACTTCTGCAAGTATCGAATATTTTTCTGTTTTGGTTAACACTATTTAGTGATTCGTTTTCTTTTTATCACAATTTTTTTGGCATAATTAAATGCCTCAACCATACTTGATTCATCCGCGATCATTTTTCCTGCGATATTATATGCAGTCCCGTGATCCGGTGAAGTTCTTACAATCGGTAATCCGGCAGTATAATTAACACCCGAACTGAAGTTCATCATTTTGAATGGAATGAGAAGTTGATCATGATACATTCCGATTACTAAGTTGTAATTCTTTTCGGATTTATTCGCAAAAAAAGCATCTGCAGGAAATGGTCCTTCAACTACATCTGAATTATTTTTTACAAATGGAGTTACAACATCCATTTCTTCTTTGCCGATATTTCCGTTTTCCCCTGCGTGAGGATTTAATCCTAACAATGCAATTTTGAAGTTTCCTAAATTCAAATCATTACGTAAAGTATTTGATACAATTTGCAGATGATTATTTAACCGTGTTGTAGTAATCAGTTTTGGAACTTTTTTTATAGGTTCGTGAATGGTCATTAATGAACCGTTCATTCGTTTTGAAAGAAACATCATCACAAAATTTTTCGAACCGGATAACTCGGCAAATAATTCAGTATGCCCCGGATAAGAATAACCTGCTAAATTCCATGCAGTTTTTGAAATTGGAGCAGTTATGACCGCATCAGCAAAACCATTTTTTATTAGATTAAAAGATTTAATAATTGAATCGAAGGAAATTTCACCAGATATTTTCGTGGGATTTCCCATAGTGAGATTATATTTTTTTTGATCAAGAATTGTAATGATGTCAGGGTTATTAGTAGTTCCCTCAACCTTAGAAACGGGTTTAAATTTTAACTTTGATTTTAAATGACTCGAAGTTTCATTGATGAGTCCAAACGGGGCAATAATAATAAAATGGTCGTTTGATTTTGTTTTAAGTTTTGCAATTGATTTTAAAACAATCTCAGGACCGATTCCGTTAATATCTCCTATCGTAAATACAAATCTCATTTCACTTCAACAAGATCAAATTTGCCTGAACCTGACTTATCAATAAAAGTAAATGTCTTACGAAGATTATCATAACTCCAGATTTCAGAAACCCGTCCATTAGTGGAATTGGATCTTAGTATGTCGGTCGGTTTACCGTACACAATCCATACTTTTCCGCGATCAGATTCAGCACCGTTTTTTACACCCACTGTGGTAAAATTGTCAATTGTATAATCGACTCTTTTATAGAATTCATCCATCAATTCATTAAATTTTGTCTCTCTGGAAGGATCAATTTTATCCCAATAATTGAAGAGAGCTGTTTTTTCCAACTTTGCTTTTTTTATTGAATTTACAATAGCATCGGATTCGATATAACCGAGCATTTTAATTGCAAAATCAATATTGTCGAGTGATTTTGGTTTATTTATCCATTTCACTTCCCGATGAAAAATTGAAGGGGTTTTATTGTTTTTGTTCAGACTTCCCCTAATTTTAATTTTCCCCTCAATAAGTTTATAGCTGAAATCTCTCAGAAAAAAATTGCGTGTCTGATATCCCCCTTTGGTTATATCAATATTTATAAAATCTCCTTTTTCCATAACAACCGAACCATCAACAAATTCTGACAATACAAAACTTATAGTATCCGATTCTGTATCTATTTTTACAAATAGAGAATCAATATTTTTATCCGTCACGGGAAAAAGAAGCGTGTAAGATTTATTCGAGAAAGGAATAGAACCGTCATAATTTGTTAATAAAATCTGTTTTGTAGAATTTATTTCTTTTTCTTCAACAACTATAGGTGAGAGAATCTTCTGTTTTAATAATTCTCTTGGAAACAAAACATGATTTCTGAGTTTTAATTCTCTTCTTGAATTATGATCAGTATAAATAGGGAAAATATTAAATTTGTCACTCTTTAAAACGAATGACAAAAATCCTTCGTTAAATATTTCACTCGAGTTTGTTTCAGCAAACGATGTCGCGGAAAGGGTTTTTTCAAATGATTCACGTTTTATAAATGTATTAGTCGAATCATAAATTTCAACGATAACCGAGAAATTTGCTTTATAATCATTTCCCTCTTTTTCAAATACGAGGAAGGAATTATTGACTCGAAATGAATAATATAAAATAATGTTTGCTGAGTCGTATGGAAGGATACTGTATTCGGAGTAAATTCCGAGAGGAAAATTCTGAGCAAACGTAGTTTTCCCAAATAGAAGTAAGACTAAAAGAAGCAGATAAATCTTATTGTACATAAGAATCTACTTTAAATAAATCATTTTTTTCGTTAGTGCGAAACCTTCTGTTTCCAAACGATATAATAATATTCCGCTGGCAATGTTTGTGTTAATATTGGTTGTATTAAAATCAAAACTATAATTTCCGGCATTCATTTCTTCATCCACTAAAGTGACAATTTCACTCCCTAAAATATCATAAACGCGAAGTTTTACTATCCCTTTTTTTGGTATTGAAAAAGAAATGACCGTTGAAGGATTAAAAGGATTAGGATAATTTTGATTTAAAGAAAAAGTTGTAACACTATTATCAGACTCAGACTGTAGACCTACAGGAATTAAACCGAAGTATTGCATCGCTTTACTCATTAGGTAAGATCTTTCGGCACCAGTTGTTATGGTCTCAAAAGGGAGACCCAAATAAATCAGTGAACCCACTTGTTCCGAGTTTCCAAATTTACCTTGATAACTTATACCGGCTAATGAACTTGTTGTACCGTAACGAAGTGCTGGAAGACTATTATTAATTGTGTCTATTACATCAGGATAATCTTCATTATAAGCAGCTCCTGTTGATGTTTGACCATAACTGAAATTTACATTATTAAAAAACGAACCGGGAAAACCAGAAACAGTAAGGATATTGGAATCATCAGCAACATATTTAGCTTTTAAATAATTTTCAAGGAAATCTCGACTTGAAGTTGTCGCTGATGAACCACCAAGTTCATATGCTATTTCAGAACCGGAGACAAATAGTTTTCCCCCATTTTCAAGAAAACTCTTTACCTTGGTTTGTTCCACAGAAGTAAAAGTCTGATCGGTTGATGATTCATCCCCCAATATCCAAATTACTACATCATAATCATTAAGATTAAAATTCCCGGCAACTATTTCAGTATGATGACAAGACTCAAAACTAAGGTTTAATGCCTCTCCATGTTTAATGACAAAATCATGATAAGGTTGAGCCCAACTTCCGCTTCCGCCATATCGATTAAAACCATCAACTATCAGTATTTTATTTCCATCATTTAACATTCTAACACCATAGACATCTGACTGAGTACTTACATTTGGAATAAATACTGTGTCGATCGCTACAATCTTAAAATAAAGTGGAAGAGATTGATTAAAGTAATATTGTTTTTGAGTTGTTCCTTTTGGTAAAGCAGTTTCATTATCTCTTAACTGATAAGTGATTCCGTTAAAGCTGTAGAATAATCTATACCCCTTTACATCTTGATCAGCAGGTTCTTGCCATGCTAATGAGAAATAATTTGTCGAATCTTTTTTGACATAACGAAGATGCGTTTGTCCGGGGGGAATTAAGTCTTGCTCTGTTGTTGACACCGGGATATAAACCGTATCTGCATTTCCTCGTGTATCCTTTGCAAAAACCATAACAGTAAAAGCACCATAAGGCAACGCATCTGTGTCCCAAAAATTATTAAGTACCATTTGATTTGTTGCAACATAACTTGCACCGGCACCGTTTGTTACTATGTATACATGTTTGGATGTATTAGACTCTGGTTGATAGTAGTTATAGTTAACATAACCATCTGCAGGTTTATTATAATATCTGAATCTCAATCCGTTATCTGCAGGATTATATACCACCGTTTGTCTATCTTCGGAAAGAATTTTATAACCGATTTCGTAAGTGCCATTGTTTAATGCAGCCGATGAAGTTCCATTTCCTTCTTCCACATGGACAATAATATCAACTTTTCCCCCGAGCTGTGTTGGAGAAAGTAGAGTTGTCGAATTATCAATATGGAATTTAACATAACGAATATAAGGTTTCCATGTGTCAACATAAGGAACAAGTCCACCGTCAGGGCGAATCGCATTTAAATGTGTGCTCGAAACTCCGGTTCCGAGTCGATACTCTATTAAATGCACATGATCGATTGCAATTGTTGAAATCTGTTGACCAAATGTGACTGACTGTCCAACCGAAACTGTAGGTATTGTATGATAGTAGGTTATGTGTTTGGACTGACCGTTGATAGTTGCTTCAACTCTAACATAAGAATCGTAACCCGTTGATCCGTCATGATAAGCAACTCTTACGATTCCGGGTAAGACTGCATAAACAGGAGTACCAGCCGCACCGGAAACATCGGTACCATTATGATAATGCCCCGCTGTACTTGTGCTACGATATTCACCAAATGTACCTCCGATATTAATCTGTTGGTTCATCGATCCGATAGGCCAGGGATATTTTGTAGTATCACTTACCTGCCCCATCAATATTAATTGAAAAAAAGAGAAGACAATTAACACTAAAATCAAAGATCGATATGATACCACAATAAACCTCTAACTATTCATTACAGAAAGGAATTCTTTATTATTACGTGTTCCTCTCATTTTATCAAGAAGGAACTCCATCGCTTCGACAGGAGCAAAATCACTCAATATTTTTCGTAAAATCCAGACTTTAGCAAGGTCGTCTTCTTTCATCAGTAATTCTTCGCGCCTTGTACCTGAGCGATTAACATCTAATGCAGGGAAGATTCTTCTATCACTAAGGTCACGATTAAGTACAATTTCCATATTGCCTGTACCTTTAAACTCCTCAAAGATCACATCATCCATTCTG
>JAGUXE010000095.1 GCA_020061995.1 Ignavibacteriales bacterium | reverse complement strand
ATTTCAGTACCACCGGGCTCTCTAATAATTTTTACAATTTTGCCTCGGTTTTCCAAGTATTCTTTTAATAATTTAATTTGAGTTGATTTTCCACAAAAATCAATTCCTTCAAAAGATATAAACATATTTAATATTTCTTTATAATATAACGGATTCTATCCGGTTTGGTGTAGACTAATTGAGAATGAGGAGGTACATCATAAGCAGGCATTATGCTTCCTAGTGTATCGGCTACAAGTTCGCTATAATCGATAAATAATCTGATCTCATTCGGTTGAATTTTACTAATAATATTTATTCCTCCACGCAAAGAGGCGCTTAATTTATCAGGTAATAAAAGCACATCTCTATCAGAAGGCAGATCTAAAACTTTTACTTCGAGATTGCTAAATTCCTTTTCAACAATTTTTTGTACATCGAATACAATCTTTAAATTATTTGTTGCGAAATTTATTTTAGGAATAGTTTTCAAATTAATGTAATCTGAAACATTAGATTCAAGGTTCTCAAATCTTTGTAAGTCAGTTGTCACTGCATCTAAATTATTAATAATTGATTCTGCACCTTTGACAGTCACCGAATCAGGAATAAATTTAATATCAGATGCTAACCCAAAACCATCTTTATAATCAAGCTCAATTAGAGGGACGATTTTTACTTTTTTGGTTAACAATTTTTCAATCTTCAATTCAAAAGTAGTGGGTGAAAAATCTATTATTTGAATATCAGAAGTCAACCAAGAATTTTCTGAAAGTGAATTACTGAATCTTAATACTAGTTTCCCAAATTTATTGTCGGCAGAGACTAAATATTCATAATCACTTGCAAAGTTCATCCCGAACAATTTCCATCCCCTTCCCTTTATCCGTATAGTAAAATCATCCGGTATATTTGATGCGATTCCATAACCGTCAGGTATATTTATCATTTTGATTGGAATTTTCAACGAAGAGAAATATTCATTTGAAAGGGAGATTGAAACCCAAATGATTAGAGAGAAAATAGTTGAAATAATGATTATATGTAAGTTCTTCTTCATATAGCAAATATAACCGAAAAAGATTTAAAATTTATAACTGAAATCAAGGAAAGAATATCAAACTAATTTATTGAATAAAGCAAGTAGGGTGCTTCGATTTGCTTTGGAAATCTCTCTCCCTTGTATTGGGAAATTTGGGGTTTGTCTTGCTAATTTTCTTAAGTGATGAACATTAAGGGAGTTGATATCACTAATTTTAGAAGCTATATCTATATGATCACTTTCTAATTCAGATTCTAACTCACCCGTAGATTCTCTATTCTCATTTATCTCGATAGTTGAATCTACTTGATCCTCCAAAATTAAATGATCAACTTCATCAATAAGATCAGATATAGATTCAACTATTGATTCTTCTTTTGAAATTGTTTCATCTGATTCAAGTAATAATTCTGCCAATGCTTCTCTTTTTAGTTTTTCAAGATGATTTTTGTCTACAGCAAACTCATCAAAAAGAGTTGTCGGAGTGGATGCATTTTTTTTATTTTTTTTTGGATTTTTTATTTTAACTATTGGGATGCTTTCTTCAACAGATGCCACAAAAGTTTCAGGCTCTTCTTCGAGTGGAATTTTTTCAACTGAATGATGAACATCATTTGATACCATCTCATTTTTTAATGTAGCATTGGTCTCATCACTAGTTTCTAAATCAATTTTTTCTTTAGAGATCTCATCAACACTTATAGATTTTTCCTTCAAATCACTATTTGATTCTTCAATTATCATGACAGTTTCAACTTCGACTGTTTGATGTGGAAGGGGTTCCTTAATCTTACGTTGTTTTGCAGGTTTTTCAGGATTTGAATCAACTTCTCTGATCTCAGGAAAGAATTGTTCGAGTTGTGAATCGGGTTGAGGGATTACATGTGTAGAAATCAGTTGACCAACTCGTTGAGCAGCGGCTGCACCGGCTTCAACTGCGGCTTTTACAGCAGCAACATCACCGATACACTTAATGGTTATTAAAGCAGGAACAACTTTTTCTCTTCCGATTATCTTAACATTAGCAGCTTTTGCCATTGCATCAGCTGCTTCAATTGCTCCTACCAATCCCCTTGTTTCTACTAAACCAAGAGCTTGGGACATAAAAATTATTTAGTACGTTTTGGTAAAATAAGTTCAACTTCAGTGTGAGGTCTTGGAATTACGTGAACCGATACCAATTCACCGACTCTTTGAGCTGCGGCTGCGCCTGCATCAGTTGCGGCTTTAACAGCGCCTACATCTCCTCTAACCATGACCGTAACAAATCCACCACCAATAGTTTCTTTTCCTATTAATTCAACTTTTGCGGCTTTTACCATAGCATCGGCTGCTTCTATTGCCCCGACTAATCCTTTTGTTTCGATCATTCCGAGTGCGTCAAGTGACATAAGTTTTACTCCATATTTAATGTTATTAGTATTTGAAAAATAAAGCAGATGCCTATAAATGTCAATTAGAAAGTTTTAATTTAATTACCTATTAAAACTATCTACTTTGAATTCAAATACTCTGTTAATATTACTGCTGCTGCATTTTTATCAATGAGTGATTTATCTCGTCTCTTCGATTTCTTTTTGACCGTTTGAATAATTATTTCAGTTGCAATTGATGAAGAGAAACTCTCATCCCAAAGATAAACTTGAACTGAGAAAACTTTTTCAATCTTTTCTTTTAGACGAATTATTTCATCATGAAGAATGGATTTCTCCCCCATCTCTGTAGTTGGAATTCCTAGGACAACTTCACCAATTTCTTTTTCCTCAAAAATTTTAGACAAATCTTTGAATAATGTATGACTATTTTGAATTGTAATTAGTGGGAAAGCGAAAACCCGCATTGGATCAGAAATGGCAATACCAATTCTCTTTCGTCCATAATCAATTGCTAAAATTCTCGATAATTTCTTTTCTGTAGAAAGTTCATCCATTAAATTGACATATCCATTCGTTGTACTGAATATAAACCTTTTATCTTTTTTAATCTTTCCATAACTCGAAACAGATGATCTAGATTTTGTACATACAAAGTAACGGAACCTTCAAAAGTTGAATCTTTAGTATCAATACTTATAGATTTGATATTTGTATTTTGAAAGGAGACAATAGAGTGTGAAATTTCATTTAATAATCCGGGTGAATCTTCACCTTTTAGAATTATTCCAACAATAAAAGAAGAACCTTCGATTTTAGGCCATTCTACTGTAACAATTTTTTCCGGTTCTCGTTCAGAAATATGCAACAAGGTTTTACAATTCTTACGATGTATCTTAATTCCATCACCGGTACTAATGTAACCGACTACAGGATCCCCTGGAATTGGGTTGCAACATTTAGAATATGAGAACATCATTTTAAAATCTTCCCCATTTACAACAAGGTCACCTCCACTTGAACGAGCAATATTCGCGAAATTTTCAAATTCTGTAATCGGGTCTTTTACTTTTTTTTCTTTTTCTGATGTTGAAGTCAATACTTCATCAAGGTTTACTTTTCCTCTACCTACCGCAGCAAGAAATTGTCTAAGATTATCATATTTAGCATTTAATGCTAACTTGTTAACTTCCTGATTAGTGAAAACTAATTTCAATTTTTTTAACTTCTTTTCCCAAATTTCTTTTCCACTGT
>JAGUXE010000044.1 GCA_020061995.1 Ignavibacteriales bacterium | reverse complement strand
GCTTTGCCTCTAAATTAGTTCTTACCGAAAACCCCACCAAAACCGAAGCTCAGATAGATTCAATAATGAAAAAATTTATGGGAATAACGAGATTCATCAAAATGAATACTCTTCCTTATGATGAAATTCATCATATTGATATGCACATGAAACTGTTGGATGAAGAGACTTTGCTTGTCGGGCATTACCCAACCGGAATTTCTGATGGACCACAAATTGAAGCTAACTTAACTTATGTTTTGACAAATTTCCAAAGTCCATTTGGCAGACCTTACAAAGTTATCAGAATTCCTATGCCTCCTGATGCTACTGGCAGATATCCAAGCGGAGGAGGACAATATCGGACTTTCACAAATTCTGTATTTGTAAATAAAACGATAATCATTCCTACGTATGATCTTCAGTACGATACAACTGCATTGCGAATTTATCGTGAAGCACTCCCCGGTTATAATGTGGTTGGGATTAATTCTAATGGGATAATCTCAGCTTTAGGTACTATTCATTGTATCACCAAAGAGGTTGGAGTTAAGGAACCGATTTACATTACTCATAAACAACAACCAACTTCGCCTCAAACTGATAATGGAATTGAAATTAGAGCGGTTATAAAAACTATAAGCGGTATTGCATCAGCTAAGGTGTTTTGGAAAAGGGAAGAAGATATTCAATTTCAATCATCAGATATGCAATTGTTAAGTAATAATGAATTCTTCGGTTACATCCCTCTGCAAAGCACAGGGACAAAAATTGTCTACTATATTTCGGCAATAAGTAATTCTGTAAAACAAATAACAAAACCGATGACTGCTCCTTTAGGTTATTTTTCAACTATTGCTGATGCTATTATTCCGGTTGAGTTAATTAATCAGAGAATATTTGTTCATGGTACTACAGTAACAATCAATTGGCAAACCGTTACGGAGACAAATAATCTCGGGTTCGAGATTCAAAGTCAATTAATTGATGAAGATAAAACTTTTACCGATTGGAAGATCATTGGGATGGTTAAAGGCAAAGGAACAGAGGCACAAGTTTCATCTTACGAGTTTCGAGATGATGTTTTAATTAGCGGAACGTATAATTATCGAATTAAGCAAATTGATTTTAATGGTAATTTTACCTATTACAACCTGAATAGAATTGAGATTATTCCTTTTGAATTTAGTCTGAGTCAAAATTATCCAAATCCATTCAATCCGACTACTACAATTTCCTTTCAAATACCGAATGAAGAATTCGTATCATTGAAAGTTTTCGATATGCTTGGTAATGAAGTTAAAACTTTGATAAATGAAGTAATGAACCCCGGTATTCATAATTTGCAATTTGATGCATCTTCATTAACAAGCGGAATTTATTTTTATACATTGAAAGCGAAAGAAAAAATTACTTCAAAGAAAATGGTTTTAGTAAAATAATATTTCATAACATAAATCGAGGAAATTAAATGAAAATAAGATTTAAATTATTATTGATGACTCTTTTTGTATTTACATCAATTCTACTTCCACAAAAAAGGGGAGTAACTCTTGATGATATTTATCGAGTTAAGGGAGTTTCGGCTCCTCATGTTTCCCCATCAGGAGAGAAATTACTCTTTACTGTAAGTGAACCTGATATGAAAAAGGGAAAATCAACAACAACTATGTTTATTATGAATTCTGACGGCAGTGAACAGACTAAAATAGATTTCGGAAAAGAAAAAGCATCTTCTCCTTTTTGGGGAATAGATGATAAAACAATTTACTTTGAAAGAAGTGTTGAAGATTTTAATCAGTTATTCAGTTATAACATTGAAGATAAAAAAGAAGAACAGTTAACTTCATTTTACGGCGGAATATCTTCTCCGGTTTTTTCGAATGATTTTTCATTTCTACTTTTCTCGGCTGAAGTTTATCCCGATTGCGGAGTAGATCAGGAATGTAATAAAATAAATAGCGAAGCAACCTCTGACGGTCCCGTACAAGCATATTTAGCTGATGAACTATTATACCGGCATTGGACATTTACAATCGAAGGAAAATATACACATACATTTCTTTTCGATTTAAAGAGTAAAGAATACAAAGATATCACTCCCGGAAAATATCATACGCCTATTTTTATGCTTGGAGGAGGAATCGGTTTTGCAGTTTCTCCGGATGGGAATGAAATAGCATTGGTTTCGAATCGCGAAAAAGATCAAGCCACTACAACGAATTCTGATATTTGGCTTTATTCAATTAAAGATCAATCATTAAAAAATCTCACCGAAAAAAATAAAGCTTGGGATGGAACTCCAATTTATTCACCCGATGGTAAATATCTTGCTTATCGAAAACAACTTATTCCCGGTTTTGAAGCAGATAAATTTAGAATTTCTCTTTATAATAGAGCAACCGGTGAAGATAAAATTATTACAGAATCATTTGATAATTGGATTAACGATTTTATTTGGGCAAATGATTCCAAAACGATTTATTTCAGCGGAGATGTTAAAGGTTACAGTCCAATTTTTAAGTTAGATACTAAAACAGAGAAATTCGAAAAAATAACTAGAGATATTAGTATTGGTGGATATGAAATTTCTCACGATGATAAAACACTCTATTATACATATCGTTTGATGCACCTGCCGGCTGAAATTTATAGTTTTGATATTTCAACCGCTAATGAAAAAAGACTAACTTCATTCAATGACGACTTACTTTCAGAAGTTAATTTTGTTCCAGCTGAACAGATGTGGATAAATGGTGCTGAAGGAAAACCAGTCCATGTTTTTATAGTCAAACCTCATAACTTCGATGTTAATAAAAAATATCCTTTGATTGTTAATGTTCACGGTGGACCACAAAGCCAATGGATGGATGCATTTAGAGGTGACGGTCAAGTTTATTCCGGTTATGGATATGTCGTCGCTTTTCCTAATCCGCATGGGTCAACTGGTTATGGTCAAGAATATACAGCCGCAATTTCAAAAGATTGGGGAGGTAAAGTTTATGAAGATGTTATTGCTGTAACTGACCATCTTTCTAAATTGCCATATATTGACAAAGATAGAATTGGTGCGATGGGTTGGTCGTATGGTGGTTATATGATGAATTGGCTGCAGGCTAAAAGTCCGGAAAGATATAAATGTTTTGTTAGTATGATGAGCCTGTATAATCTCGAATCATTCTACGGAACTACAGAAGAATTATGGTTCCCTGAGTGGGATCTTAATGGGAGTCCTTGGAACTCGGATTTATATAAAAAGTTCTCACCATCAAACTATGTTAACAATTTCTCAACCCCAACTTTGATAATTAGTGGTGAAAAAGATTTCCGCGTTTCTTTTAATCAGAGTCTTGAATATTTCACAGCTTTACAAAAAAAGGGGATTGATTCAAGACTTATTATTTTCAAGAACGACGGACATTGGCCAAGTCATCTAAAAAGTATGCCTTTATATTATAACTCACATCTTGAGTGGTTCCATAAGTATCTTGGTGGTGAAAAAGCTCCGTATGATTCAGAGAAGATGGTTCGGAATAGAGTCTATTAATATTTAATCAAACAAAAAAAAACCGGAGTTTTTATTCCGGTTTTTTTTAATTCTTTTAAGCGTTCCCATTAAATTTTAGCTTATGTAAGCGGTCATTACTATGAGAATAGCGGTCAAATAAACTTCTTGCTGTGTGAGTGGGGGTGAAAACATTATAATTTGTCCCTGGTTGATAAAAGGCTCTTTCTTGTTCGGCGTTAATTAATGCCGGGCGTAAATCAACGCTTTGATTATTTAGAACTTGAAAACGTTCTCTTGGTGCCAAATTCTGCTTCTGTTTAGAGATACTTTCATGAGCTTTTCTTTGAGGTATATAATAAGCCTGATCCTGTTGTGCGATTGCAGGAGTCTGTAAAGTTTGTGTTTTGATTTTATGTGAAGAAGTTACAAACTGTTTTACAACCGGACTTTGCTTTTCTGTCCTTTTTGGAACTTTGAAATTTTTTATCTTATAGATAAAATATGAAACAATCATAAATATGCCTACTACTCCGGAGACGACTACCAAAGCGAGTTTTATTATCGGTATAAGTTCCATTTTCTATTCCTCTATTTTCAAATTCAATTATTTGTTACTAATGAAGCAATAGTTATGCCAATTGATTTTCGTTCTGTTTTTGAGCAAATAGATTACTTTTAACGTCCTAATTTGAGAGTAAGTATCATATTGAGACAGATAGAATTCTTAATCAATTTAGTGAAAATTCGGTAGCCAACATAGAAAATTAATATTTCAAACAAAAATTGCATTTCAAAACTGAATTTTTTATTTTAACTGCTTGATTTTTAATAACTTAGATCGTTAAGGGAAATTTAATGACAAAGGCAGATCTTGTTGATATCGTTGCACAAGGAACCGGTTTAACTAAATTAGAGACTGAGGCAGTTATCGAGGGATTTTTTAACAGTGTTATAGAATCTTTAAAGAATGGTAAGGGAATAGAAATACGTGGATTTGGAACTTATAAAGTGAAGAAAAAAAATTCTAGATATGCGAGAAATCCAAAAACAGGAGAGAAAGTATTTGTCCCCGAACATTATGTCCCTGTTTTCAAGTTTTCTAAAGATCTAAAAATGTTAGTAGATTCAGGTATGAAAGAAACCCAAGAATAAAATGTCATTTATTTGTAACTCATGTAATTTTGAATTTGAACGAGAATTTAAATTTTGCCCGGAATGCGGTGTCGAAAATACCGTCCCGTTGGTTGAGGCTGAACTTCAAACTGAAGTAAAGGATTTTTTAATTTGTGCAGCATGTGGTGATGAAAACGCTATTGGAAGCAATTTTTGTTTTGGATGTGGTATAAAGTTGGAACCAACCGCTGAAGTTGTTTCAAAATCAATATCGAAAAAATCAGAAACTCCGATTGAAAAAACTAAAAGTGCGAACTTACAACCGTTAAAAAAGCAAATACAGAAAAAAAAGAATACTCAAAAAATTCAACCAAAAACCGAATCGGTTCAACAAACAAGTTCACTTGATGAAAAAAAGTTGTTTATGATTATTGCAGGAGTAATTGTAATAGGTATTCTTATCCTTTACAGTGCCGGAGTATTTGATGCGAAGAAAGTTGTTGAGAATAATATTGGACAAACTAATCAACTTCAAAATAATCCTTCTGTTGATTTAAATAATCTACAACAAATTAACAGACTTAGAGATGTTGTTCAAAATAATCCTGAAAATTTAAATGCTGTTTTAGATTTGGCTCACCTCTTAATGGATTCGAGATTATTTTCAGAGGCGATTGATAACTATAAAAAATATTTAGTGAAAAACCCGAATGAGCCGGATGTATTGGTAGATATGGGAGTCTGTTATTTCGAACTTCAACAGCATGATGAAGCTATAGCAAATATGGAAAAAGCCATTAAAATAAATCCTATCCATCAGATAGGACATTTGAATTTAGGAATAGTTAATTTATCAAAGGGAAATATTGAAATTGCTAATCGATGGTTTAAGAAAGCAATTGACCTAAACCCCGGAACCGAAATAGCTCAAAAAGCACGACATTTATTAGAATCACATTAAAAAATTAAATGAATTGGAGGAACCATGCCTTGCGGACGTAAAAGAAAACGCCACAAAATGTCAACACATAAGAGAAAAAAAAGACTCAGAAAGAATCGTCATAAAAAGAAATTACGATAGGTCTTAGATTTCTTTAAGTTTTTGATCTTATAGTTTATAGCGCCAACTTAGCTCAGCTGGTAGAGCAACTCATTCGTAATGAGCAGGTCGTCGGTTCGACTCCGATAGTTGGCTCGATAAAAGTGCGGAAATGAATTGTTTTCGCACTTTTATTGTTTTGAAGGGTTTCAAATGCTTTGTCAAATAGTTCTATTCATACCTAATTGAATCTCATTTCGCTGTCAAGTTTGCTGTCAAGTTTATAGCATTATTGACTGTTAAGTTTTGAATCGATTTCTTCTGTTGCTTTTTTGATGTTGGTGGAGATGTAGAATTGTTCTGTTGTGCGAATTGATTCGTGACGCATAAATGATTTTAAAGTGAAGGGTGACACTCCCTTTTCTGCAAGTTCACTCCCTCGTGTTTTTCTTAACATGTGAATGTTATAATCAAAATTTAATCTTCTCATGGATCGGGACCAAAAACCTTTTATAACATCATAAGTTAAATTTGGGAAAAATTTTTGTGAGTCACTTGTACCGATTGTACGCAGAAACTCGTATAAATCCCCGGGCATGGAAATCGTATCATTCCGATTAGCTTTCTCGTTTTTAATATGAACTTCTCTTTTCAAGAGATCAAACGATTTGTTTGTTAGGGTTATCAGTTCTCCGGCTCGCAATGCAGTTAGATACTTAATCTTGACAATATTGTAATGCTGTTGATTGGTTTTTCTTATATCCTCAAAAATTTGCTGAAGGTGGTCTTGTGGAATAATAGAGACTTCTTTCTTCTCCGGTTTTATCAATACAAAAGGATTTTCATTCATCAGTTTCTTTTTTATTAAAAAATTGATGAATGCATGTATATATCTTAGATAAGTAGCTTTTGCATTGATGGAGAGTGATTTCTCTTTTTTTGTGTTAGGAGCAATAAATTTACGAGTGTCTAAATAGTTATGAAGAAGATAATTGTCATTCTCTCTTATGATGATTAACGGTTTATCTCCGATTGCATTTATTAGATGATCAATACTCAGCTTATAAATTAATTTTGTATTCTTTTTAAGCTGCTTTTGAGAAGTGAAGATTGTGTAGGCGGTAGATAATTTCATGTTTTGGTCTGAAGCCTTAATGAGACGCTCTAGATTCATTCCGAGGTTATGTTTTGCAGTTAATTCTTTTGCTTTTTTACGTGCCTCTGCTTCATTCCGGGTATTAGCTGAAACGCTGACTTGCTTGCCATCTTTGCGGTATCCAATACGCCAGGTTTTACTGTTCTTAGGTTTGTAGTGAAATGCCATGGGTTAAAGCTTATTTCTTCTTCTTAACATATACTTTTTTGCCACTCGAATTCAAATAGTATTGTCCTCCTCTTGGTCCGGTCTGGATTGTACGATCTGAAGATGGTGGAGTAACTGTTGACTTTTCCTTATTTACTGTTGGTGTTTTATTCCCACTATGCTGCCAGCAAAAGTCTGAACCCGGTTGTGTAGATCGTTTGCATTGGGTACCGCTTTTGGTGATAGCTTTGCATTGTGTTTTTTCAATAGTCTTTTTTTTTGCTTTTAAAGTGTCGGTTACTATATTTTCTTTTGACTGATTTGGTTGTGTAGACGGGTTATAGATTAACCCTTTTAAATCATGAAGTTGATCTGATAATAAATCATTATTGGATTTTAACATACCCACTTCTTCAGTAAGTGATTCGAACTTGCTTTCATATTCAACCATTCTCAATTCAAGCCTTGAGACGCTTTCTGATGATGCACAACCAACAAATCCAAACCACATTATACTGATGCATAGAATTATTAAATATTTCATAAGATCTCCATCTTTTTAATAAAATGACCAGGCATAACCAACTCCAAATACATTCCCTTTTGCCGTGCTTAATTCAAATCTTAAAAAAATCTTGGGATAAAAATGCAACAAATATATTGCACAGAAATTAACTCCAAAACTGACGTTGTCTGACTTATGTCTATGCCAATGTGTATTACTGGCAGTT